>NZ_JBQEPG010000020.1:0-114194 GCF_052045635.1 Pseudomonas sp. 22189
GTCCGAGAGGGTGTAGCTGACTTTGGTTCTGATCAGATCGCGGCCTTCGCCGGCGAGCTCGATGACAACGTCGTTGACGTTTTCGACACCATAGATGTCGTTGCCGGCGCCGCCGATCAGAGTGTCGGCGCCCAGACCGCCCAACAGGCTGTTATTGCCGTCATTGCCCGTCAGGACGTTGTTCAGGGAGTTGCCCGTGGCAGTGAGATTGTCAGTGCCTGTCAGTACAAGGTTTTCCAGATTGGCGCCGAGAACCCAATCGACCGAAGAGCGAACGGTGTCGATTTCAGTGGCTAAAGTACTGGTCTCGATGACGACGTCTGCAATGTTGTCGACGATATAGATGTCATTGCCCGTGCCACCCGACATGGTGTCTGCACCGGCCATGCCATTGAGCGTGTTGTCCAGCGTGTTGCCGATGAGCACGTCATTGAAGGCCGACCCGGTGGCATTTTCGATTTTGGCGCCGTAGGCGATCGCCAGGCCGTCGTTCACTGCAGTCATGTTTGTGTAATCGACAAATGTCTTGCCGATTTGACTGTAGGCACCTTCATTCAGGTTTATACCGACGGCGGAGAGTTGATTGCTTGCGTCAATGGTGTCGTTACCGCCCGCATCCCAAATAGTCTCGAAGATCGACTGACCTGCATCCCATTTGTAAACGTTATCGCCGGTCTGCCAGAGAACATTTGCGCCATAGAGACTTTGGATGACAAGGATGTCCAGTACCATTGGCGTAGTCGGTTGATAGGAATAGTTACTGTTGTAACTCATCACTGTGAAGTGAACATCGTCCAGTTTCGGGTCAAGCAGAGTCTTGTTGGTGGCACTGGTGTCGAACGGATGCTTGAGCCCCAGGGCATGGCCGATTTCATGAACGAACGTCAAGTAGTCGTAAGTCCCTTTGCCCGGGTTCGGATCGTTGGTTTGCGGACCGACCCAGACATCACCGGCGGCAGGGTTGTTGGCAGGAAAATAGGCCCAGGCCGCCGTTTGGTCATCCATTAACCGATAGCCACCAAAACGCAGGTCGCCCACGTTGGCGATGGTGTCAGTGGTCAGCGTGAAATTGATATTGGCTACGGCACTCCAGGCACTCAATGCACTGGTGACTGCAAGCTTTTGTCCGGCAGTCAGCTCGTAAAGCGCGTTGTACTCATTGTCGGGACTATAGTTGGTGATGAAATACGACGTTCCCGGTGCCATGAAACTGTAGCTGAGGTTGGTTGGCCCAAGCGGACTCCAGTTGGATCCCAGCCAATAGGTGCCAGAGATAAGGCTGTCGACAATTGCAACACCCGTTAAAGACGATGAGAAACTGCTGGAGTAAGTACTTGGCGTAGGCATGCTGTTTTCCTGAGTGCTCTGCGGCCCGTCCTGATGCGGCCACGACAAAGGTGTGATTTTGCACCAGATTCTGTACGGTTGACATCATCTGGCCATCACTTTCTGATTAGTGGCGTCAAATACCTGACCCGACGATATCTATCGGCCAAGGCATTAGAATGCTGAGGTTCGACCACCATTGTTTGCAGGATCATTCATGTCCATTCCCAACTCCGTACTCATCCGCGAAACTTTCCCCGTCGGCCCCCTGCAGTGCAACTGCACGATCATCGGTGACCCTGTCACGAAAAAAGCCATCGTCGTCGACCCAGGCGGCAATCCTGACCTGATCATGGCGCGCCTTGATGCTCACGGTCTGAAAGTCGTCAGCATCATCCACACCCACGCGCACCTCGATCACTTCCTCGCTTCCGGGCAGATGAAAGAGAAAACCGGCGCAACCTTGCATCTGCACAAGGAAGACCAGTTCCTGTGGGACAACCTTGAGATGCAATGCCAGATGTTTGGTGTGCCGTACACTCCGGTGCCGTCGCCGGATCGCTGGTTGAGCGACGATGAAGAACTGGCCTGTGGCTGCGGTGTGGCGCTGCATACACCGGGACATACGCCCGGTTCCATGAGCTTTTGGTTTTCCGAGGCTAAGCTGTTGATTGCCGGCGACACGTTGTTTCGTCGCGGGGTAGGGCGCACGGATTTGTGGGGCGGCGATCAGGCGACCATCGTGCGATCGATCAAGCAGCGGCTGTACACGCTCGACGAAGACGCCATCGTGGTTGCCGGGCATGGTCCGGACACGCGTCTCGGGGATGAAATGCGCGAAAACCCGTTCGTGCGCGCCTAAACATTTTGTCACGAGTGTGCAGCGGAATTTTTCGGCATTGTCATGATCCAACGCCCGCACAGGTCTATTGCCTAGGGCCGCTGCCACACAAAATGCAAAAACCAGGAGCTCTTCATGTTCACCACGCCTCGTTTGATTATTGTTGCTACCGCTGTGGCCATGTTGGCCGGTTGCGCCTCGCCCAACCCGTATGACAATCAGGGGCAGGCCGACGGTGGCTCGCAAGGCATGAGCAAAACTGCCAAATACGGTGGCCTCGGCGCTCTGGCCGGTGCATTGGCAGGTGCCGCCATCGACCACAACAACCGTGGCAAGGGCGCCTTGATCGGCGCGGCGGTGGTCGGTGCTTCGGCCGCCGGTTACGGTTACTACGCCGACCAGCAAGAGAAAAAGCTGCGCGCCAGCATGGCCAATACCGGGGTTGAAGTGCAGCGCCAAGGCGATCAGATCAAACTGATCATGCCGGGCAACATCACCTTCGCCACTGATTCGGCGAACATCGCACCGAGCTTCTACCAACCGCTGAACAACCTGGCGAACTCGCTAAAAGAGTTCAACCAGAACCAGATCGAAATCGTCGGCTACACCGACAGCACCGGCAGCCGCCAGCACAACATGGACTTGTCCCAGCGTCGTGCGCAGAGCGTGGCAACTTACCTGACCTCGCAAGGTGTCAGCGGTGCCAACCTGTCGGCCCGTGGCGCCGGCCCGGATAACCCGATTGCCAGCAACGGTGACGTCAATGGCCGCGCGCAGAACCGCCGCGTCGAGGTCAACCTGAAGGCGATTCCGGGTCAGCAGTATGGTGGTCAGCAGCAACAGCCGGGTACGGTTCAGCAGTATCCGTAAGTGAATGCTTGAGTGAAGAAATGCCCGGTCTTGTGACCGGGCATTTTTTTGCCCGAACGCAGTCACCCTGTAGGAGCTGCGGCACGCTGCGATCTTTTGATCTTCAGGTTCAACAACAAGATCAAAAGATCGCAGCCTCGTTTTACTCGACAGCTCCTACAGGGTTGTTGGGCCTGTGCAGGCACCACAAACTCAACAGATACAAAAAAGCCCCCGGACAACCGAATTGTCCGAGGGCTTTTTGTTGGGCGCGAAACCCGATTACTTCTTCAGACCGTAATGCTCATCAAGCATACCCGGTGAGTTCGGGGCTTTTGGCGCGTAATCACGCGGCGGCTCCTGATCGCGCGGTGGCGTCAGACGTTCGCGCGGTGCCTGTGCGGCATCGGCGTGCAAAGCGGCGATCAGACGTTGACGGGTCTGCTCGTCCAGGGCCAGGCGGTTGGCGCCCTCGGCGAGATGATCCTGCACTTCCTGATAGCTTTGGGTCAGCTTCTTGACCAGCATCGCGGTGCTGTTGAAGTGGGTGACCACCTCGTTTTGATAGCTGTCGAAGCGCTCCTGGATATCATCCAGTTGACGCTGCGTGCGGCTCGGCGCGGCATTCGGTGCGACGCGAGCGATCAGGAATCCAATGGCGACACCCACAACCAGGGCAAGAGTCGGTAACAACCAAACTAAGAGCGAGTGTTCCACGAGTCCTTCCTCTATAAACGGCTTTGCTTTACGTTAACGGCTCGAACCTGCGCTGTATACCGCGATTCACTCGCAATAGATTGGCACAGACAATTTGCTAGACGAGTCGACCCGATTCGAGGTCACGGAGTTCCTTCCTTGCTGATGCGTGAAACCCCTGTAGTGATTGATGGCCCAGTCGGCCAAATCGAAGCGCTGTACCTCGATAACGAGCAGCCAATCGGCATCGCGCTGATCTGCCATCCGAACCCGGTGCAGGGCGGCACCATGCTCAACAAGGTCGTCTCGACCCTGCAGCGCACTGCGCGCGACGCCGGCCTGATTACTTTGCGCTTCAACTATCGCGGCGTCGGTGCCAGCGAAGGCTCCCACGATATGGGCAGCGGTGAAGTCGACGACGCCCAGGCTGCCGCCGCCTGGTTGCGGGAAAAGCACCCGGATCTGCCGCTGACCCTGTTCGGTTTCTCCTTCGGCGGATTTGTTGCAGCAAGTCTCGGCGGTCGTCTCGAAACCCAAGGCGTGCAGCTCAAGCAGCTGTTCATGGTCGCGCCGGCGGTGATGCGCCTGGGCGATCAGGATCCACTGCCACAGCACGGCGAGCTGACCGTGATCCAGCCGGAAACCGACGAAGTGATCGATCCGCAGCTGGTCTATGACTGGTCGGAACAACTCCAGCGCCCCCATGAGCTGCTGAAAGTGGCAGAATGCGGACACTTTTTTCATGGCAAGCTGACCGATCTCAAGGATCTGATCCTGCCGCGTCTCTCGAATTGATTGCAGTCTGACAAGCGATTACCCATGACGAACCGTACCCGTATTCTCACCGGCATCACCACCACCGGCACGCCGCACCTGGGCAACTACGCCGGCGCCATCCGCCCGGCGATCCTCGCCAGCCGCGACAGCAATGCCGATTCGTTCTACTTCCTGGCCGACTACCATGCCCTGATCAAATGCGATGACCCGCTGCGCATCCAGCGCTCGCGTCTGGAAATCGCCGCGACCTGGCTGGCCGGCGGCCTGGATGTCGACCGTGTGACCTTCTATCGCCAGTCCGACATTCCGGAAATTCCCGAGCTGACCTGGCTGCTGACCTGCGTCGCCGCCAAGGGCCTGCTCAACCGTGCGCACGCCTACAAGGCTTCGGTGGACAAGAACGTCGAGAGCGGTGAAGACCCGGATGCCGGCATCACCATGGGCCTCTACAGCTACCCGGTGCTGATGGCAGCGGACATTCTGATGTTCAACGCGCACAAGGTCCCGGTCGGTCGTGACCAGATCCAGCACGTGGAAATGGCCCGCGACATCGGCCAGCGCTTCAACCACTTGTTCGGCCAGGGCAAAGAGTTCTTCACCATGCCTGAAGCGCTGATCGAGGAAAGCGTGGCGACGTTGCCAGGCCTCGACGGGCGCAAGATGTCGAAGAGCTACGACAACACCATCCCGCTGTTCTCCAGCGCCAAAGAGATGAAGGACGCGATCTCGCGGATCGTCACCGACTCCAAAGCGCCGGGCGAAGCCAAAGATCCGGACAACTCGCACCTGTTCACCCTGTTCCAGGCCTTCGCCACACCAGCGCAGGCTGACGAATTCCGCAGCGAACTGCTCGGCGGTCTGGGTTGGGGCGAGGCGAAGAATCGTCTGTTCCAGTTGCTCGACAATGAACTGGGCGAGTCCCGCGAACGCTATCACCAACTGATCGAGCGTCCGGCGGATCTGGAAGACATCCTGCAACACGGCGCGAAAAAGGCCCGTGCGGTGGCGACGCCGTTCCTCAACGAACTGCGTGAAGCGGTTGGCCTGCGTTCGTTCGTCAATCAGGTGCAAGTCGCGGCGACCACCAAGAAGAAAGCCGTGAAGGCTGCACGTTTCGTCAGCTTCCGTGAAGACGACGGCAGCTTCCGTTTCCGTCTGCTGGCGGCCGATGGCGAGCAACTGCTGCTGTCGCGCAACTTTGCCGACGGCAAAACCGCCGGCCAGGTGACCAAGCAACTGCAAACCGGTCAGGCGCTGGACATCCGCAATCAAGACCTGAGCTTCAGTGTGTGGCTGGAAGGCGAGTGCGTGGGTGACAGCCCGGCGTTCGCTGATGCTGCTGCGCGGGACGCCGCGATCGAAGCTTTGCGCGTAGCGCTGACCCCGGTTCAGGACTAAACAACGGTGCGGCCCGACCAAGGGCTGATTGCCATTCCTACGGGCCGTCGCTACAGTGACGGCCCGTTTTTGTTGCCTTGCTAACGAATTATGACGCCCCTAGAACGATACCAAGCTGATCTGAAACGCCCGGACTTCTTCCATGACGCTGCGCAGGAAACTGCTGTGCGTCATCTGCAGCGCCTGTACGACGATCTGATCGCGGCCGAGCAGAACAAGCCGGGTTTGCTGGGCAAACTGTTTGGCAAGAAGGATCAGACGCCGGTCAAGGGCCTGTACTTCTGGGGCGGCGTGGGTCGCGGCAAGACTTACTTGGTCGACACCTTCTTCGAAGCGCTGCCGTTCAAGGAAAAGACCCGCACCCACTTCCACCGTTTCATGAAACGTGTGCACGAAGAGATGAAAACCCTCGGCGGCGAGAAAAACCCGCTGACCATCATCGCCAAGCGTTTTGCGACCGAGTCGCGAGTGATCTGCTTCGATGAATTCTTCGTCTCGGACATCACCGACGCGATGATCCTCGGCACGCTGATGGAAGAGCTGTTCAAGAACGGCGTGACCCTGGTTGCGACCTCGAACATCGTTCCGGACGGCTTGTACAAGGACGGCCTGCAACGCGCACGCTTCCTGCCGGCCATCGCGCTGATCAAGCAGAACACCGAAATCGTCAACGTCGACAGCGGTGTCGACTACCGCCTGCGCCACCTCGAACAAGCGGAGCTGTTCCACTATCCGCTGGACGAAGCCGCGCACGAAAGCCTGCGCAAGAGCTTCAAGGCATTGACGCCGGAATGCACGGCGGCGGTCGAGAACGATGTGCTGATCATCGAGAACCGCGAAATCCGTGCCCTGCGCACCTGTGACGACGTGGCCTGGTTTGACTTCCGTGAACTGTGCGACGGCCCGCGCAGCCAGAACGACTACATCGAGCTGGGCAAGATATTCCACGCCGTGCTGCTCAGTGGTGTCGAACAGATGAGCGTCACCACCGACGACATCGCCCGACGCTTCATCAACATGGTCGACGAGTTCTACGACCGTAACGTCAAGCTGATCATTTCTGCCGAAGTCGAGTTGAAAGACCTGTACACCGGCGGACGCCTGACGTTCGAGTTCCAGCGTACGCTGAGCCGTCTGCTGGAGATGCAATCGCACGAATTCCTGTCGCGGGCGCACAAGCCTTGAACAGATTCGGCATACAAAAAAAGGGCCTGCAATTGCAGGCCTTTTTTATGCGCTGAAAAAATCTCTAATGCACTGCAATCCCTGTGGGAGCTGGCTTGCCAGCGNATAGCGGTTTGTCAGAGAAATAGATATCACCTGACACGACGCCATCGCTGGCAAGCCAGCTCCCACAGATTTTGTGTTTGTTCAGGGGGCTACGCGGCCTGCTGAAACTGCTGCCGATACTGGTTCGGCGACAGCTCGGTGTGCTGGCGGAACAGCCGCGCAAAGAAGCTCGCATCGTCGTAGCCGACCTCGTAACTGATGGTCTTGATGCTCTTGCGGCTGCCCGACAACAGACCTTTGGCAGTCTCGATGCGCAGGCGTTGCAGGTAGTGCAGCGGCTTGTCGCCAGTCGCGGTCTGGAAGCGGCGCATGAAGTTGCGGATGCTCATACCGTGCTCGCGGGCCACGTCTTCGAAGCGGAACTTGTCGGCGAAATGCTCTTCGAGCCAGTGCTGGATCTGCAGGATGATCACGTCCTGGTGCAGCTTCTGCCCGCCGAAACCGATACGTCCCGGCGAATAACTGCGCTGCACTTCATACAGAATGTCGCGGGCCACGGCTTGCGCCACGTTGGCGCCGCAGAAGCGTTCGATCAGGTAGATATACAGGTCGCAGGCCGAAGTGGTGCCGCCGGCGCAATACAGGTTGTCGGCGTCGGTCAGGTGCTTGTCCTGATTGAGGTACACCTTGGGAAAGCGCTCGGCAAAGGCATTGAAGAAGCGCCAGTAGGTGGTCGCTTCCTTGCCGTTGAGCAGCCCAGCCTCGGCCAGCCAGAACACCCCGGTGGCTTCGCCGCAGAGCACGGCGCCGCGGGCATGTTGCTCGCGCAGCCATGGCAGGATCTGTGGATAACGGCTGCACAGTGTGTCGAAATCATCCCAGAACGCCGGGAGGATGATGACGTCGGCGTTTTCCAGGCCGCCGTCCACCGGCATCATCACGTCACTGAAGCTGTTCACCGGTTTGCCGTCGGGGCTGACCAAGCGGGTTTCAAACGCCGGTGTCAGGCCGTGGCCCAGTTGTTTGCCGTAACGCAGGCTGGCCAAATGAAAGAAATCCTTGGCCTGCATGAGAGTGGATGCGAAAACCCGGTCGATTGCCAGGATGCTGACGCGCCGCAAGGGCGTGGAGACTTGCTTGGACATAATTCAACTTTTGTTTTGTTTTTATAAGGGAAAGTGGTCACCAGACGGCTGGATCGTCTTATTTTTTGTCGGATGTGTCCAGTGTCCTGTGTCGGAGGTGAGGCTTAGTCTCTGAAGGTCATATTCCTCCAACAACAATGAAAGGTGCCGCATGATCCCCAGAACCTTGTTCAGCTCCGAGCACGAATTGTTCCGCGACAGCGTACGAACCTTCCTCGAAAAAGAGGCCGTGCCGTTCCATGCGCAATGGGAGAAACAAGGCCACATCGACCGCAAACTGTGGAACAAGGCGGGGGAGGCGGGGATGCTCTGCTCGCACCTGCCGGAAGAGTACGGCGGCCTGGGCGCGGACTTTCTGTACAGCGCCGTGGTAATCGAAGAGGTCGGTCGTCTGGGTCTGACCGGGATCGGTTTCTCGTTGCATTCGGACATCGTTGCGCCGTACATCCTGCATTACGGCAGCGAAGCGCTTAAGCAGAAGTACCTGCCGAAACTGGTCTCGGGCGAGATGGTCAGTGCGATTGCCATGACCGAACCGGGTGCCGGTTCCGACCTGCAAGGGGTCAAGACCACCGCAGTGCTGGACGGCGACGAGTACGTGATCAACGGCTCCAAGACCTTCATCACCAACGGCTTTCTCGCTGATTTGGTGATCGTGGTCGCCAAAACCGATCCCAAGGCCGGCGCCAAAGGCACCAGCCTGTTTGTGGTAGAGGCGAATACGCCGGGCTTCGAGAAGGGCAAACGCCTGGAGAAGGTCGGAATGAAGGCGCAGGACACGTCGGAATTGTTCTTTCAGGATGTGCGTGTCCCCAAGGAAAACCTGCTGGGTCAGGCCGGGGCGGGGTTTGCCTATTTGATGCAGGAATTGCCACAGGAGCGTCTGACCGTGGCGATTGGTGGTCTGGCCTCAGCCGAAGCGGCGCTGCAATGGACGCTGGATTACACCCGTGATCGCAAGGCGTTCGGCAAGGCGATTGCCGATTTCCAGAACACCCGCTTCAAACTGGCGGAAATGGCTACCGAGATTCAGATCGGCCGGGTCTTTGTCGACAAGTGCCTGGAGCTGCATCTGCAGGGCAAGCTGGATGTGCCGACAGCAGCGATGGCCAAATACTGGGGCACCGACCTGCAATGCAAGGTGCTCGACGAGTGCGTGCAGTTGCATGGCGGCTACGGTTTCATGTGGGAATACCCGGTGGCCCGGGCGTGGGCGGATGCACGGGTGCAGCGGATTTATGCCGGTACCAATGAAATCATGAAGGAGATCATTGCGCGGTCGCTGTGAGTTCTGCAGTGAATTGACGGGCCCCTTCGCGAGCAGGCTCGCTCCCACAGGGATCNGGGAGCGAGCCTGCTCGCGAAGCTTTTAACGGCCGATCAAGGCGCCGGGTTCGGATGATCCTTGTGAATCGCCTCGATCCCCGCCAGCACCTCATCGGAAAGCTTCAGATCAAAACTGGCAATGTTGCTGTCCAGTTGCTCCAGCGTCGTGGCGCCAATGATGTTGCTGGTGACGAACGGTTGCTGAGTGACGAACGCCAGCGCCATCTGTGCCGGATCCAGACCGTGTTCACGGGCCAGGGCCACGTAACGGCTGCAGGCCGCTTCCGATTGCGCGTTGAAATAGCGGCTGAAGCGGCTGTAGAGGCTCAGGCGACCTTTCGGCGGACGCGCGCCGCCTTCGTACTTGCCGGACAGGAAACCGAATGCCAGCGGCGAGTAGGCGAGCAGGCCGCACTGTTCGCGGATGGCGATTTCCGCCAGGCCGATTTCAAAGCTGCGGTTGAGCAGGTTGTACGGGTTCTGGATCGACACCGCGCGCGGCCAGCCCCGGGCTTCGGCCAGGGCAAGGAAGCGCATGGTGCCCCACGGCGTCTCGTTGGACAGGCCGATGTGGCGGATCTTGCCGGCCTTCACTTGCTCATCGAGGGCTTCGAGGGTGTCTTCAAGCGGCGTCAGGTTGGCTTCGATCTTGTGTTTGTAGCCCAGTTGTCCGAAAAAGTTGGTGCTGCGCTCCGGCCAGTGCAACTGGTAGAGGTCGATGTAATCGGTCTGCAGGCGCTTGAGGCTGGCATCCACCGCTTCAGTGATGTGCTGGCGGTTGTGGCGCAGGTTTTTGTCGCGGATGTAGTCGATGGTGTTGCCCGGGCCGGCGATCTTGCTGGCGAGGATCCAGTCGGCACGATCACCACGGCTTTTGAAATAATTGCCGATGTAGCGCTCGGTGGTGGCGTAGGTTTCGGCTTTCGGCGGCACCGGGTACATCTCGGCGGTGTCGATGAAATTGATCCCGGCTTCCTTGGCCCGCTCGATCTGGGCGAAGGCTTCAGCTTCAGTGTTTTGCTCGCCCCAGGTCATGGTGCCGAGGCAGATTGCACTCACGTTCAGGTCGGTACGGCCTAGCTGGCGATAGTCCATCGGGTGCTCCTTGGGCAAAACAATCATAAAAGCAGGTTGAAAATTTTTTCGCAATCTGCATAATTGCCGACCTCTTTCTGCAGTGGAAGTGATGCGCCGCCGCCGAAGAATCTTGCCGTTGAACGGACGCGCCGACCCGAGCCCCCGAAAGCGTCTGTATCCGGCTGCCTTTGACTTGTCAAAGTACGCACTATTCAGTAAGATCCGCCGTCTTATTTACAGGCGGCCCCTGAGGCTATAAAGAATGAAAACTTTTACTGCTAAACCGGAAACAGTAAAGCGCGACTGGTTTGTCGTCGACGCTGCTGGTCAGACCCTGGGTCGTCTGGCCACCGAAATCGCGAGCCGTCTGCGTGGCAAGCACAAGCCTGAGTACACTCCTCACGTTGACACCGGCGACTACATCGTCGTAATCAACGCCGAGCAGATCCGTGTAACCGGCGCTAAAACCACTGACAAAATGTACTACTCCCACTCCGGTTTCCCGGGCGGCATCAAGTCGATCAACTTTGAAAAGCTGATCGCCAAGGCCCCTGAGCGCGTGATCGAGACCGCGGTTAAAGGCATGCTGCCTAAGAACCCGCTGGGTCGTGACATGTACCGTAAGCTGAAAGTCTATGCGGGCGCTGCACACCCTCATACTGCTCAGCAGCCCCAAGAACTGAAGATTTAACGGAATAGTTCATTATGTCGGCGACTCAAAATTACGGCACTGGCCGTCGCAAGACCGCAACCGCACGCGTTTTCCTGCGTCCGGGTACTGGTAACATCTCCATCAACAACCGCTCCCTGGACTCGTTCTTCGGCCGCGAAACTGCCCGCATGGTAGTTCGTCAGCCGCTGGAACTGACCGAGACCGTCGAGAAGTTCGACATCTACGTCACTGTCATCGGTGGTGGTGTAAGTGGTCAGGCTGGCGCAATCCGCCACGGTATCACTCGCGCTCTGATGGACTACGACGAAACCCTGCGTAGCGCTCTGCGCAAAGCTGGCTTCGTTACTCGCGACGCCCGTGAAGTTGAACGTAAGAAAGTTGGTCTGCGTAAAGCGCGTAAGCGTCCGCAGTACTCGAAGCGTTAATTCGTTTCCACGTTCAAAAAAGAACGCCCGATTCCTCACGGAACCGGGCGTTTTTTTATGCCTGCGATTTATTAAAGAATTGCGCTGTGACAACTTGCCACATTCGTAGACCCCCTATACTACAAGGCTTGAGGGTGGGAGCCCCGGGTAATTCCCTTGTCAGAATTGGGGCTTTTCATTACCATCTCGGCAAAATTTTTATAAGTAACATTGATTTATTTAGTAGATGCCTGATTTAACAGGCCACAAAGCTGATGGGAGAGGACTGAATGAGCAATGACGGCGTGAATGCAGGCCGGCGTCGCTTCTTGGTAGCAGCCACATCCGTGGTGGGTGCTGCAGGAGCGGTGGGGGCTGCGGTCCCGTTCGTGGGGTCATGGTTTCCCAGTGCCAAGGCGAAAGCCGCCGGTGCACCGGTGAAAGTGAATGTCAGCAAGATCGAGCCAGGACAGCAGATGATTGCCGAATGGCGCGGCCAGCCGGTGTTCATTGTCCGCCGTACTGCGGAAATCCTGGGGAATCTCAAGAAGATCGAGGGCCAGCTCTCCGATCCGACTTCCAAAAACTCCACGCAACCTACTTATGTCGATCCTGAAGTGCGCTCGATCAAGCCGGAAATCCTGCTGCTGATCGGGATCTGCACTCACCTGGGTTGCTCTCCCACCTTCCGTCCCGAAGTGGCGCCTGCGGACTTGGGTAAAGACTGGGTCGGCGGCTATTTCTGCCCTTGCCACGGTTCCCACTACGATCTGGCTGGCCGCGTCTACAAGTCGCAACCCGCGCCTTTGAACCTGCCAGTTCCCCCGCATTCCTATGAGACCGATGACCTGATTGTCATTGGCGTCGATACGGAGAAAGCGTGATGAGCAAGTTCATGGATTGGGTGGATGCGCGCTTCCCTGCGACCAAAATGTGGGAAGACCATCTCAGCAAGTATTACGCGCCAAAAAACTTCAACTTCTTCTATTTCTTCGGCTCGCTGGCACTGCTGGTGCTGGTCAACCAGATCGTCACCGGTGTCTGGCTGACAATGAGCTACACCCCGTCGGCAGAAGAGGCGTTCGCTTCCGTCGAGTACATCATGCGCGACGTCGAGTACGGCTCGATCCTGCGTCTGCTGCACTCCACCGGTGCTTCGGCGTTCTTCATCGTGGTTTATCTGCACATGTTCCGGGGCCTGCTCTACGGTTCGTACCAGAAACCGCGTGAACTCGTCTGGGTGTTCGGCATGCTGATCTACCTGGCGCTGATGGCTGAGGCCTTCATGGGTTATCTGCTGCCTTGGGGGCAGATGTCCTACTGGGGTGCCCAGGTGATCATCTCGCTGTTCGGTGCGATTCCGGTCATCGGCAACGACCTGACCCAGTGGATTCGTGGTGACTACCTGATCTCCGGAATCACTCTGAACCGCTTCTTCGCCTTGCACGTCGTGGCGTTGCCGATCGTGATTCTCGGTCTGGTGGTGCTGCACATTCTGGCGCTGCACGAAGTCGGTTCGAACAACCCGGACGGCGTCGACATCAAGAAGCACAAAGACGAAAACGGTATCCCGCTGGACGGCATTGCCTTCCACCCGTACTACACCGTGAAAGACATCGTCGGCGTGGTGGTGTTCCTGTTCATCTTCTGCTTTATCGTGTTCTTCTTCCCGGAAATGGGCGGCTACTTCCTCGAAAAGCCGAACTTCGAGCAAGCCAACCCTTTCAAGACGCCTGAGCACATTGCACCGGTCTGGTACTTCACGCCGTTCTACGCGATCTTGCGTGCGATCCCGGACAAGCTCATGGGCGTGATCGCTATGGGTGCCTCGATTGCCATGCTGTTCGTGCTGCCGTGGCTGGACCGCAGTCCGGTCAAATCGATGCGCTATAAGGGCTGGATGAGCAAAATCTGGCTGCTGGTGTTCTGTATTTCCTTCGTGATCCTCGGCATTCTGGGCGTACTCGCTCCGACGCCGGAGCGCACGCTGGTGTCGCAGGTCTGCACCTTCCTGTACTTCGCCTACTTCATTCTGATGCCGTTCTACACCAGGCTCGAGAAGACCAAACCGGTTCCGGAAAGGGTGACTGGCTGATGAAAAAGTTATTTTTTGCTCTGATTTTTGCTGCGCTGCCTGTGCTGTCTTTCGCCGCCGAACACGGTGGTCCGGAGCTGGAAAAAGTCGACATCGACGTGTCCGATAAAGCTGCCCTGCAGGACGGTGCGCGCACCTTTGCCAACTATTGCATGGGTTGCCACAGTGCCAAGTTCCAGCGTTACGAACGGGTGGCCGATGACCTCGGCATTCCCCACGACATGATGCTCGAGAAGCTGGTGTTCACCGGCGCCAAGATCGGCGACCACATGAACATCGGCATGCAGCCGGCAGACGCCAAGACCTGGTTCGGTGCTGCGCCACCGGACCTGACCCTGGTGGCTCGGGTGCGTGGCACCGATTGGCTCTACGGTTACCTGCGCTCGTTCTACGAAGATCCGGCGCGCCCTTGGGGCGTGAACAACAAGGTCTTCCCGAACGTCGGCATGCCTAACGTGCTGGTCGGCCTGCAAGGTCGTCAGGTGGTGGGCTGCAAGCAAGTGCAGATCGTCGAGGACGGCAAGAAGCAATACGATCCGCTGACCGGTACGCCGCTGACTCATGAAGCGTGCGATCAGTTGACCATCGTGCCGAAAACCGGTGCTCTGAACGAAGAGCAGTTCGATGAGAAGGTCAAGAATCTGGTAACCTTCCTGGCTTACTCGGCTAACCCGGTTAAGCTGCAACATCAGCGCATCGGTACTTACGTCTTGCTGTATCTGGCGTTCTTCTTTGTGTTCGCCTACCTGCTCAAGCGTGAATACTGGAAAGACGTGCACTGATACGCTTCAAGCATTGCTGTTAATCGCGCGCGCCCAAGGGCGCCTCCGATAACGCAATGTCTGGTTCGCCAGGCATTGCGGGAGGCGCCCTCTGGGCGCGCGCGTTTTTCCGGTTCCAATCATTTCAACAAGCGAGGAGGATCGCCATGGGCGTGACCAATCGGTTGGCCTGTTACTCCGACCCCGCCGACCACTATTCCCACCGAGTGCGCATCGTGCTTGCAGAGAAGGGTGTCAGCGCCGAAATCATTTACGTGGAAGCTGGCCGCCAGCCGCCTAAACTGATTGAGGTGAACCCTTACGGCAGTCTCCCGACACTGGTCGATCGCGACCTGGCGTTGTGGGAGTCGACCGTGGTGATGGAATATCTGGATGAGCGTTACCCGCATCCGCCACTGATGCCGGTTTACCCGGTGGCGCGTGCCAACAGCCGTCTGCTGATTCACCGTATTCAGCGCGACTGGTGTGGTCTGGTGGATCTGATTCTGGATCCGAAAACCAAGGAAGCCGCGCGTGTCGTGGCACGCAAGGAATTGCGTGAAAGCCTGACGGGCGTGTCGCCGTTGTTTGCCGACAAGCCGTTTTTCCTCAGTGAGGAACAAAGTCTGGTGGATTGCTGCCTATTGCCAATACTCTGGCGTTTGCCGATTCTGGGTATTGAACTGCCGCGGCCGGCCAAGCCGCTGCTTGATTATATGGAGCGCCAGTTTGCGCGTGAGGCTTTCCAGGCGAGTCTGTCTGGCGTCGAACGCGATATGCGCTAAGGCTTAAGGAGCCGCTATGAACTCCAGTCGACCTTATCTGGTCCGCGCGCTCTACGAGTGGATTGTGGATAACGATTGCACCCCGCACATGCTGGTCAATTCCGAATACCCGGCAGTGCAGGTTCCGCAGGGCTTCGCCAGTGACGGGCAAATTGTCCTGAACATTTCGCCCAGCGCCGTGCGGCACTTGCACATGGACAACGACGTGGTGACCTTCGAGGGTCGCTTCGGTGGCGTTCCGCACAGTCTGTATGTGCCAATCAGCGCGATTCTGGGCATCTACGCCCGGGAGAACGGGCAGGGCATGGTGTTCGATCTCGAGTCGCCGATGGATGACGAAGACGATATCGAGCCGGATGACGACTTGCCGCCACCGGACAGCGAGCCGCCGCGCCCAAGTGGCCGGCCAAGTTTGAAAGTGGTGAAGTAATAAAAAAGGCGACCCGAGAGGGTCGCCTTTTTTATTACGTAGGAGCTGCCGAAGGCTCGGGCCGCGTTCGGACGATCTTTTGATCTTGTTTTTAACGATCAAAAGATCGCAGCCTCGTTTCACTCGGCAGCTCCTACAGAAGTGCAGATCAATCGATGTATTCAAACAGCTTCACGATCTTCTGCACACCGGAAACGCTCTGCACCAGGTTGGTCGCCTGTTGGGCTTCCTGCTTGGTCAGCAGGCCCAGCAGATACACGATGCCGTTCTCGGTCACGACCTTGATGCGCGAGCCGGGAATGCTGGCATCGGTCAGCATCTGGGTCTTGATCTTGGTGGTCAGCCAGGCGTCGTTCTGGCGGGCGAGGAAGCTCGACGGCGCAATCACTTGCAGCTCGTTGTGCACCTTCTTCACGCGCTGGACGTTGGCGGCGGCCTGCTCAGCCTTGGCCTTGAGGTCTTCGCGCGGCGTCTGGCCGGCGAGCAGCACCACGCCGTTGAAGCTGGTGACGACGATATGCGAGTCCTTGTCCAGGCCGGGGTCGGCCTTGGCCACGTTGACGCCGACTTTGGTTTCGATCAGCGAGTCGTCGATTTTACTGCCGAAGGTTCGGGTGCCGCGGTCGTCTTCAATCGGCGCTTCACGGCTGGCATTCACCACCGAGGTGCAGCCGCTGATGCCGAGGCACAGGGTCAAGGCCAGAAGGCCAAGGCGATTAGGGGTCATTCTTCACTCCCGAACAGTTGGCTGTCGATCAGATCGCAGAGGCAATGGATCGCCAGCAGATGGACTTCCTGAATACGTGCAGTGACATGGGCCGGTACGCGAATCTCGACATCTTCAGGCAGCAGCAGTGAAGCCATGCCGCCGCCATCGCGGCCAGTCAAAGCTACGACAACCATTTCGCGATCATGTGCGGCCTGGATCGCTTGAATAATGTTTGCCGAGTTGCCGCTGGTCGAGATTGCCAGCAATACGTCGCCGGGTTGACCCAATGCGCGGATCTGCTTGGAGAACACTTCGTTGTAGCTGTAGTCGTTGGCGATCGAGGTGATGGTCGAGCTGTCGGTGGTCAGGGCGATGGCCGGCAGGCTCGGGCGTTCACGCTCGAAGCGGTTGAGCAGTTCGGAAGAGAAGTGCTGGGCGTCGCCGGCAGAGCCGCCGTTGCCGCACGAAAGCATTTTGCCTTCGTTGAGCAGGGCGTTGACCATGATCTGGCTGGCTTGCTCGATGTGCGGTGCAAGTACGTCCATCGCCTGTTGCTTGGTGTCGATACTGGCCTGGAAAAGCTGGCGAATTCGGGATTGCATGTCCATCTGTGTGACCTTAAGTAGCGCGGCTGTTCGGCACGTGAATGTGCAGCCCGCAAAGCAAAGAGCAAAAATTGTCGGTGAAAGTGTCCGGGGTGGTGTGCAGAGAATCAACCATCGAACGCATTCTGCAACCAGTTCAACTGATCCGGGTGCCTGTCGATGGCCACCACGTCGAAGCGGCAAGGGGAATCGGCCCAGCGTGACTCGCGCTGAAGGAAATGCTGTGCGGCGAAAATCAGCTTCTGCCGTTTGCGCTCATCGATGCTAGCGAGCGCGCCACCCCATTGAGTGTTTTTTCTGTAGCGGACTTCGACGAATACTACTGTATCGCCATCAAGCATGACCAGATCAAGCTCGCCCCGTTTGCATGACCAGTTCTGCGCCAGCAGGCGCAGACCCTGGTGTTGCAGATGCTCGAGCGCCTGGCGCTCGGCATCTTTACCGCTTTGCAGGTGCGAGCCGTCGGGCATCAGCGCGGGGTGTCCGGCAGGCGTTGAACCTGACCGTTGACGAACTGCGCCCATGGCAACTGACGCACTACGCGTTGGGTCTGGGTCATGCCCAGGCTACCCGACTGACCTTCGATGCGGCTGTCCGGCAGCGCCTTCAACTGACCCAGGCGCGGCGCCAGACGGTAGGCGTCGACGCCCATGGCGTAAAGGCGACCCAGGCTGCCGGCCGCTTGCGGCCATTGCGCGGTGACTTGCTGACGCAGCGGGTCATTGGCTTCCAGCAACCATGGGGTTTCGCAGAAGCGCACGCCGTTCATGTCGTTGTACTGGTTCACATCGCCGCTGGCGCTGTACACGTGGGAGGTTGCGTACACAGGAACATCACCCGCGTACTGGAAGTTCAGGGTCGGCTTGATCTGCTGCGCTTGCTGCGGGGTGGCTGCCAGGAAGATGAACTCGATGTCCTGGCGACGCGACGGCTGCGCGGCGACATTGGTGCCAGCAGCGTTTTGCAGGCTCTTGGCGCGGGCTTCGCTTTGACGCAGCTGGAACATGTCAGCGATCTGCTGGGCCAGTTGCACTGGCTGATCAACGCGTTCGGTGGCAACGATGCTGCCGCCATTGGCCTGCCAGTCCTGGCTGAACGCACGCAATACGCGGTCGCCCCATTCGCCTTTCGGCACCATGATCGCCGCGCGATGCAGGCCGTCGGCGCGGGCGCGACGCGAAACTTCGCGAGCTTCGTCTTCAGCCGCCAGACCGAACTGGAACAGTTGCGCCGGACCTTGATCGCCTTCGCTGTAGTTCAGCGCGAGGGTGGTGATTGGCAGTTGCGGACGGGTGCTCAGTTGCTTGACCAGCGGTTTTTCCAGCGGGCCGACCACCAGTTGCACGCCATCGGCCTGGGCCTTGCGGTAGAACTCGTCCATCGAGGTCAGTTTGGAGCTGTCGTAAAACTCGATGGCGGGCGGCTTCTGACCGGCCTGTTGTGCTTGATAGTGCGCCGCCATGAAACCTTCACGCAGCGCTTTACCGACTGAGGCCAGTGGGCCGTCTTGCGGCAGCAGCAGGGCAATCTTGCTCAGGGGCTGGCTGGCCAGTTCCTTGAGTTTGGTCAGTGGCAGCGGCAGGTTGATTGCTGCTGGGTGCTTTGGATTCTGTGCGCGCCAGGCATCGATCGCCGCTTGCTGCTGTTCCAGGGTGCCGGCGGTTTTCACAGCCAGGGCCAGGCCCATCCAGCCGCCGAGATCGTCGGCGGTGTTGGGTTGCAGTTGATCGGTCGGCAGCGAAGCGATCAAAGTCCAGATGGCTTCGTGGTTCTTGCTCGCGGCTTCGCCTTTGAGCATTGGAGCGATGAAGATGCGCTCACGAGCGGCTGCCAGGGTCTGGCCGTCGGCTTCCAGTGCGCGGGCGTGCACGGTGCCGGTGCGAACTTGCTGATCTTCCGGCATTTCGCTCAGGTGCTGCAGGCTCGGATGACCCAGGGCGGTCAGCGCAGCTTTCGGCTGATTACGCGTCATTGCCAGCTCAGCGGACAAGGTGCTGGCGAAGATCTGCTGGCCTGGCTTCAACTGCTCCATTGGCACTTGTTGCAGGATCTGCGCGGACTGGCCGGCATTGCCCTGGCGATAAGCGAGGTCTGCCGCGCTCAAGCGCAACAACGCGGCTTTTTCCGGCGTCTTGGCCTGGGTAGCCTGTTCGAGCAGTTGCTCGATGCTGGCATCCGGAGTCCGTGGAAGTTCGCCAAGGCTGGAGGAAGGGGAGCTGGCGCAGGCCGCCAATAAGGCAGCGAGGCAGAGGGCAGTGAACAGCCGCAGGCAAGCGATCATGTAAGTGTTCCTGATACTCGATCAAATTAGCGTGGAATTGTACCCAAGCGCTGGCCGGGGCGCGATGTTACTGGCGTGAAACCGTCAATTTAGCTGAAGCAAATGTTGCGGCATCGCACAAAGACGCGCAAAACCGGCGTCGGCCGGAACGCATCGCAAGCCTCGTGACGCGTTACAATGCCGGCTTTTACCGATCATGAGGTGTGCGCTTTGACTGCTCCAGGTCCTTTGAATTCCGCTGCTGGCTCGCTTTATGTGGTGGCGACGCCCATCGGCAACCTGGACGACATCAGCGCCCGGGCTCTGAAAATCCTTCGCGAAGTGGCGTTGATCGCCGCCGAAGACACACGGCACTCGGCGCGCTTGATGCAGCACTTCGGCATTGCCACGCCGCTGGCCGCGTGCCATGAACATAACGAACGTGATGAAGGTAGCCGCTTTATTACCCGTTTGCTGGCAGGCGATAACGTCGCGCTGATATCTGATGCCGGGACACCGCTGATTTCCGATCCGGGTTATCACCTCGTGCGTCAGGCGCGGGCGGCGGGCATCAATGTGGTGCCGGTGCCGGGTGCCTGTGCGTTGATCGCAGCGCTGTCGGCGGCGGGGCTGCCCTCCGACCGGTTCATTTTTGAAGGCTTCCTGCCGGCCAAGTCGGCAGGGCGCAAGGCGCGCCTGGAATCGGTAAAGGAAGAGCCACGCACGCTGATTTTCTACGAGGCCCCGCATCGCATTCTCGAGTGCCTGCAGGACATGGAAGCGGTGTTCGGTGGCGAGCGTCAGGCGTTGCTGGCCCGGGAAATCACCAAGACCTTCGAGACGCTCAAAGGCTTGCCGCTGGCTGAGTTGCGGGCGTTTGTCGAGTCCGACAGCAATCAGCAGCGCGGCGAGTGCGTGGTGCTGGTCGCGGGCTGGTCTGCACCGCAGTCCGAGGACGCGGTCAGCAGCGAGGCGATGCGCGTCCTCAACCTGCTGCTCGAAGAGATGCCGCTCAAGCGCGCCGCCGCCCTGGCCGCGCAAATCACCGGTGAGCGCAAAAACGTGCTGTATCAGGTCGCACTGGAACAGCAGAAGGGCGAGTAACCCGTCGCGCAGACGGGTTCCACGGCTATTAGCGCTTGTTCTTCGGGCGCTCTGCCGTTAACCTGCGCGGCGGAGAGTCGATCGGACAGTCGCTGCCCTCTATGAAAATTAGAGGGGGGAGGAAAGTCCGGGCTCCATAGGGCGAAGTGCCAGGTAATGCCTGGGAGGCGTGAGCCTACGGAAAGTGCCACAGAAAATAACCGCCTAAGCGCTTCGGCGCCGGTAAGGGTGAAAAGGTGCGGTAAGAGCGCACCGCACGTCTGGCAACAGTTCGTGGCTAGGTAAACCCCACTTGGAGCAAGACCAAATAGGGTCCCAAGGCGTGGCCCGCGCTGGGACCGGGTAGGTTGCTAAAGATGTCCAGTGATGGCCATCGTAGACGAATGACTGTTCAAGACAGAACCCGGCTTACAGATCGACTCTCCACCTTTTTCTTTCCCTGCTTGAATCAATGGCATCAGGGCTGGTTATTATCGGCAGGCCTGCGCTAAAGTCCGGCAGCGGCAAATGCAGTAATAGCCATTTCCCACCTTGCTTCAATCAACAGCAGAAGCGCTTTTGTAATATCGAAAAAATCTTACTCTTAACAAATCACTTTAACTTCCGAGCGCAGCTTTCAGTGCTGCATCAAGTTATTGGTCAAAAGTATCCGCCAAATTGTCGTTGCCCCTCCTTTTAAGCTCCTAAATCTCCGTTCTGTAAGGGTTTTCCTTTAATCCGCGCCTTGACGGTGTGGTGGGCGCATTCCTATAGTGTGCGCAAGTGGCGGAAAGTGGCATGAAGTGGGTTTTTTGAGCTCAAAACGATAAAAATTGGAGAAACGCTGACGTGTTTCGCGGAGCTAACGCTATCAGTCTCGATGCTAAGGGCCGTCTCGCCATGCCGAGCCGGTACCGTGACGAGCTCGTTTCGCGTAGTTCCGGCCAGTTGATCGTGACCATTGATGCCGTTGATCCGTGCCTGTGTGTCTACCCGCTCGACGAGTGGGAAATCATTGAAACCAAGTTGCGTGCACTCCCTTCGCTTCGCGAAGAGAACCGTCGCCTGCAGCGTTTATTGATTGGTAATGCCGTCGACCTCGAGCTCGACGGCAGTGGTCGTTTTCTGGTTCCACCGCGTCTGCGCGAATACGCCAAGCTTGATAAGAAAGCGATGCTGGTGGGCCAACTGAACAAGTTCCAATTGTGGGACGAGGATGCATGGAACGCGGTATCTGCCGCTGACCTTGCTGCTATTCAACAACCGGGCGCCATGCCTGACGAACTGCGTGATTTGATCCTGTGACTATTGATAGCGGCTTTAACCACATCACCGTACTGCTTGACGAAGCCGTCGAGGCTCTCGCCGTACGCCCTGATGGCTGCTATCTGGACGGTACGTTCGGGCGCGGCGGGCATAGTCGGCTGATCCTCAGCCAGCTCGGGCCGGACGGCCGACTGATCGGATTCGACAAGGATCCTCAAGCGATTGCCACCGGGCAAACGCTAGCGGCCGAAGACGGCCGCTTTGTCGTTGTGCAGCGCAGCTTTGCCGAGCTGGGCTCGGTGGTTGCCGAGCAAGGTCTGAGCGGCAAGGTCAGCGGCATCCTGCTCGATCTCGGCGTGTCGTCGCCGCAACTGGATGACGCCGAGCGCGGCTTCAGTTTCCTCAACGACGGCCCGCTGGACATGCGCATGGATCCGTCCCGTGGCATCAGCGCCGCCGAGTTCGTCAACACCGCGCCCGTGGAAGAAATCGCCCGGGTGTTCAAGGAATACGGCGAAGAACGTTTCTCCGGGCGCATGGCCCGTGCCGTGGCCGAGCGCCGCGACATCAAGCCGTTCGAGCGCACCGCCGATCTGGCCGAAGTCTTGAAAGTCGCCAACCCGGCGTGGGAGAAGGGCAAGAACCCGGCGACCCGTGCGTTCCAGGGTTTGCGTATTCACGTCAACAACGAACTGGGCGATCTGGAAGCCGGCCTTGAAGCCGCACTGGATGCTCTGGAAGTCGGTGGCCGTCTGGTGGTCATCAGCTTCCACTCGCTGGAAGACCGCATCGTCAAACTGTTCATGCGCAAACTGGTGAAAGGCGAAGCCGACAACCTGCCGCGCAACCTGCCTGTGCGCCACGTGGCGTTCGAACCGAAAATCAAAATCCATGGCAAAGCGCAGACGGCCTCCGACGCCGAGCTCAAAGCCAACCCACGTTCCCGTAGCGCTGTCATGCGTGTCGCGGAGAAGTTGCGGTGAGCAAGCTTTTCGCCAAGCCCCTGCCGGGCGGCAGCTTTATCATGCTGCTGCTGTTTGTCGGCGTGCTCGTGTCGGCCATCGGCGTGTCTTACAGCGCGCACTGGAACCGGCAGTTGCTTAACACCCTTTACAACGAACTCAGCGTGCGCGACAAGGCGCAGGCCGAGTGGGGGCGTCTGATTCTCGAGCAAAGCACCTGGACAGCGCACAGCCGCATCGAAGTGCTGGCCACTGAACAATTGAAAATGCACATTCCGGGCGCGGCTGACGTGAAGATGGTGGCGCCATGATGAAACTCGAAGGCGCACTCTTCCCGTGGCGCTTCCGCCTGATGGTGGCTCTGCTCGGCGTGATGGTCGCGGCGATCTGCTGGCGCATCATCGACCTGCAAGTGGTTGACCGTGACTTCCTCAAGGGGCAGGGCGACGCGCGCAGTCTCCGTCACATCCCGATTCCTGCTCACCGTGGTCTGATCACCGACCGTAATGGCGAGCCGTTGGCCGTGAGTACCCCGGTGACGACGCTGTGGGCCAACGCCAAGGAAATGCAGACGGCCAAAGAGAAGTGGCCGGCACTGGCCGCGGCGCTGGGGCAGGATCCTAAAGCCCTGGCCGAGCGTCTCGAAGCTCAGGCCAACAAAGAATTCATTTACCTGGTGCGCGGGCTGACCCCCGAGCAGGGCCAGGCTGTGCTCGACCTGAAAGTGCCGGGCGTTTACGGCATCGAAGAATTCCGCCGCTTCTACCCGGCCGGTGAAGTCACCGCGCACATGGTCGGCTTTACCGACATTGACGATCACGGGCGTGAAGGCGTCGAGCTGGCCTACGACGAGTGGCTGGCCGGGGTGCCGGGCAAGCGGCAGGTCATCAAGGATCGGCGCGGTCGGCTGATCAAGGATGTCCAGGTCACCAAGAACGCCAAGGCCGGCAAGCCCTTGGCGTTGTCGATTGACCTGCGTCTGCAATACCTGGCGAACCGCGAGCTGCGCAACGCGATCATCGAGAACGGCGCCAAGGCTGGCAGCCTGGTGATCATGGACGTGAAGACCGGCGAGATCCTCGCCATGGTCAACCAGCCGACCTATAACCCGAACAACCGTCGCAACCTGCAGCCGGCGATGATGCGTAACCGCGCGATGATCGACGTGTTCGAGCCGGGTTCGACCATGAAAGCGATCTCGATGAGTGCCGCGATCGAATCCGGGCGCTGGAAACCGACCGACACCGTCGAGGTGTATCCGGGCTCGCTGCAGATCGGCAAGTACACGATCAAGGACGTTTCGAAGACCGAAGGCCCGGTGCTGGACATGACCGGCATTCTGATCAATTCCAGTAACGTCGGCATGAGTAAGGTCGCGTTCGATATCGGCGGTGAAACCATTTACCGTCTCGCACAGAAAGTCGGCCTCGGCCAGGACACCGGCCTCGGCTTCCCCGGCGAGCGTGTCGGCAACCTGCCGAACTACCGCGACTGGCGCAAAGCCGAAACCGCGACACTGTCTTATGGCTACGGTATTTCCGTGACCGCGATTCAACTGGTGCACGCATTCTCGGCGCTGGCCAACAACGGTCGTCTCGCACCGCTGACGCTGATCAAAACCGACAAGCCGCCGCAGACCACTCAGGTATTGCCGGAAGCGGTCGCGAAAACCATGCAAGGCATGCTGCAGCAAGTGATCGAAGCACCGCGCGGCGTGTTCCGTGCGCAGGTGCCGGCGTATCACGTGGCCGGCAAGTCGGGTACTGCGCGCAAGACTTCGGTGGGCACCAAGGGCTACGCCGAAAACTCCTACCGCTCGCTGTTCGCCGGTTTCGGGCCGATGAGTGATCCGCGTTACGCCATCGTGGTGGTGATCGATGAGCCGTCCAAGGCCGGTTACTTCGGTGGTCTGGTGTCGGCGCCGGTGTTCAGCCGTGTGATGTCCGGCACCCTGCGCCTTATGAACGTGACCCCGGACAACCTGCCGACTACCCAACAGGCCAACGCTACCCCGGTCGTTCCGCTGAAAGCCAATGGAGGGCGCGGCTGATGTCTCTGAGTCTGAACAAGATATTCCCCCACGCCGGCCATGATCTGTTGATCCGTGAATTGGCGCTGGACAGCCGCAACGTACGCGCGGGTGACCTCTTCCTCGCCGTGCCGGGCGGCAAGTTCGATGGCCGTGCGCACATCGCCGATGCCTTGCAGCGCGGCGCGGCGGCAGTTGCTTACGAAGTGGAAGGCGCCACCGTGCTGCCGATCACCGAAGTACCGTTGATTCCGGTCAAAGGCCTGGCGGCGCAGCTGTCCGACATCGCCGGGCGCTTTTATGGCGAGCCGAGCCATCACTTGAACCTGATCGGTGTTACCGGCACCAATGGCAAAACCAGCGTGACCCAACTGGTCGCGCAGGCACTCGATCTGCTTGGTCAGCATTGCGGCATCGTTGGTACGCTGGGTTCCGGCTTCCATGGCGCGCTGGAAAGCGGCCTGCACACCACGCCGAATCCGATCGCCATGCAAGCCACTCTGGCCGACCTGAAAAAGGCCGGGGCCAAAGCCGTGGCCATGGAAGTGTCGTCCCACGGTCTGGATCAGGGCCGGGTCACTGCATTGGCGTTCGACGTCGCGGTGATGACCAACCTGTCCCGCGACCACCTGGATTATCACGGCACCATGCAGGCGTACGCCGAGGCCAAGGCCAAGCTGTTCGCCTGGAATGACCTGAAGTGCCGCGTGGTCAACCTCGACGACGATTTCGGTCGGCAGTTGGCCGGCGAAAAACGCGAGTCGCGTTTGATCAGTTACAGCCTGCTCGACAGCAGCGCCTATTTGTATGTCCGCGAAGCGCAGTTCGATGACCACGGCGTGCGCGCCACGCTGGTCACGCCGCAGGGCGAGCATCACCTGCGCAGCACGCTGCTCGGTCGTTTCAACCTGAGCAACGTACTGGCGGCAGTCGGCGCCTTGCTCGGTCTGGATTACGCCCTAGACGAAATTCTCAAGGTGCTGCCGAAACTCGAAGGCCCGGCCGGACGTATGCAGCGTCTGGGTGGCGGCACTCAGCCGCTGGTGGTGGTCGATTACGCGCACACCCCGGATGCGCTGGAAAAAGTTCTGACTGCATTGCGCCCACACGTCAAAGGCCAGTTGCTGTGCCTGTTCGGCTGTGGCGGTGATCGTGATCGCGGCAAGCGTCCACTGATGGCCGAAGTGGTCGAGCGTCTGGCCGATCGCGTACTGGTCACCGATGACAACCCGCGCACCGAAGACCCGGCGCAGATTTTCGATGACATCCGCGCCGGTTTCACTGCTGTGGATAAAGTCACCTTTGTCGCCGGCCGTGGTCAGGCGATTGCCCAGCTGATCGCTGCTGCATCGGCCGATGACGTGATCGTGCTGGCCGGCAAAGGCCACGAGGACTATCAGGAAATCAACGGCGAGCGGCACGCTTTCTCCGATCTGGTCGAGGCCGATCATGCCCTCACCGCGTGGGAGGTGGCCCATGCTTAAGGCCCTGACATTGAGCGAACTGACCAACGTGCTCGACGCACGTCTGATCAGCAGCGATGCCAGTTTCGATGGCGTCAGCATCGATAGCCGTGCGATCACCGCTGGCCAACTGTTTATTGCCCTGACCGGCCCACGTTTCGATGGTCACGACTATCTGAACGACGTCGCCGGCAAAGGCGCGGTCGCGGCACTGGTCGAGCGCGAAGTCGCCGACAGCACCCTGCCGCAACTGCTGGTCAAGGACACCCGTCAGGCCCTCGGCCAGTTGGGTGCACTGAACCGTGCCGCGTTCACCCAGCCCGTTGCGGCCATCACTGGCTCCAGCGGCAAGACCACGGTCAAGGAAATGCTCGCGAGCATCCTGCGTACCCGCGGGCCGGTGCTGGCGACTCGCGGCAATCTGAACAACGATCTCGGCGCACCGCTGACCCTGCTCGAACTGGCGCCGGAACACACTGCCGCCGTGATCGAACTGGGCGCCTCGCGTCTGGGCGAAATCGCCTACACCGTCGGGCTGACCAAGCCGCACGTGGCGATCCTCAACAACGCTGGCACTGCCCATGTTGGCGAGTTCGGCGGGCCGGAAAAAATCGTCGAGGCCAAGGGCGAGATCATCGACGGTCTGGCGGCGGATGGTATTGCCGTGCTGAACCTCGACGACAAGGCCTTCGGAATCTGGAAACTCCGCGCCGGCGCACGCAAGGTGCTGACCTTCTCCCTGAGCAATCCGCAGGCAGATTTCTACGCCAGCGACCTGAGCACCGATGCCCGGGGTTGCCCGGCCTTCAACCTGCATACCCCTGAAGGTGTGGAGCACGTTCAGCTGAACCTGCTCGGCAGCCATAACGTTGCCAACGCCATGGCTGCCGCCGCTGCCGCTCACGCCCTGGGCGTGTCGCTGTTCGGCATTGCCACCGGGCTTGGCGCGGTACAACCGGTCAAGGGTCGCACCGTCGCGCAACTGGCGAAGAACGGCATGCGCGTGATCGATGACACTTACAACGCAAACCCCACCTCCATGTGCGCTGCCGTTGATATACTCGCCGGCTTTTCCGGCCGCACCGTCCTGGTGCTCGGAGATATCGGCGAGTTGGGCGACTGGGCGGAGCAGGGGCACCGCGACGTGGGCGAATACGCCCGGGGCAAGGTTTCCGCGCTTTACGCGGTCGGGCCGAACATGGTCCACGCCGTGAACGCATTCGGCCAAGAGGCGCATCACTTCGGCACGCAAGCCGAACTGATCCAGGCCCTCGACGCCGAGCAGGACACAAACACCACCATTTTGATCAAGGGTTCGCGCAGTGCAGCGATGGAAAACATCGTTGCGGCTCTGTGCGGGTCCAGTCTGGAGAAACATTAATGCTGCTGCTGCTAGCGGAGTATCTGCAACAGTTCTACAAAGGCTTCGCGGTCTTCCAGTACCTGACCCTGCGCGGGATCCTCGGTGTGCTGACCGCGCTGGTTTTGTCGCTGTGCTATGGCCCGTGGATGATCCGCACCCTGCAGAACCGTCAGATCGGCCAGTCCGTTCGTAACGACGGCCCGCAATCGCACCTGTCCAAGTCGGGTACGCCGACCATGGGCGGCGCGCTGATTCTGTCTTCCATCGGTGTCAGCACCCTGTTGTGGGCTGACCTGAGCAACCGCTACGTCTGGGTCGTGCTGCTGGTGACTTTGCTGTTCGGCGCCATTGGCTGGGTCGACGACTACCGCAAAGTGATCGAGAAGAACTCCCGTGGCTTGCCAAGCCGCTGGAAATATTTCTGGCAGTCGGTCTTTGGCCTGGGCGCAGCGATCTTCCTTTATATGACCGCCACCACGCCTGTGGAGACCACGCTGATCCTGCCGATGCTCAAGGACTACAGCATTCCGCTGGGCGCCGGTTTCATCGTGCTGACCTACTTCGTGATCGTCGGTTCGAGCAACGCGGTCAACCTGACCGACGGCCTCGACGGTCTGGCGATCATGCCAACCGTGATGGTCGGCGGCGGTCTGGGCATCTTCTGCTACCTGTCGGGTAACGTGAAATTCGCTGAATACCTGCTGATCCCTTATGTGCCGGGCGCGGGCGAACTGATCGTGTTCTGCGGCGCACTGATCGGTGCCGGTCTGGGCTTCCTCTGGTTCAACACCTATCCGGCGCAAGTGTTCATGGGCGACGTCGGTGCTCTGGCACTGGGCGCGGCACTGGGCACCATCGCAGTGATCGTCCGTCAGGAAATCGTCCTGTTCATCATGGGCGGCGTGTTCGTGATGGAAACCCTGTCGGTGGTTATCCAGGTTGCCTCTTTCAAGCTGACCGGGCGCCGTGTGTTCCGCATGGCACCGATTCACCACCACTTTGAACTCAAGGGCTGGCCCGAGCCACGCGTGATCGTCCGTTTCTGGATCATCACTGTGATTCTCGTGCTGATCGGCCTTGCCACCCTGAAGCTGAGGTAGAACGAGTGTCTCTGATCGCTTCTGACCACTTCCGCATCGTTGTCGGCCTCGGCAAGAGCGGCATGTCCCTGGTTCGCTTCCTGGCGAACCGGGGCGTGTCGTTTGCCGTCGCCGATACGCGGGACAATCCACCGGAACTGGCCACGCTCAAGCGTGACTATCCGCACGTGGAAGTGCGTTGTGGCGAGCTGGACGTCGAATTCCTGTGCCGTGCCGACGAGCTCTACGTGAGCCCCGGCCTGGCGCTGGCGACCCCGGCCCTGCAAGCCGCTGCCGCCCGTGGCGTGAAAATGTCCGGCGATATCGAGCTGTTCGCGCGTAACGCGCGGGCGCCGATCGTGGCCATCACCGGTTCCAACGCGAAAAGTACCGTCACCACCCTGGTCGGCGAGATGGCGGCTGCGGCCGGCAAACGCGTCGCGGTGGGCGGCAACCTCGGCACGCCGGCGCTGGACCTGCTCAGCGACGACGTCGAGCTGTACGTGATGGAGCTGTCGAGCTTCCAGCTGGAAACCACCGACCAGCTAAACGCTGAAGTGGCCACCGTGCTCAACATCAGCGAAGACCACATGGACCGCTACAGCGGCCTGCCGGCCTATCACCTGGCCAAGCACCGGATCTTCCGTGGCGCGAAGCAGTTCGTGGTCAACCGTCAGGACGCGCTCAGCCGTCCGCTGATCGGCGAGGGCCAGCCGTGCTGGACCTTCGGCCTGAACAAACCCGATTTCAAGGCTTTTGGCCTGCGCGAAGAAGACGGCGAGAAATACCTGGCCTTCGAATTCCAGAACCTGATGCCAGTGCGCGAACTGAAAGTGCGCGGTGCGCATAACCAGGCCAATGCCCTCGCGGCACTGGCACTGGGGCATGCGGTCGGGCTGCCGTTCGACGCCATGCTGTCGGCCCTGCGCAATTTCGCCGGTCTCGAACACCGCTGCCAGTGGGTGCGTGATCTCGACGGCGTCGGTTACTACAACGATTCCAAGGCCACCAACGTCGGCGCCGCGCTGGCCGCCATCGAAGGCCTCGGTGCGGACATCGACGGCAAGGTCGTGCTGATCGCCGGTGGCGACGGCAAGGGTGCCGAGTTCAACGACTTGCGCGATCCGGTGGCGGCCAACTGCCGCGCCGTGATCCTGATGGGCCGCGACTCCGACAAGATCGGCGCAGCCATCGGTGACGCCGTGCCGCTGATCCGCGCCGGTTCGCTGGTCGAAGCCGTCGCGCAATGCCGCGGGGTCGCCCAAACGGGTGACGTGGTGCTGCTGTCGCCGGCCTGCGCCAGTTTCGACATGTTCAAGAATTACGAAGACCGTGGTCACCAGTTCGTCCGCGCCGTGGAGGATCTGGCATGAGCCTGCGCAATATCATCAAGCCGTACCCGTCGCCGATCATTACCGGCCGTGGCATCGACCTCGATTTTCCGATGCTCGCCGGCTGCCTGGCGCTGCTGGGCCTGGGCCTGATCATGATTGCCTCGGCCTCCACCGAAGTGGCGGCTGCGCAGTCGGGCAGCGCGCTGTATTACATGATTCGCCACCTGATCTACGTGGCGCTGGGCCTGGGTGCCTGCATCATCACCATGATGATTCCGATCGCCACTTGGCAGCGTCTGGGCTGGATGATGCTGATCGGTGCATTCGGTCTGCTGGTGATGGTGATCGTCCCCGGGATCGGCCGTGAAGTGAACGGTTCGATGCGCTGGATCGGTTTCAGCTTCTTCAACGTACAGCCGTCGGAGATCGCCAAAGTCTTCGTGGTGATCTACCTCGCCGGTTATCTGGTGCGTCGGCAGAAAGAAGTGCGCGAGAGCTGGATGGGCTTCTTCAAGCCGTTCATCGTGCTGCTGCCGATGGCGGGCCTGTTGCTGATGGAGCCGGACTTCGGTGCCACCGTGGTAATGATGGGGGCTGCGGCGGCGATGCTGTTCCTTGGCGGGGTCGGGCTGTTCCGCTTCTCGCTGATGGTGGTGCTGGCAGTCGGAGCCGTGGTGTTGCTGATCCAGATGCAGCCTTATCGAATGGCGCGTCTGACCAACTTCGCTGACCCATGGGCCGACCAGTTCGGTGCCGGTTATCAGTTGTCGCAGGCATTGATCGCTTTCGGTCGCGGTGAGTGGCTGGGCGTTGGCCTGGGCAACAGCGTGCAGAAACAGTTCTACCTGCCTGAAGCGCACACCGACTTCGTGTTCTCGGTACTGGCCGAAGAGCTGGGCGCCGTCGGTTCGCTGTGCACCGTCGCGCTGTTCGTCTTCGTGTGTATTCGCGGCATGTATATCGGTTTGTGGGCCGAGAAGGCCAAGCAATTCTTCGCCGCTTACGTGGCTTACGGTCTGTCGTTCCTGTGGATCGGTCAGTTCCTGATCAACATCGGCGTGAACGTCGGTCTGTTGCCGACCAAGGGCCTGACGCTGCCGTTCCTCAGTTATGGCGGCAGTTCCCTGGTGATCTGCTGCGCCTGCCTTGGTCTGTTGCTGAGGATCGAGTGGGAGAGTCGGACCCACCTGGGCAGTGAAGAGATGGAATTCCATGAGAGCGACTTCGCCGAGGAGCCGAATCATGGGCGCTAACGTATTGATCATGGCTGGCGGCACCGGCGGCCACGTGTTCCCGGCGCTGTCCTGTGCCCGCGAATTCCAGGCACGCGGTTACACCGTGCACTGGCTCGGCACGCCACGCGGGATCGAAAACGATCTGGTACCGGCTGCAGGTCTGGAACTGCACCGCATCAATGCCACCGGGTTGCGTGGCAAGGGCAAGCTGTCGCTGCTCAAGGCGCCGTTCATGTTGCTCAAGTCGGTGTGGCAGGCGCGGGCGGTGATTCGCAAGCTGCGTCCAGTCTGCGTGGTCGGCTTCGGTGGTTATGTGACCGGGCCTGGCGGGATTGCCGCGAAACTGGCCGGTGTGCCGGTGATCGTTCACGAACAGAACGCCGTGGCCGGCACCGCCAATCGGTTGCTGGTGCCGTTCGCCGCCCGGGTGTGTGAAGCGTTCCCCGACACCTTTACTCTGTCGGACAGCCGCCGTACCACCGGAAACCCGGTGCGCAGCGAGCTGTTCCTCGAAACATCGCGACCGGCTCTGGCCGGGCGCAAAGCGCGTTTGCTGATCCTCGGCGGAAGCCTGGGCGCAGAACCGTTGAACAAGTTGCTGCCTGAAGCCCTGGCGCAAGTCCCTGCCGATTTGCGTCCGGACGTGTTTCATCAGGCTGGCAAAAACCACGATGAAGTGACTGCAGAGCGCTATCGCGCCGCCGGCGTGGATGCGCAGGTGCAGCCGTTCATCAAAGACATGGCCCAGGCCTATGGCTGGGCTGACCTGGTGGTGTGCCGCGCTGGCGCGCTGACCATCAGTGAGCTGGCCGCCGTTGGTCTGCCCTCGATGCTGGTGCCCTTGCCCCACGCGATCGACGATCACCAGACCCGCAACGCCGATTATTTGGCCCGTGAAGGCGCTGCCTTCGTGATGCCGCAAAGAACGACTGGTGCCGCGGAGCTTGCCGCGCGCCTGACAGAGGTCTTGATGCAACCGCAACGACTCGAAGAAATGGCCCAAGCGGCCCGCCGTCTGGCCAAACCCGATGCCACCCGTAGCGTGGTCGATACCTGCCTGGAGGTGGCCCATGGTTGAGAATCAGAAAGCCATGCCACAACCGGAAATGCGCCGCATCCGTCGCATCCACTTCGTCGGTATCGGCGGCGTGGGCATGTGCGGCATCGCTGAAGTGTTGTTGAACCTGGGCTATGAAGTGTCCGGTTCCGACCTGAAAGCGTCGCCGGTGACCGAGCGTCTGGAATCGTTCGGCGCGCACATCTATATCGGCCACCGTGCCGAGAACGCTGCCACCGCCGACGTACTGGTGGTCTCCAGCGCTGTGAACACTTCCAACCCGGAAGTGGCGACTGCCCTTGAGCGTCGTATCCCGGTGGTGCCGCGTGCCGAGATGCTCGCCGAGCTGATGCGCTACCGCCACGGCATCGCCGTCGCCGGTACGCATGGCAAAACCACCACCACCAGCCTGATCGCTTCGGTGTTCGCGGCCGGTGGCCTGGATCCGACCTTCGTCATCGGTGGCCGTCTGAACGCGGCGGGTACCAATGCCCAGCTCGGCACCAGCCGCTATCTGATCGCCGAAGCCGACGAAAGCGATGCGAGCTTCCTGCACCTGCAACCGCTGGTGGCGGTGGTTACCAACATCGACGCCGACCACATGGCGACCTACGACGGTGACTTCAACAAACTGAAGAAAACCTTCGTCGAGTTCCTGCACAACCTGCCGTTCTACGGTCTGGCCGTGATGTGCCTGGACGATCCGGTGGTGCGTGAAATCCTGCCGCTGGTCAAGCGTCCGACCGTGACCTACGGCTTCAGCGAAGACGCCGACGTGCGCGCGATCAATGTGCGCCAGCAGGGCATGCAGACCTTCTTCACCGTGCTGCGTCCTGACCGCGAGCCGCTGGATGTTTCCGTGAACATGCCGGGCAACCACAACGTGCTCAACTCGCTGGCGACCATCTGCATCGCTACCGACGAAGGCGTCAGTGATGAAGCTATCGTTCAGGGCCTGTCCGGGTTCCAGGGCGTTGGACGACGCTTCCAGGTCTACGGCGAACTGCCGGTGGACGGCGGCAACGTGATGCTGGTCGACGACTATGGTCATCACCCGACCGAAGTCGCGGCGGTGATCAAAGCCGTGCGCGGTGGCTGGCCGGAGCGCCGTCTGGTGATGGTCTACCAGCCACATCGTTACAGCCGCACCCGCGACCTGTACGACGATTTCGTCAATGTACTGGCCGATGCCAACGTGCTGCTGCTGATGGAAGTCTATCCGGCCGGCGAAGAGCCGATCCCAGGCGCGGACAGCCGCAAGTTGTGCAACAGCATCCGTCAGCGCGGTCAGCTCGACCCGATCTACATCGAGCGCGGTGTCGACCTCGCGCCGCTGGTCAAGCCGCTGCTGCGTGCCGGTGACATCCTGCTGTGCCAGGGCGCCGGGGATATCGGCGGTCTCGCGCCGAAGCTGTTGAAAAGTGAATTGTTCGCCGGCGCCGTGGCGGCGTCGGTCGAGGGGAAGTTGAAATGACTGCTGCCTACGCCAACCTGTTCTCCACCATCGCGCCGAAAGACTTCGGCCGGGTCGCCGTGCTGTTCGGTGGCATGAGTGCCGAGCGTGAGGTTTCGCTGAAGTCCGGTAACGCTGTGCTCGACGCGCTGCAAAGCGCGGGTGTGGACGCGTTCGGGATCGACGTCGGCGAGGATTTTCTGCAGCGTCTGCTGAGCGAAAAGATCGACCGTGCGTTCATCATTCTCCACGGCCGTGGCGGTGAAGACGGCTCCATGCAGGGCCTGCTCGAATGCGCCGGCATTCCCTACACCGGCAGCGGCATCCTCGCCTCGGCACTGGCGATGGACAAACTGCGCACCAAGCAGGTCTGGCACAGCCTCGGGATTCCGACGCCGCGTCACGCCGTGCTGTGCAGCGAAGCCGACTGTATTTCCGCGGCGACGGAACTGGGCTTCCCTTTGATCGTCAAACCGGCGCATGAAGGTTCAAGTATCGGGATGGCCAAAGTGAGTTCTGCGTCCGAGTTGATCGACGCATGGAAAGCGGCCAGTACCTACGATTCGCAAGTCTTGGTTGAACAATGGATTCAAGGTCCGGAGTTCACCATCGCCACCCTGCGTGACCAGGTGTTGCCTCCTATCGCCCTGGGTACACCGCACACGTTCTACGACTACGACGCCAAGTACATCGCCAACGATACCCAGTACCGCATTCCGTGCGGGCTGGATGCCGCCAAGGAACAGGAACTCATGGATCTCACGGCCAAGGCCTGTGAGGCGCTGGGTATTGCCGGTTGGGGCAGGGCGGACGTGATGCAGGACGCCGACGGGCAGTTCTGGTTCCTGGAAGTGAACACCGCACCGGGCATGACCGATCACAGCCTGGTGCCGATGGCGGCCCGTGCTGCCGGTCTGGACTTCCAGCAACTGGTTCTGGCCATTCTGGCCGCCAGTGTTGAAGGCTCCGGTCATACAGAGGCGCGAGGTTAAGACCATGCAAGGCGCTCAGCTCAGACATCAGCCACCCGCACCCGGCCGCAAGCCGGTGCCGCGGGGTGCCAGCCGAATGGTGGCCAAAGAGCCGATGTCTGCGCGCCTGCCGAAAGCCAATTTCGGCTTTCTGAAAAGCCTGTTCTGGCCAGTGCTGCTGGTGGCGTTGGGGTTCGGTACCTACGAAGGCGCGCAGCGTTTGCTGCCGTATGCCGACCGGCCGATCACCAAGATCGCCGTGCAGGGCGACCTGAGCTACATCAGCCAGCAAGCGGTGCAGCAGCGAATCGCCCCGTACGTGGCGTCGAGCTTTTTCACCATTGATCTGGCCGGCATGCGCACCGAGCTTGAACAGATGCCGTGGATCGCCCACGCCGAAGTACGCCGGGTGTGGCCGGACCAGGTGGTGATCCGCCTCGAAGAGCAGCTGCCGGTGGCCCGTTGGGGCGACGAGTCGCTGCTGAACAACCAGGGCCAGGCGTTCACGCCGAAGGAACTGGCGAACTACGAACACCTGCCACAGCTGTTCGGCCCACAACGGGCCCAGCAGCAGGTGATGCAGCAGTATCAGGTGCTGAGCCAGATGCTCCGGCCGCTGGGCTTCTCGATCGCGCGCCTGGAACTGCGTGAACGTGGCAGCTGGTTCCTGACCACCGGTGCCGGCAGCTCCGGCCCCGGCATCGAGTTGCTGCTGGGACGCGGCAACCTGGTGGAAAAGATGCGCCGCTTCATTGCCATCTATGACAAGACGCTTAAAGACCAGATTACGAACATTGCGCGCATCGATCTGCGCTACGCCAACGGCCTCGCTGTTGGCTGGCGGGAACCAGTAGCGCCGACGACAGCCCAACCCGCTGTCGCAAAGAATTAAGAAGAGGCAGGACCCATGGCAAACGTGCAAAGCGGCAAAATGATCGTCGGTCTGGATATCGGCACCTCCAAGGTGGTGGCGCTGGTAGGCGAGGTCGCGGACGACGGCACGCTGGAAATCGTCGGTATCGGTACTCACCCGTCCCGCGGCCTGAAGAAGGGCGTGGTGGTGAACATCGAGTCGACCGTGCAATCGATCCAGCGCGCGATCGAAGAAGCCCAACTGATGGCGGGCTGCCGCATTCACTCGGCGTTCGTCGGCGTGGCCGGCAATCACATCCGCAGCCTGAACTCCCACGGCATCGTGGCGATTCGTGACCGCGAAGTGAGCTCGGCTGACCTGGAGCGTGTACTTGACGCTGCCCAGGCCGTGGCGATCCCGGCTGACCAGCGCGTGCTGCACACCCTGCCGCAGGATTACGTGATCGATAACCAGGAAGGCGTCCGCGAGCCTCTGGGCATGTCCGGCGTGCGTCTGGAAGCCAAGGTTCACGTGGTCACCTGCGCCGTCAACGCCGCACAGAACATTGAAAAGTGCGTGCGTCGCTGCGGTCTGGAAATCGACGACATCATTCTCGAGCAACTGGCCTCGGCCTACTCGGTACTGACCGACGACGAAAAAGAGCTGGGCGTGTGCCTGGTCGACATCGGCGGCGGCACCACCGACATCGCGATCTTCACCGAAGGCGCGATCCGCCATACCGCGGTGATCCCGATTGCCGGTGATCAGGTGACCAACGACATCGCCATGGCGTTGCGCACCCCGACCCAGTACGCCGAAGAGATCAAGATCCGCTACGCCTGTGCCCTGGCCAAACTGGCCGGTGCCGGTGAAACCATCAAGGTGCCAAGCGTTGGCGACCGTCCACCGCGCGAACTGTCGCGTCAGGCCCTGGCCGAAGTGGTCGAGCCGCGTTACGACGAACTGTTCACCCTGATCCAGGCCGAACTGCGTCGCAGCGGCTACGAAGACCTGATCCCGGCGGGCATCGTCCTGACCGGCGGTACCTCGAAGATGGAAGGCGCCACCGAGCTGGCCGAAGAAATCTTCCACATGCCGGTGCGCCTTGGCGTGCCGCATGGCGTGAAGGGCCTGGATGACGTGGTGCGCAACCCGATTTATTCCACTGGCGTGGGCTTGTTGATGTACGGCCTGCAGAAGCAGTCCGACGGGATCTCGTTCTCGGGCATCGGCAGCCGCGACAGCTACAGCAACGATGAGCCACAGGCGCCGTTGCTGGACCGATTGAAGAAGTGGGTTCAAGGCAACTTCTAAAGCTTTACCGCAACACCGCTACAAAAATGCAGTAGGCGAAAAAACTAGAGAATGTAAGGAGAGGGAAAATGTTCGAACTCGTAGACAACATCCCCGCAAGCCCGGTAATCAAAGTTATCGGTGTTGGCGGTGGCGGCGGCAACGCTGTCAACCACATGGTCAAGAGCAACATCGAAGGCGTTGAATTCATCTGCGCCAACACTGATGCTCAAGCGCTGAAAAACATCGGCGCGCGCACCATTCTGCAACTGGGCACCGGTGTGACCAAAGGCCTGGGCGCCGGCGCCAACCCGGAAGTCGGCCGTCAGGCTGCGCTGGAAGATCGCGAGCGCATCGCTGAAGTGCTGGCCGGCACCAACATGGTGTTCATCACCACTGGCATGGGCGGCGGTACCGGTACCGGTGCTGCACCGATCATCGCCGAAGTGGCCAAGGAAATGGGCATCCTGACCGTTGCGGTCGTGACCCGTCCGTTCCCGTTCGAAGGCCGCAAGCGTATGCAGATCGCCGACGAAGGCATCCGCATGCTCTCCGAAAGCGTCGACTCGTTGATCACTATCCCCAACGAGAAGCTGCTGACCATCCTCGGTAAAGACGCCAGCCTGCTGTCGGCTTTCGCCAAGGCTGACGACGTACTGGCCGGTGCCGTGCGCGGTATCTCCGACATCATCAAGCGTCCGGGCATGATCAACGTCGACTTCGCCGACGTGCGTACCGTGATGAGCGAAATGGGCATGGCGATGATGGGCACTGGCTGCGCCAGCGGTCCGAACCGTGCACGTGAAGCGACCGAAGCGGCCATCCGCAACCCGCTGCTGGAAGACGTGAACCTGCAAGGCGCACGCGGCATTCTGGTGAACATCACCGCCGGTCCTGACCTGTCCCTGGGTGAGTACTCCGACGTGGGTAGCATCATCGAAGCCTTCGCTTCCGAGCACGCAATGGTCAAGGTCGGTACCGTGATCGATCCGGACATGCGCGACGAACTGCACGTTACTGTGGTTGCCACCGGTCTGGGCGCGAAAATCGAGAAGCCTGTGAAGGTCATCGACAACACCGTTCACACCTCCATGGCTGCCGCTCAGGTTCAACAACCGGCTCCTGCGCGTCAGGAAGCTCCGGCGGTGAACTACCGTGACCTGGACCGTCCGACCGTCATGCGCAACCAGGCTCAGGCCGGTGCTGCGACTGCCGCGAAGATGAACCCGCAGGACGATCTGGATTACCTGGACATCCCGGCATTCCTGCGTCGTCAGGCCGATTGATGGAATGTATCAGGGCTATGACGGTGATTGGTGTTCAGCAAAGGCTCGGTCTGCTATTATCGCCAGCCTTTGTTGATACCAGTTCGCAATTTGCGCTGAAGCGGCCCAAGCCATGATTAAACAACGCACACTGAAAAATATTATCCGTGCCACAGGTGTAGGCCTGCATTCCGGGGAGAAGGTCTACCTGACCCTCAAGCCTGCGCCTGTCGACACTGGCATTGTGTTTTGTCGCGCTGACCTCGACCCTGTGGTGCAGATTCCTGCCCGCGCGGAAAACGTCGGTGAAACCACTATGTCGACGACGCTGATCAATGGCGACGTCAAAGTGGACACGGTAGAGCACTTGCTCTCGGCCATGGCTGGCCTGGGCATCGATAACGCCTACGTCGAGCTCTCCGCGTCCGAAGTCCCGATCATGGATGGCAGCGCTGGACCGTTCGTATTCCTGATTCAATCGGCTGGCCTGGAAGAGCAGGACGCCGCCAAGAAATTCATCCGCATCCTGCGTGAAGTGACAGTGGAAGACGGCGACAAGCGCGCCACTTTCGTCCCTTTCGAAGGGTTCAAGGTGAGCTTCGAGATCGATTTCGATCACCCGGTTTTCCGGGACCGCACCCAAAGTGCAAGCGTGGATTTTTCCAGCACTTCGTTCGTAAAAGAAGTCAGCCGCGCGCGTACTTTCGGTTTCATGAGTGACATCGAGTACCTGCGCAAGCACAACCTCGCACTCGGCGGCAGCGTTGAAAACGCGATCGTTGTGGATTCCGATGGTGTACTGAACGAAGACGGTCTTCGCTACGAAGACGAATTCGTGAAGCACAAGATCCTCGATGCGATTGGCGACCTGTACCTGCTGGGCAACAGCCTGATTGGTGAGTTCAAAGGCTTCAAGTCCGGTCATGCACTGAACAACCAGCTGCTGCGCAAGCTGATTGAGCAGACAGATGCGTGGGAAGTCGTGACGTTCGAAGACGCCAGCACTGCACCGATCTCTTACATGCGCCCGGTTGCGGCGGTGTAAGTAAAAAACCTCTCTAGTTTTTTGAAGGCCATCCTCGGATGGCCTTTTTTTATGCCTTTATTCAAAGCAAAAGATCACAGCCTTCGGCAGTTCCTACAGGGAAAGTTAGTCCAACTGTAGGAGCTGCCGAAGGCTGCGATCTTTTGATCTTACGAACTGACTACGCGATTGCGACCGCTCTCCTTGGCCTGATACAGCGCCTTGTCCGCCGCAAACAGCAGTTGCTCCAGCGACATCTCGACCGTTGCCGTCCAGGTGCTGATACCGATACTGACGGTCATCGCCACGTCCGCGCCCTCGACCCTCGGCATCTGCTCCACCGCCTGACGAATGTGTTCAGCGATTTGCCGGGCACCGCTGCTGTCGGTCTCGGCGAGGATCACCGAGAACTCTTCACCACCGTAACGGGCGACCAGATCACCCGGTCGTCGCACGTTCGCGGTGATAACCCTGGCCAGTTCGCGCAGCGCCTGATCACCGGCCTGATGCCCGTGACGGTCGTTGAACGCCTTGAAGTGGTCGGCATCGATCATCATCACCGACAGCGGCTTGCCCGAACGCTGGGCGCGGAACCATTCGTGGCGCAGCGACTGATCGAGCATCCGCCGGTTGGCCACGCCGGTCAGCGCATCGGTGGCAGCCAGTTGCGCCAGCTCGCGTTCGGCGCGCTGGCGCAAACGCAGCTCGCGGGCGAGCAGCCAGGTCAGCCACAGCAGCCCGGCACACAGCACGCCGGTGGCGCCACTGATCAACAGCGCCGTGCGCCGCCAAGTGCCGAACACCTCATCACTGGAGAGCGCGACCATCACCGTCAGCGGCAAGTTGCCGACCCGCGAATAGGTGTAGAGCCGTTGCTGGTGGTCCATGCTCGAAGTGCTGGTGAAACTGCCGCTGCCATTCTTGTCGCCGAGAATCCGCACCACGTTGGGTCGGTTGCCGAAGCTCTTGCCGATGGAGTCGCTTTGCAGATGCGGCTTCTGCGCCAGTAGCACGCCGTCGCTGTTGATGATGTTCAGCGTGCTGTCTTTGCCGATGTCGAGGCTGTTGAACAACTGATCGAAGTAGTCGAGTTTCATCGACGCCACCGCCACGCCGGCGAACTCACCGGTGTCCGAGGAGATCCGCCGACTGAAGCTGATGCGCCACTGATTGGCGTCGTCGCAATCGCAGCGAGTCTTGAATGGGCGGCTGATGAACATGCCGGTATCGCGGTTGAAGGCGTGGGCGAGAAAGTAATCACGATCGGCAAAGTTGCCCGGTTTGGGTTCGATCCGCGATGAGTCGGCAACCACATCGCCATGCTTGTCCAGCAGGAGAATGTCGCCCTTGAAACGCGCGGTGGTCGAACGGTCGAACAGTGCCAGATGGCGAATCTGCGGGGTGACGTCGCGCAAGTCATCGCGCTGGGCGGCGGCGATCAGGCCTTGCAGGGTCAGGTCGTACAACTCGACCGTGCGCAGGACGTCGGCGTCGATCAACTGGGCGATGGTGGTGGCACTGCGGGTGGCCGCTTCCTGAGCGTTGGCGTGCTCACGAATCAGCAGAAAAGTGACGATGCACAGAATCGCGATCACGGTCAGGGAACTGCCGCAGATCAGCAGCAATTCGGGGCGTCCGGGCTTGCCCGCCAGAGGTGGGGTACGGCTCGCGATCATGATGGGGGCTGTCGGTTGGGGTAAGACTTATAAGAGTAGTTGCACAAACACTGCGGGGGATAACACTAAAACAGATCTACTGTGGGGAGGGGATTTATCCCCGATGGACTGCGAAGCGGCCCCAAAAAAAGGGTCTGCTGCGCAGCCCATCGGGGATAAATCCCCTCGCCACAAAATCTATTTCAGTCAAAAAAAGTGTCAGTTGTAACTGACCTAGAGGTGATCTTAGAAGACGTTGATCGGGTAGTCGACAATCACCCGGTATTCATCGGTGTCGGTATCGATCGCGCCGTAGCCGTTGCCGCCACGGTTGGTTGCCCATTGCAGGCGCACCGCGAGATCTTTCGCCTGGCCGCTCTGCACCACGTATTTCAGATCGAGGTCGCGTTCCCAGTGCTTGGCGTTGCGACCGGCGGCGCTGTACCACGAGGCATAGCCTTTGCTGTCCGGATCGACCTTGGTCAGGTCCACGGTGCCACGCGAATAGGAAATTGCCGACGTCAGACCCGGCAGACCGAGACCGGCGAAGTCGTAGGCGTACTTGAGCTTCCACGAGCGCTCGTTGGGGCCGTTGAAGTCCGAGTACTGTTGCGAGTTGTCGAGGTAAACGCTGTCGCCCTGGCTGATGTAGTCGAACGGCGTGTTGCCGTTCACGCGCTGGTACGCAGCGGTGACGCTGTGGCTGCCGATGCCGACGGTGAAATGCAGGCTGTAGGTGTTGTTGTCGATGTTGCCCAGCAGCGCGTCGCCGGTGTCCTGCGTGTGATAGAAGTGCAGGCCCGGGTTGAGGCTGACCAGATCGGTCAACTGCCAGGTGTAATCCAGGTCGTAGTAGTACTGGTTCCAGATGTCCTTCAGCTCGGCGGCGTACAGATTGCTGGTCAGGCCTTCGACGCCGCTCCAGGACACGCCGGCCCAGTTCAGGTGACGGCTTTCGTCGCCCTCGGCGAGTTTGCCGTAGGACGTGCCGATGCGCTGGCGACCGCTCTGATTGTACGGCTTGGTAAAACTGGCCTGACCACCTTCGAACATCCAGCCGTCGAAGCTGTGGTTGGTCAGGCTCACGCCACGAAAGGTCTGCGGCAGCATGCGCGAATCACCGCCGGCAATCACCGGGTTGGTGAGGAACAGGTCACCGGTCTTCAGCTCGGTATCGAACGCGCGCATCTTCAACGTGCCGCCCGCAGTCGAGAACGAGCCCGGCGCTTTGCCGTTGCCATCGCTAATCGGCAGGATGCTCGAACCATCGGTACCGCCACCGCCGTCGAGCTTCAGCCCGAGCATGGCGTGGGCATCGATGCCGAAGCCGACCGTGCCTTCGGTGTAACCCGACTGGAAAATCCCGAGAAAACCCTGGCCCCACTCGATGTTGTCGTCCGTCTGCTGCAGACGGTTGCGATTCATGTAGTAGTTGCGGGCGTTGAGGTTGAGGCTCGAGCCTTCGATGAAGCCTTGTTTGGCGGCTTCGTCGGCTTGGGCTGTGGGGGCAATCGTTGCGGCAATTGCAATGAACAGCGGGGTGAAACTGACTGGGTAACGCACTTGCGACGGAGCTCCTTGGGTCAACTGACACTTCAATGTCTTGAGGTGCGGGATATTTCTTGTTGTTACAGACGAACCAAACGGCTTTCAGACCACAACGAAAAAAGGCCGCTGAAAGGCAGCGGCCTGGAAGGACGACGGTTGAACGGGAAGAGCCAAACAACCGCGTCGAGGGAAATGTTTCGCGGTGCGCGACTCAGCTGTCTTTCTCGGTCGCTTGAGCCTGGGAAGTGGCGGCCTGTGGGGCTTGCGAGGCGTCTTGCGACTTGGCCATCACTTCTGCCTGAGATTGCTCGAAGGCGTGAGCGCGAGCAGCATTCTGCGCGACGAACGCCTGCGATTCTTCAGCCATCGCCATTGGCGACAGGATCAATGAGGACAAAACGAAAGCGCTGGCAATACCCATACTGTTGGACATCTTGAAAACCTTCTTGCTTGGCAAGTGCTGTTTGGTGCGGGCAAAGATAAGGTTGCCGAGCGTTGGGAAACAGCGTGATTTTCATAAATGACTGTTACAGCAAAAGCAAAGATCAACCTCGGGTGAACGCCATTCCTTGTGGCGAGGGGATTCATCCCCGATGGGCTGCGAAGCAGCCCTCAATCCTTTGTACTGGTTTTGTCAGGAAGATCGCGATTGCTGATTTTGGGGTCGCTTCGCAACCCATCGGGGATGAATTCCCTCGCCACAGGGGACTTTAATCAGCGATTAAACGGGGAGGTGAATCCCGAAGGTATTCATCCCCCGATCACTGCGCACAAACACATCCCCACCGTGCATCAGCGCAATCGCCTTGACGATCGCCAGCCCCAATCCATGGTTGTTGCCGCTGTTGCTGCGCGAGGCATCGACCCGGTAGAAGCGCTCGAACAGTCGCGGCAAGTGCTTGCTGGCAATCGGCGATCCCGGGTTGGCCACGCCAATGCTGACCTGATGATCTTCAACTTCGATGCGCACTTCGATCACCTTGCCCGGCTCGGTGTGCTGCACGGCGTTGCTCAGCAGGTTGATCAGCGCCCGGCGCAGATGCGCGATCTCGATCCGCACCTGCGCATCGCCACTGACGTGCACCTGCACTTGCGCGTCTTCGAGGATGAAATCCAGGTACTCGAGCGTGGTCGCGACTTCATCGGCCAAAGACGTCTCGGTAAGTTTGGTGGCCTTGCTGCCCTGGTCGGCGCTGGCCAGAAACAGCATGTCGTTGATGATCGAACGCAGGCGTTCCAGCTCTTCGAGGTTCGACTGCAGCACTTCGAAGTAATGCTCGGCGGAGCGCCCGCGGGTCAGCGCGACCTGGGTCTGGCCGATCAGGTTGGTCAGTGGCGAGCGCAGTTCATGGGCGACGTCGGCGTTGAACGATTCCAGGCGCGAATAGGCCTGTTCGACCCGCTCCAGCGTGGAGTTGAACGAATCGACAAACTGCTCTAGCTCCGGCGGCAATGGCGACATCCGCAAACGTCCGGCCCGCAGGGGGGGCGCGAGGCGCTGGGCTTCGTCCGACAGTTTGATCAACGGCTTGAGGCCGATTCGCGCGACCCAGTACCCCAGCGCCGAGGCCATCAGTACACCGACAATCGCGAGGCTGACGAGAGCGATCAACAGTTTGTGTTGGGTCTCGTGGAACGTTTCGGTGTCGATGCCGATCATGAACCGCAGCGGCGGGCGCTGATCCTTGGCCGGCAACTCGGTGAGCAGCACTTTCAGCGGATAAGGATGTTCAGGCAACTGCAGATCATGCATGCCGGTCGGGCCTTGGGCGAAGGCGCGGATTTGCGCGTCAGGCTCGCCATACTCGTAACCGGGATCAGCGCTGACCACCCAGAAACGGATGCGCTTGTCCTCTTCGCCGAGCAGCTTGAGCTTGGCGTTGATCTTCACCCAATGCTCGGGTGTGCCGTAACGATTGAGCGCCGATTCGAGCACACTGTAACGCGCATCCAGCTCGGCTTCCGGGAGCAGGCCCAGGCCCTTGTCGACCTGTTGATACAGCGCGCCGCCGATCAACAGAAACACCAGCAGCGCCACCAGCGTAAACATCCCGCTTAAACGCAGGGCAATCGAATTACTGGACACCGCGGCTCTCCAGCACATAACCCATGCCGCGAATCGTGTGCAGCAGTTTCTCGTCGAACGGCCCGTCGAGCTTGGCGCGCAGACGCTTGATCGCGACTTCGACGACGTTCGCGTCGCTGTCGAAATTGATGTCCCAGACCATCTCGGCAATTGCGGTTTTCGAAAGGATTTCACCTTGTCGGCGCGCCAGAACACTGAGCAACGAGAACTCTTTCGCCGTCAGATCCAGTCGGGTGCCGGCACGGGTGGCCTTGCGGCTGATCAGGTCGATCCACAGGTCGGCGATGCTCACTTGTACCGGTTCATGCCCGCCGCTGCGTCGGGTCAGCGCCTGCAGGCGGGCCACCAGTTCGAGGAAGGAAAACGGTTTGCCGAGGTAATCGTCGGCGCCGTCACGCAGGCCCTTGATCCGGTCTTCGACGCGCTCGCGGGCGGTGAGCATGATCACCGGGGTCTGCTTGCGTGCACGCAATGCGCGCAGCACGCCAAAGCCATCCAGGCCCGGTAGCATCACGTCGAGGACGATCACCGCGTAGTCGCTTTCCAGCGCCAGGTGCAGGCCTTCGACGCCGTCGCGGGCCAGGTCCACGGTGTAACCCTGTTCCGTCAGACCGCGGTGCAGATAGTCCGCGGTTTTTTCCTCGTCTTCGATAATCAGAACGCGCATGACCGCCTCAGTCTGTAGTCGCCAATGCCGTCGTGGGCACAGGTTTGGGCCTGTGGAACAGCCGCTCAAGCCACAAGTATATGACCGGCGTGGTAAACAGCGTCAGCATCTGGCTGACCAGCAAGCCGCCCACCACCGCGATCCCCAGCGGCTGGCGCAGTTCGGCGCCGGTGCCATAACCGAGCATCAGCGGCAGGGCACCCAGCAGGGCGGCGAGGGTGGTCATGATGATCGGCCGGAATCGCGTCAGGCACGCCTCGTAAATCGCATCCTGCGGCGGCAAGCCGCGATTGCGCTGCGCCTCGAGGGCAAAGTCGATCATCAGGATGCCGTTCTTCTTGACGATACCAATCAGCAACACCAAGCCGATCAACGCCATGATCGAAAAGTCCTGGCCGCAGATCCACAGCATGATCACCGCACCGAGACCGGCTGCCGGCAGGGTCGAGATGATCGTCAGCGGATGCACGAAGCTCTCATAAAGCACGCCGAGAATGATGTACACCGCCACCAGCGCCGCGAGAATCAGCCACGGCTGACTGGCCAGCGAACTCTGGAACGCCTGCGCCGCGCCCTGGAAGTTGCCGCTGATCGCGGTCGGCATGCCGATTTCGGCCTTGGCCTGATTGAGCAGAATCACCGCATCACCCAAGGCCACGCCGGGCGCGAGGTTGAACGACAGGTTGGCGGCCGGGAACATGCCGTCATGGGCAATCGATAGCGGGCCGATGGTCGGCGCATCGAATTTGGCCAGCGCCGACAGCGGCACCATCTCGCCACTCAGCGGCGAGCGCAGGTAGAAATAGTTGAGGCTTTCGGCCTTGCCGCGTTGTTTGGTGTCCAGCTCGAGAATCACGTTGTACTGGTTGACCTGGGTCTGGAACTCGTTGATCTGCCGTTGACCGAACGCATCGTACAGGGCCTCGTCGACATCACTCGCCGTCAGGCCGAAACGCGCGGCGGCGCTGCGGTCGATGCTGATGTGGGTGATGCTGCCGCCCAGTTGCAGGTCGTTGGAAATGTCGCGGAACGCCGGGTTGCTGCGCAGCTTTTCGGTCAGACGCTGGGTCCAGGTGGCGAGGGTTGCGCCGTCATTGCTCTTGAGTACGTATTGGTACTGCGCGCGGCTCGGGCCGGAACTGAGGTTGATGTCCTGGCCGGCGCGCAAGTACAGGACGATGCCCGGAACCTTCATCAGTTGCGGACGAATGCGGTCGATGAACTGGCTGGCCGAGACATCGCGGTCACCGCGTTTTTTCAAAGCAATCCAGAAGCGGCCGTTGGCGATGGTCTGGTTGCTGCCGGACACACCGACCGAGTGCGAGAACGCCTGCACGGCCGGATCGGCGGCGACGATTTCGGCCATCGCCAAGTGTTTTTTAACCATGTCGCCGTAGGAAATATCGGCAGCGGCTTCGGTGGTGCCGAGGACAAACCCGGTGTCCTGAACCGGGAAGAAACCCTTGGGGATAAAGATGTAACCGGCAATCGCCAGTGCCAGCGACAGGCCGAACACGCCGATCATCAGTTTCTGGTGGGCGAGGGCGCGGCGCAGACCTTTTTCGTACCAGGCCAGCAAGCGTTCGCTGAAGCCCGGTTTGTCGTGGGCGTGGTGCACCGGTTTGCGCATGAACAGCGCTGCCAGCGTCGGCGCGAGGGTCAGCGACACCACCACCGAAATCAGAATGGTCGAGGTCGCCGTCAGGGCGAATTCCTTGAACAACCGCCCGACCACACCGCCCATGAACAGCAGCGGAATAAACGCTGCCACCAGCGAGAAACTGATCGACACCACGGTAAAGCCGATCTCGCCGGCACCTTTGACCGCCGCTTCGCGCATGCTGTCGCCGGCCTCCAGATGCCGGTGGATGTTCTCCACCACCACAATCGCATCGTCCACGACAAACCCGACCGCGACGACGATCGCCACCAGCGTCAGGTTGTTCAGGCTGAAGCCCAGCAGATACATCAGGGCGAAACTGGCGGTCAGCGACACGCCGAGTACCGCCGAGACGATCATGGTCGCCGACAACTGGCGCAGGAACAGCGCCATCACTGCCACCACCAGCAGAATCGCGATCAGCAGAGTGATCTCGACTTCATGCAGCGAGGCGCGAATGGTCTGGGTGCGGTCGATCAAGGTTTTTACTTGCACCGAGGCCGGGAGCATGGCTTCGAGGCCGGGCAGGGCGGCTTGAATGCGGTCGACGGTTTCGACGATGTTCGCCCCCGGTTGCCGCGAGATCACCAGGTTCACCCCGGGTTGATCACCGGCCCAGGCCTGCACGTAGGCATCTTCCGAACCGTTGACGACTTTGGCGACATCGCGCAGGTGAACCGGTGCGCCGTCCTTGTAGGAAACGATGAGTTGGCTGTAGTCCTCGGGGTGGAACAACTGATCGTTGGTCGACAGCGTGGAGATGCTCGATTCGCCGTACAACGCACCTTTGGCGAGGTTGAGGCTGGTCTGCTGGATCGCCAGACGAATGTCGGCGAGTGTCAGGCCGATCGCCGCCAGTTTGTCGGCCGAGGCCTGCACACGGATCGCCGGACGTTGCTGACCGGTGATGTTGATCTGGCCTACACCGTCGATCTGACTGATCTGACGCGCCAGCAGGGTTTCCACCAGGTCGCTGAGTTCGGTGCCGGGCATTTGCGTCGAGCTGACGCTGAGGATCAGTACCGGGCTGTCGGCCGGGTTGACCTTCTTCCAGGTCGGCAGGGTCGGCATGTCCTTGGGCAGCTTGCCGGCGGCGGTATTGATCGCGGCCTGGACTTCCTGAGCGGCGGTGTCGATGCTCTTGTCGAGGGTGAATTGCAGGGTCAGCAGGCTGGAGCCGAGCGCGCTGCTGGAGGTCATCTGGGTCATGCCGGGGATGGCGCTGAATTGCACCTCCAGCGGCGTGGCCACGGACGAAGCCATGGTGTCGGGGCTGGCGCCGGGCAACTGCGCCGAGACCTGAATTGTCGGAAATTCCGCTTCCGGCAGTGGGGCGATCGGCAGGCGCGGGAAGGCAATCACGCCGACCAGCACCAATGCGATGGTCAGCAGAATCGTCGCGACCGGGTGATCGATGCACCAGGTGGAGACGCCTGTGTGCTGCTTCATGGCTTGGGCTCCGCTTGCACCACCTGCGGCGGCTCGGTCATGACCTGCACGGTCGAGCCGGGTTTGAGCCGTGACTGGCCGTCGCTGACCAATTGATCACCAGCCTTCACGCCTTTGATGATGTCCTGGCCGCTGCCTTGATAAACCATCTGCACCTGCACGGCTTCGACTTTGTCGCCGTTCACGCGGTAAACGAAGTGTTGATCGAGACCGCGCTGTACGACAGTGGGCGGTACCACCAGCGCATTCTTATCCAGTGCCGTCTGAATTTTTACCGTCACCAGCAGGCCCGGCCAGAGCTTCTGGCTGGCGTTGTCGAATTCGGCCTTGGCGCGGATGGTGCCGGTGTTGGCGTTGATCTGGTTGTCGATCAGGGTCAGGTGACCTTCGCCGAGCAGGTTGCCGGTTTCGCCATCGGTGTCGGCACCGATGTAGGCCTTGACCTGTGCGTGCTGCGGATCGTTGATCAGGCCCTGCAGGGTCGGCAGCATTTGCTGCGGCAGCGAGAACTCCACGGCAATCGGGTCGATCTGGGTCACGGTGAACAGGCCGGCGGTGTCGGTCATGCGCAGGAAGTTGCCTTCGTCGACTGTACGAATACCGACGCGGCCGGTGACTGGTGAGCGGATCTGCGTGTAGGAAAGTTGTACCTGCGCCGCGTCAATCGAGGCCTGGTTGCCTTGGGCGGTGGCCTTGAGTTGGTTGACCAGTGCCTGTTGCTGGTCGTAGGTCTGTTTGGAGACGCCGTCGTCGACGCTGAGCAGTTTGTAGCGCTTGAGGTTGACCAGGGCGACTTGCAGTTGTGCCTGGCTTTCGCCCAGTTGCGCGCGGGCCTGGTCGAGGCTGGCGCGGATCGAGCGGTCGTCGATGGTGGCGAGCAGGTCGCCTGCTTTGACGAGTTGGCCTTCCTTGACGAGGATTTTGGTGAGGATGCCGTCGACTTGTGGGCGCACTACGACGCTGTGTAATGAGAGTACGGAGCCGATGCCGCTGGTGTAGCGGGGGACGTCTTTTTCGCTGACCGTGACGACGCGGACCGGGATGGCGGTCGGGGTGGCCAGTTTGGTCGGGGCAGGTTTCAGGACGTACCACAGACCTGCGCCTGCGAGGACGATCAACAGGGTGGCGAGCAGGGCTTTGTTCTTTTGGATTCGCATGCGGGGTGGGCGCCGGACGGAGTTTGGGCAGGGTTGTTGTCTTTATAAACCTGTCTGCAGGTCAGGAGGGTGACGGCTAGCTGTCAGCGCTGTCAGTTTCGCCGGGGTGTATATCCGTTTCTGCGGGTGTGGCTGATTAGGGTTTCGCCCTGACGGCGACTCACTTTTTTTACAAACGCCTAAAAAAAGTAAGCAAAAAAACGCTTGCTCCTGCGTTCGGCCCGCTCGCTGGGGCTCTGGGTCCCTTCGCTGCGGGATCGATCCGGGCGCAGCGCCTACGGTTTGCTTCGCTGCACCTCCTCTCGCTGTGTTCGGCTGCGCCAAACGGTCGCTGCGCTCCCACGCCCGGATCAATCCCTCCGCTCAGCCTTCCGATGTCGCCCGTGGATCAAGATCAAGAGCTGCAGCCGAGCTTGCGCTCATCCTGTTGAGTGGGGCGGCTGCGCCGCGTGCGGGTTGTACTTGTTTTCCCTGTAGGAGCTGCCGCAGGCTGCGATCTTTTGATCTTGCTTTTGCTTTTGCTCTTTTGTGGGAGCTGGCTTGCCAGCGATGGCGGCCTGACAGCCGACCAATCTCTGGCGGGTGTACTCTGTCCACCTGTGGGAGCGAGCCTGCTCGCGAAGACGGCCTGACAGCCGCTGCAAATCTTCAGGTGCCGAGTCCGGGCGCGCAGGTATACTGCGCGCCTTCGCGGCTCACTGTTCGGGCCGGACTTTTTGCTTTGCGGAGCTTTTATGACTTCCCCGACCCAACCGCCGGTTGACGACGCCGTGAGCGATGTCCCGGCTGAACTGACCGACGCCAGCGAGACCAAACCCGAGATCCCGGCTTTCAAGTTTCCGTTCAAACCGGGTGAACTGGCGGCCGCCAAGGGTTCGAATCAGCCGTGGTACAAGAACGGCGCCAAGAATGGTCACACCAAGACCCCGGGCATGGCCCCGCCGGGTACCCGCCGTTCGATGGGCAAGCGCTGAGTTTCATCCCGCCTTCAGCCATCGACTGCGATTTTCCGTCGCAGTGATGGCTAAGTGCTCATCCCCTGAGCCAGATCAATATTTGACCAATTGGTGCGCTTAGAGTCAGCAGCCCTGCCGACTCTTCCCATAAAACGAGCGCGCTTTCCATGAAGATCAATCTCCCGGTAACCGGCCGTAACGTCGATGTGGCGCTGGATGCGAACATTCTTTCGACCACCGATCTGACCAGCGCGATCACTTACGCCAACGACGATTTCATTCAGATCAGCGGTTATAGCCGCGACGAATTGCTCGGCACGCCGCATAACTTGTTGCGTCACCCGGACATGCCGGCGCAGGCGTTTGCGCATATGTGGCAGACGCTCAAGAGCGGTCGTTCGTGGATGGGGCTGGTGAAGAATCGTTGCAAGAATGGCGACCATTATTGGGTCAGCGCCTATGTCACGCCGGTCACGCAGAACGGCGTGGCGGTGGAGTATCAGTCGGTGCGCACCCGGCCTGATGCGCGATGGGTGGCCGCGGCGGAGCGGGTTTATGCGCAGTTGCGTGGCGAATTGAAGGGAAGGCGGCCGCTGCTCAGGTTAGGTTTGCGCGGCAGGATCACGGCGTTGGCCAGTGCGTTGCTGGGGCTGGTGTTGGGGATCGAGGCTTGGTTGCGCCCGGAGTCGGCGTGGTTCGACGCGGTTGCGTTTGTCGTCGGTAGCGGACTTTGCACGGTGGGCGTGCGCTGGATCTTGCGACCGCTGGAGCAGTTGACCGAACGCGCGAGGCAGATCGCGGACAATCCGTTGAGCCAGGGCATTTACACCGGGCGCAGCGATGAGTTCGGCCAGATCGAGTTTGCCCTGCAGATGCTCGAAGCCCAGGTCGGCGCGGTGGTCGGGCGTATGGGGGACGCATCGCAACAGTTGGCCGGGCATGCGGCGCAACTGGTTGATCATCTGCAAATAAGCCACAGCAGTTCGCTGGCGCAGCAGGCGGAAACCGATCAGGTGGCGGCAGCGATTCACCAAATGGCCGCGAGTGTCGCGCAAGTCGCCAGCCATGCGCAGCAGGCGTCGGTGGCGGCGGACCTGGCCGATACGGAAACCCGCGAAGGGCATTGGCTAGTCGGTGAAAGTCGCAGTGCGGTGTTGCGTCTGGCCGAGGAATTGCGGCGGGCGACCGAGGTGATCCATCAGCTCGAAGGCCACAGCAGCGAGATTTCCGGGGTGCTGGAGGTGATCCGCAGCATCGCCGAGCAGACCAATCTGCTGGCGCTTAACGCGGCGATCGAAGCGGCGCGCGCGGGCGATGCCGGGCGCGGTTTTGCAGTGGTGGCGGATGAGGTGCGCGGGTTGGCGCGGCGCACGCAGCAATCGACCAACGAGATTCAGCGGATGATCAGCACCCTGCAAAACGGCGCGCGCGATGCGGTGCTGGTGATGCAGCAAAGCAGTGAGCATGTGGATAACAGCGTCGAACAGGCACAGCGTGCGGCGCGGGCGCTCGATGGAATCAGCGAGCGGGTCGAGCAGATTACCGAGATGAGTCTGCAGATTGCCGCAGCGGTGGAGCAGCAGAGCGCGGTGAGTGAAGACATCCATCGCAATATCGTCAGCATTCGCACGGCGTCCGAATTGACGGTGGATGAGGGGCGGCTGAGCCAACGCAACTCTGAGGATGTGGCGGGGTTGGCGGGGGATTTGCGCTTGCTGGCGCGGGAGTTCTGGGGGCGGCGGCAAGGCCAGGATTGATGCTGTTGCCACTGGCCTCATCGCTGGCAAGCCAGCTCCCACAGGTTTCTCGAGTGTTCACATGACTTGTGCACGACATGGAACCTTGTGGGAGCTGGCTTGCCAGCGATGAGGCCAGTCCAATCGGCAGGAATTTCCGATCAAGCCGCGCGCAGCGAAATGAACGCATACGTCTGCGCCGGCTCCGTCACCACCTGCGCACCGGCCGCCAGCAATTGCCCGGCCACGTCGTCTCCGGACAAATGAAACAGCCATTCACTGGATGCTGTGTTCAGTGGCTGTGAAGACACCTGATCGATCACAGCCGCAAAAGCGTCCATCTGCGGCAAATACGCGGTGAACCCATCGCCCTTGAGTGCTGTGGTGCGAATTCCCAGTGCGGCACAGATCGCGTCCTTGATCCGGATGTCGTCGCGATCAGCCTGGCGTGAACGCTGGATCAATTCCAACAGCTCCTGGTCGACCAGCTCCCCACCGACAATCAGCAGCGGCCCCTGCTGCCACGACTCTGGCGGGCAATCCTTGGCGGCCGGATTGAGCGGGATGTGCGGATTGATTTCTGCCGGATAAATCCTGCACACCAACGGTCGGCGCTCGTAGATGCGGCACAGGTTGTCTTCGTCAAGATTCCGGCAGCGACCGACGTTGTAGGCGGCGAAAGTGATTGCCACGTGGGCCTCGGTGGTACCGCTGCGCACTGCCGCTGAACGTCGTTCAGCGTGTTCACGCTGCTGCGCCGGCAGGCCCAGGCCGCTGCCGAGAAAGGCCTCCACCAGCACGATCACCTGACCACCGTCCGCCGCCCACATGCGGGCTTCGGCGAGGGTCAGGGGCACATGGTGGTCGGTGCAGCATTTGCCGCAGCCGACGCAGGAAAATGTCGTATTCATTGCACGATCAATCTTCAATCAGGGTGTGAAACGGCGACGTAAAGTCGCCAGGCTGAGGCTGATCGAAGCAAGTTGTGCGCCAGCCCTCAAGGCTTGGCGGTCGGGCGGATCGAGTCCCATTCGGTGACGAACGCGGTTTTCGACTTTTTGCTGTACAGGCACAGCTCAGTGCCTTGCTGCCCTTTCATGTGTTTTTGCGGGTATTGGCCTTGCAGCAGCACGGCGGTGTAGCCGACGCGGTCATCGAATTGCGCGGGGCTGCCGACCGGTTTGGCGTCTTTCAGGCCGCTGGCCTTGGTGCAACTGGCGAGCACGGTTTTATCGTAAGCGGCCCAGGCGTCGGGGCTGGAGGCGTGGGCCTGGGAGGCGAGGGCGGTGAGGCAGAGCAGGCTTAGGGTGAGGGGTTTCATGGGGCGGCATCCTTGGTCTTGAGTGTCCAGAGGTTGGAGTATGCCTAAAGAATTTTGTTGCCGAGACATCGCTAAAAGATCGCAGCCTGCGGCAGCTCCTACAGAGAATGCGTTCCATTGTAGGAGCTGCCGAAGCCTGCGATCTTTTGACTTTGAATCAGTCCGGCACGATTTCCCGGCGAACCACAAACATCCCGGCACTTTCATACAAACGCTGCGCCCGCAGATTGTCTTCCAGCACCTTCAGATCGACAAACCCTTCACGGCGTTGCTGAAACACCTTGAATGCATTCAACAGCAACGCCCGACCCAAACCTCGGCCCTGAGCGCGCGGATGCACCACCAGATTCTTGATATACGAACTGGTCCAGCATTGCGCCACGCCGATCACGCCTTCGTTATCGCGGGCGATGAAGCACAATTCAGGATCGTATTCGGCATCGCTTTCAAACCGCAGCTGCCATTCCTCCAGTGCCGGCACCCGACCGCCGCCCTCACGGTAGCCGAGTTGCATCAGCTGATGCACCGCCGCCGCCAGTTCCGGGCGGTAAGCGCTCAGTTCAATGCCTTCCGGCCAGTGGGGCGGCGGCACGTCTTGACGAAGGTCGCGCCGCATCAAAAAGCAGTACGTCTGGCTCAAAACTCAATGACCGTTGGCTGCGACGTGTTTGGCGGCTTCGATCAAACGCTGGGTCAGTTCCGGCGAAGAGAACTTGGTCAGCACCGCGTTAGCCCCGGCCAGGCGGGCCTTTTCGCTGTTCATCGCGCTGTCGAGCGAGGTGTGCAGCAGCACGTAGAGGTGGGCGAAGTCCGGTGTCTCGCGCAGGGTGCGGGTAAAGGCATAGCCGTCCATTTCGGACATTTCGATGTCGGAGACGATCAGGTTGATCTGCTGCGCGGTGCCTTGCAGATCCAGCAGGCAGTCGATGGCTTCCTTGGCACTGCGCGCGGTGTGGCATTGCAGGCCGAGGTTGCGCAGAGTGTGCACCGATTGTTGTAGCGCCACCTGACTGTCGTCGACCACCAGAATCCGTGCGTTACCAAGGACTTCGGCGTCTTCCATGCTCAGGTCGGTCGGAGCCATTTCGATTTGTGCCGGGGCGATGCTGTGGATGACTTTCTCGATGTCGAGCACTTGCACCAGCGTGCCGTCGACCGAGGTCACGCCGGTGATGTAGGCGCGCGAACCGCCGGAGCCGAACGGTGGCGGCTTGATGTCGGTGGTCAGGCAATGGACGATTTTGCTCACCGCCTGCACATGCAGACCCTGCTTCGAACGGCTGACGTCGGTGACGATCAGGCAGCCGCCGTTCGGGTCTTCCAGCGGTCGCTCGCCAATGGCGCGGCTGAGGTCGATCACCGACAGCGACGCGCCGCGCAGGGTGGCGATGCCTTTGATGTGCGGATGTGACTCGGGCATTTTGGTCAGCGGCGGGCAGGGAATGATTTCACTGACTTTCAGCAGGTTGATCGCCATCAGCTTGCCGCTGCGCAAGGTAAACAGCAGAAGCGAAAGTGAATCTGCGCGGGCTTTGGTGGAAGACATATAAACCTTCTGTGGAAAAAGGTGATGGGCGAGGGTGCAAATCGCCAGAAACTATTGATGCCGGGTTATCGGCGTTAACGGGGTGGGCTTTAGGTCGGTTATCGGGTAGGGCAAGAATCATCTGTGGCGAGGGGATTTATCCCCGATGGACTGCCCAGCAGTCCCATTTCCTGGTGCCGCTGCGCAGCACATCGGGGATAAATCCCCTCGCCACAAGGAATCCACTCAAACTGGATGAAGTGATTATTTCATGCCTAATCGCTTGGCCATGCGCCCCAGATTCGCCCGGTCCAGCCCCAACTCCCGCGCCGCACTCGCCCAGTTATCCTGATGACGCTCAAGCGCAGCACTGATCAACTGCCGCTGATATTGCTCGGTGGCACTGCGCAGATCGCCGTTGATCAACGGCATTGCGGGCACCTCGGCAGCCGGCTCAATTGAGTTACCCACAACCTCCCGCGGCAAATCCAGATCCGCCGCGCTCAGGCTGAGAATCTTCGGCCTGACCTTGCAATTGCCCAGCGCCTTCAGCGCACTGCGCCCGATCAAGTGTTCCAGCTCGCGCACGTTGCCCGGCCAAGTGTAGGCGAGCAGCGCGTCTTGGGCGTCGCTGCTCAGGCGCAGGCTGTTGAGGCCCATGCGCGAGCGGTTCTGTTCCAGAAAGAAGCCGCTGAGCAGCAACACATCGCGGCCGCGATCGCGCAGTGCCGGCACTCGCAGCGGGTACACGCTCAAGCGGTGATAGAAGTCGGCGCGGTAGCGGCCGCTGCGCACTTCTTCGGCCAGATCGCGGTTGGTCGCGGCGATCAGGCGCACATCGACCTGATGTTCCTTGTCCGAGCCGAGCCGCTGCAACTGGCCGCTTTGCAGCACGCGCAGCAACTTGGCCTGCACGGTCAGCGACAGTTCGCCGACCTCATCGAGAAACAGCGTGCCGCCATTGGCCAGTTCGAACTTGCCGCGACGGTCACTGGTGGCGCCGGTGAAGGCGCCGCGCACATGGCCGAACAGTTCGCTTTCGACCAGCGTATCGGGCAGGGCCGCGCAGTTGAGGCTGATGAGCGGTTTGTCGGATCGCGGCGAGGCGGCGTGGATCGCCTGCGCCACCAGCTCCTTGCCGACGCCGGTTTCGCCGGTGATCAGCACGGTCAGGTCGCTGCCGCCGACCAGATTGATTTCCTCCACCAGCCGTTTGTGCGCCTTGCTCTGGCCGATCATTTCGCGCTGCTGCTGACCGCTGGCCTGTCGGTAGACCTCAGCGCGCTGATGCTCGTCTTCGGCGCGCAGCGCCAGGCGTTCGATACGTTCAGCGGCGTTGACCGTGGCCGAGGCGAGGCTGGCGAAGGCTTGCAGGGCGTCGAGTTCGATCGGCTCGAAACGCTCCGGATCGAGCGCATCAAGGGTGATCAGGCCCCAGAGTTTTTCATCGACGAACAGCGGGCAGCCGAGGCAGTCATGCACTTCGAGGTGATCGCCCAGACCATCGACCAAGCCGTCGTAGGGATCGGGCAAGTCGCTGTCGGCGGCGAACCGCGTCGGCCCGGCGCCGCCCAGCAGGATCTCGAAGCGTGGGTGTTCGCTGACCTTGAAGCGCCGGCCGAGGGTGTCGGTACTCAAACCATTCACCGCCAGCGGCACCAGCCATTCGCCGTCCAGGCGCAGCAACGCGGCGGCATCGCACGGCAGCAGGGCGCGCAGGGCTTCGAGCAGGCGCCGATAGCGCTCGCCCTCGGGTAGTTCGCGGGACAGGTCGGAGACCAGCGGCAGTAAAGCGGTGAGCAGGGATTTGGCGGTCATGGTATGTAGTCAAAGAGACTCGATGTGGTCGATATGACTATAAAGTGCTTCGTGTCAAAATGACTACGTAAAAATTAAGCTATTGATTTATAACGATAAAATATTTGGCATGAAACCTGATAAGCCTAAGGCAATTCTCAAAAAAGCTCTGGAGTCACTCTTATGCTTAGCGTTCAGGATCGTGCCATTGTCAAATCCACTGTGCCTCTGCTGGAAAGCGGCGGTGAAGCACTGATCACCCACTTCTACCGCATGATGCTCTCCGAATACCCTGAGGTGCGCCCGTTGTTCAATCAGGCGCATCAGGCCAGCGGCGACCAGCCACGTGCCTTGGCCAATGGCGTGTTGATGTACGCCCGACACATCGATCAGCTCGACCAGTTGGGCGATCTGGTGGCGAAGATCATCAACAAGCACGTCGCCCTGCAAATCCTCCCGGAGCACTACCCGATTGTCGGCACCTGCCTTCTGCGCGCCATTTCCGAAGTGCTCGGCGACGAAATCGCCACGCCGGAAGTGATGAGCGCGTGGGGCGCGGCGTACGGGCAACTGGCCGAGATCCTGATTGGCGCTGAAGCGGCGATCTACGACCAGAAGGAACAAGCGCTCGGCGGCTGGCGCGGGGCGCGGGAGTTCATCGTGGTGGACAAGGTTGAGGAAAGCGCGGAAATCATTTCGTTCTACTTCGAGCCGGCGGACAAAGGTCCGATCCTTGCCGCCGAGCCGGGTCAGTACATCGGCATGAAGCTGATCCTCGATGGTGAAGAAATCCGCCGTAATTACTCGCTGTCGGCACTGGCCAATAAAGGTCAGTACCGCATCAGCGTCAAACGCGAACCGGGTGGTCGTGCCTCCAACCATTTGCACGATCAACTGCACGTCGGCGCGAGCATTCAACTGTTCCCGCCATCGGGCGAGTTCACCCTGACTGCCAGCGACAAACCGCTGGTGCTGATCAGCGGCGGTGTCGGCATTACCCCGACCCTGGCGATGCTCGAAGCGGCGTTGCAAACCGAGCGCCCGGTGCACTTTATCCACTGCGCGCGCAACGGCAGCGTGCATGCGTTCCGCGACTGGATCGACGGGCTGGCGGCGCGCCATCCGCAGCTCAAGCGCTTCTATTGCTACGCCGAAGACGACGGCGTGAGCCCGGCGGCGGACAAGGTCGGAATGCTCAGCCAAGAGCAATTGGCTGAATGGCTGCCGGCGCAACGGGATGTCGATGCTTACTTCCTCGGGCCGAAGGGCTTCATGGGCGCGATCAAGCGGCATCTGAAAGCACTGGGTGTGCCTGAGCAGCAGAGCCGGTATGAGTTCTTCGGGCCGGCGGCGGCTTTGGAGTAATTGCAAACACCGAGTCGTCTGCATCGCGGGCAAGCCCGCTCCCACAGGATTTGTGGCGTGCACAAAATGTGTGAACGACGCTGAATCTGTGGGAGCGGGCTTATCCGCGATGGCCGTTACGCAACCTTGATTCTTAAAAAGTGTTTAAAGGTTAATCGTTTCTTAACCGGTTTATCGTTTATTCCCCGATGCTGATGATAGGCGCTCGTTCGTTTAACTGATCAGGATCGCCCCATGTCGCACATCATCTTCTCCTCTCGTTCGAGCCTGGCAATGCTTGGCCTGTCGGCTGCTTTGCTGGCCAGTCCGTTTGCTTCGGCCGAATCGGCGTTGATCGCACCCCAGACACTGATCGTCGATCAGAGCCTGCCCAAGGCTCAACGTGATGCAATGGAATTGGCGGCGCGGCGTTACGGCAGTTTCTGGAACAGTGGGGAAGAGGCCCTGGCCACGGCAGCCTTGTCGCCGCAGTTTGTCGACAAGACCCCGCCCGAAGGTCGGGTGCAGGGCCCGAGCGGGCCGTTGCTGGCGTCGAAGTTCTTTCGCACGGCGGTGCCAGACCTGAGTTGCGAAATCGAGCAAATGATCATTGCCGGTGACCGCGTGGTGGTGCATCTGCACTTTCGCGGCCACTTCAGCGGTACGTTCAAGGCTCTCAAAGGGCAGGGCCAGCGTGTAGACTTCCGGGCAACCGATATCTATCAGATCGACAACGGTCGCATCGCGGCCAATTGGCATATCGAAGACAACATCAGTCTGATGGCGCAACTGCAAGCGCAGCCGCCAGCCAGCTGAACCATGGACATACAAGGGAAACGCGATGAGCGAGGAAACGATTCGACTGGGACGTGAGCGGCGCTTTCTGGTGCTACTGGGCATCATCTGCCTGGCACTGATCGGTGGCGCGCTGTACATGCAGATCGTGCTGGGCGAGGCGCCATGCCCGCTGTGCATCCTGCAGCGTTATGCATTGCTGCTGATTGCGTTGTTCGCGTTTATCGGCGCGGCCATGCGCACCCGCCGCAGCATCACGGTATTTGAGGTACTGGTGGTGATCTGCGCGATCGCCGGCGCCGGTGTCGCCGGGCATCATGTGTACACCCAGTTCTATCCGGCGGTGAGCTGCGGCATCGATGTGCTGCAGCCGATTGTCGATGACCTGCCGCTGGCGAAGATCTTCCCGCTGGGCTTCCAGGTCGACGGTTTCTGCTCGACGCCGTACCCTCCGATCCTTGGTCTGTCGCTGGCGCAATGGGCGCTGGTGGCGTTCGTGCTGGTGGTGATCCTGGTGCCGCTGCTGACCTCGCGAAACCGAAAAGCACTGCGCTGAGTCAACTCTTCGACGGATTGGCCGATACAGAAAACGCCCCGATTTGCGGATCAGCCGCTCGGGGCGTTTTGCATTTCAGAGAGTTTGTGAAATCACCGTGACGAACGGCAATGGAGCGTGCGACAGGTGTGCGACATGTTGTCACACACGCCGTGTCGCAGGGCGTTTCAGCAACCCGGATTGGCGTAATGTTACAAAAAAGGATTGGTCTGTTTCGGCATTTTTCTGGTTTTGCACGTGGGTGCCAGATCAGGCAGTTTTAACAGGCTCTGGCAGATGGCCAGAGGCCTTTGAATATCGGGCTTTGCGCCGATTCGGTGTCGGGAAAAAGCCTTAGGAGCTGTCTGAACTGAGGTGTATAGGCCTACATTTTTTGGTGTTTTTGTTGAGAATCGATTTCGATAACATGCGGAACTTTTGCAAAAACGGTGATGGATTGTTGCTCTGAGCGATAAAAATTATTTCGGGATAAGACATGGTGTATAGGGCGCTACCTATCTACAATCGCCCGCACTGAATTCCCGGCACTGTTCAACCTTTATTAAGGAACTGGACAGGAAGTCGGGTGTCGAGCAGGCCGAAAGGCTTTCGAGACACCCAGGTGTCGGTGCCTTCCAACTTTCCGCACCAAATGGAATTGGTCTGTAACAAGGCCTTTGACCACGAATTCGAATAAGAACTGACCGCTGTCCCAAGGTTTTGTCGAGCGTCTGACGCGCGACGGGCGGCCCTTATTCAATCCAAAGAAAATGCCAACCCTTGGCAGGGTGAAGTGTTGGCGATCAAAACCCAACTGCATTGCGCAAGCTGCTTTAGAGGTCGTGAGATGAGTAAAAACAGGTACCCCAGATTACTAGGCCTAGTGCCGCTGCTCAGCACGTTGTTGCTGGGAGGCTGCAACATGACCCTGCTCAATCCAACGGGCCAGGTCGGCCTGGAACAGCGCAACCTGATCATCACCGCCACGCTGCTGATGCTGTTGGTCGTTGTGCCGGTTATCGTCATGACCTTCCTGTTCGCCTGGAAGTACCGCGCGTCCAACAAGGATGCCGTCTACACCCCGAAATGGTCGCACTCGACCAAAATCGAAGTGGCGGTCTGGACCATCCCGGTTCTGATCATCATCGCTCTGGGTTACATCACCTACATTTCGACCCACAAACTGGACCCGTACCGTCCGATTGAATCCGACGTCAAGCCGGTGACCATCGAAGTCGTTGCGCTGGACTGGAAGTGGCTGTTCATCTACCCGGAACAAGGCATCGCCACGGTCAACAAGATCGTGTTCCCGGCGCACACTCCGGTGAACTTCCGGATCACCTCCGACGCCGTGATGAACTCGTTCTTCATCCCGGGCCTGGGCGGCCAGATCTACGCGATGGCGGGCATGACCACCAAGCTGCACCTGATCGCTGACCGCAACGCTGAAATGGACGGTATCTCCGCCAACTACAGCGGTGCCGGTTTCACCGGTATGAAATTCAAAGCGATCGCAACTTCTCAGGAAGATTTCGACGCCTGGGTAAGTGAAGTCAAAAAGGCACCTAAACAGCTTGAACAAGCTGAATACGCAGCCCTTGCCAAGCCAAGCCAGAACAATCCAGTCGAGCTCTACTCCTCGGTCACGCCGAACCTGTTCCAGACCATCGTCGACAAGTACGAAGGCATGAAACCGGGCAAGCCGCTGAAGCACGAGAAGAAAGAGAAAGAAGTGGCGGCAACGGACATGGACTCGAATTCGCATTCAGCTGCCGGGGCAGAGGAGTAAACGATGTTTGGTAAATTAAGTTGGGAAGCGATCCCTTTCCACGAGCCGATCGTGATGGTCACCATCTCGATGATCGCGCTCGGTGGTCTGGCGTTGTTCGCTGCAATCACCTACTTCAAGAAGTGGACCTACTTGTGGACCGAGTGGCTGACGTCGGTCGACCACAAGAAAATCGGCGTGATGTACATCATCGTTGCCATGGTCATGCTGCTGCGTGGCTTTGCCGATGCGATCATGATGCGTACCCAGCTGGCCATGGCCACCGAGGGTTCGCCTGGCTACCTGCCGCCTGAACACTATGACCAGATCTTCACCGCTCACGGTGTGATCATGATCATCTTCATGGCGATGCCATTCTTCACCGGCCTGATGAACCTTGCAGTGCCGCTGCAGATCGGCGCGCGTGACGTTGCCTTCCCGTTCCTGAACTCCCTGAGCTTCTGGCTGCTGGTGTCCGGCGTGGTGCTGATCAACCTGTCCCTGGGCGTCGGCGAATTCGCCAAGACCGGCTGGGTTGCCTATCCGCCGCTGTCGGGTCTGCAATACAGCCCTGGCGTGGGGATGGACTACTACATCTGGGCGCTACAGCTATCCGGGTTGGGTACGACGCTGACGGGGGTCAACTTCCTCGCCACCGTGCTGAAAATGCGTACCCCTGGCATGAAACTGATGGACATGCCGATCTTCACCTGGACCTGCACCTGGGCTAACGTCCTGATCGTGGCTTCGTTCCCGATCCTGACCGCTACCCTGGCACTGCTGACCCTCGACCGTTACATGGATTTCCACATTTTCACCAATGAACTTGGTGGCAATCCAATGATGTACGTCAACCTGTTCTGGGCCTGGGGCCACCCTGAGGTTTACATCCTGATCCTGCCGGCATTCGGCATCTTCTCGGAAGTGATCTCGGCGTTCACCGGCAAGAAACTGTTCGGCCACCACTCGATGATCTACGCTTCGGGCGCGATCTCGGTACTGGGCTTCATGGTTTGGCTGCACCACTTCTTCACCATGGGCTCGGGTGCCAGCGTCAACGCCTTCTTCGGTCTGGCGACGATGCTGATTTCCATCCCGACGGGTGTGAAACTGTTCAACTGGCTGTTCACCATCTACCAGGGCCGTCTGCGCTTCACCAGCCAGGTCATGTGGACCCTGGGCTTCATGGTGACCTTCGCCATCGGCGGCATGACCGGCGTACTGCTGGCCATTCCGGGTGCTGACTTCGTTCTGCACAACAGCCTGTTCGTGATTGCGCACTTCCACAACGTGATCATCGGCGGCGCGGTATTCGGCTACATCGCAGGTTTCGGCTTCTACTTCCCGAAAGCGTTCGGCTTCAAGCTGCACGAAGGCTGGGGTAAAGCAGCGTTCTGGTTCTGGATCTCGGGCTTCTTCGTCGCGTTCATGCCGCTCTATGCACTGGGCTTCATGGGCATGACCCGTCGTCTGAACGCCACCACCAACCCTGAGTGGGTACCGTACCTGTACGTTGCCATGTTCGGTGCGGTGATGATCGCTGTCGGTATCGCCTGCCAGCTGATCCAGCTGTACGTCAGTGTGCGTGACCGCAACAAGCCAGAGAACATGTGCGAACACGGTGACCCGTGGAATGCCCACACTCTGGAATGGTCGACCTCGTCGCCACCTCCGTTCTACAACTTCGCTGTGCTGCCAAAGGCTGACTGCATCGACCCGTTCACCGAAGCCAAGGAAAACGGTACTGCGTACCAGGCTCCGGCCAAGTACGAGCCGATCCACATGCCGAACAACACCGCCACTGGCGTGGTGATGGGCGCACTGCTGACCGTCTTCGGTTTCGCGATGATCTGGCACATCTGGTGGTTGGCGATCGCCAGCCTGGCCGGCACTGTCATCTACTTCGTGATCCACGCGGCACGTGACGACCAGGGCTACATGGTTCCGGTTGAAACGATCGAGCGCATCGAAGCCGAGCAGCACAAGCGTCTGGTCGCGGCAGGGAAAATCCCGGCCAATGCCACCCGTGTAACCTCGTTGGAACAGGCTTAAACCATGTCGAACTTAGTGACCAATGTTGGACACGCCCATGGTGACCATGGGCACGATGACCATCACCACGACTCGGGCGAGATGACCGTATACGGTTTCTGGCTCTACCTGATGACCGACTGCATTCTGTTTGCGTCGATCTTCGCGGTGTACGCAGTACTGGTAAACAACGTCGCCGGTGGCCCGTCGGGCCACGACATCTTCGAACTGCCATACGTGCTGGGCGAAACCGCTCTGCTGTTGTTCAGTTCGATCACCTACGGCTTCGCCATGCTGGCGTTGTACAAAGGCAAGAAGCAGCAGGTTCTGGGCTGGTTGTTCATGACCTTCCTGCTCGGCGCAGGCTTCATCGCCATGGAGATCAACGAGTTCCACCTGCTGATCTCCGAGGGCTTCGGTCCTAGCCGTTCCGGCTTCCTGTCGGCGTTCTTCACCCTGGTCGGTACCCACGGTCTGCACGTATCTGCGGGTCTGATCTGGATGGGCATCATGATGTACCAGGTCAACAAGCACGGCCTGACGGCGACCAACAAGACCCGTCTGAGCTGCCTGAGCCTGTTCTGGCACTTCCTGGACGTGGTGTGGATCTGCGTATTCACCGTTGTTTACCTGATGGGGACCCTGTAATGGCTAATGCACACTCCCATGACAGCCATGATGCTGGCCACGGCAGCGTAAAGTCGTACGCCATCGGCTTCATCCTGTCGGTGATCCTGACCGTCATCCCGTTCGGCCTGGTGATGTACCCGACCTTGCCGAAGTCCACGACGCTGGCAATCGTCCTGCTGTTCGCGGTAATCCAGGTGATCGTTCACCTGTACTACTTCCTGCACCTGGACCGTTCGATTGCACAACGTAACAACGTGATCGCGTTTGTCTTTACGGCCATCGTGATCCTGCTGCTGGTTGGCCTGTCGCTGTGGATCATGTTCAGCATCCACACGTACATGATGGCGAAGTGAGGTAGACCCGATGTCGCTCAAGCACTTTATCCAAATCACCAAACCGGGGATCATTTTCGGTAACGTGCTTTCTGTGGCAGGCGGGTTCTTCCTGGCCTCGAAAGGGCATGTAGATCTGGCGGTGTTCCTGGCCGCCATGATCGGCACTTCCCTGGTTGTGGCCTCCGGTTGCGTGTTCAACAACTGCATCGACCGCGACATCGACCTGAAGATGGAACGCACCAAGAACCGGGTGCTGGTGCAGGGCTTGATCTCCCTGAAACTGGCCCTGGTCTACGCGACCATCCTGGGTGTTCTCGGCGTTGCCTTGTTGTACAAGGTGGCCAACCCGTTGGCCGCCCTGTTCGCGGTAATCGGCTTCATCATCTATGTCGGCTTCTACAGTCTGTACCTCAAGCGCAAGTCGGTGCACGGCACGCTGGTGGGCAGTCTGTCGGGCGCCATGCCGCCAGTGATCGGTTACGTTGCCGTGACCAACAGCTTCGACATGGCCGCACTGACCCTGCTGGTGATGTTCAGCCTGTGGCAGATGCCGCATTCCTACGCCATCGCGATCTTCCGTTTCAACGACTACCTGGCCGCATCGATTCCGGTGTTGCCCGTCAAGCGCGGAATTGAAGTGGCCAAGAAGCACATCCTGCTCTACATCCTGGCGTTCCTTGTGGCGACCTTGATGCTGACCTTCAGCGGTTACGCCGGCATGAGCTACCTCGCCGTTGCCGCGGCCATGGGCATGTACTGGTTGTACATGGCCTGGACCGGCTACAAGGCGGTGGATGACACGGTCTGGGCACGCAAGCTGTTCGTGTTCTCGATCTTCACCATCACCGCCCTGAGCGTCATGATGTCCCTGGACTTCAAGGTGCCGGCCGAGCTGCTGCTGACGTACGCGCCGTAAGGCTCGATGGCTTCACGAAAAACCCCGCACATTGAGAGATGTGCGGGGTTTTTTGTTGGCTGGCTTTCGGTGATCGAGGCGTCGGCAATCGCGAGCAGAGGCCACTTCGACGCGATACATTTGTAGGAGCTGCGGCACGCTGCGATCTTTTGATCCTGATCTTTAAAAATACAATCAAAATCAAAAGATCGCAGCGTGCCGCAGCTCCTACAGGGTTTAGTTGCGATATCGGTGTAAACCCCCTAGATTTGGATCCAACCATAACGGTGATAGCGCCATGCCACTTCGCAGGGACACTGTTATTCATGCATCAATCGAGAGGCTGGGCGAAATGACTGAGAGGATGACCTGCGACGAACGCTTCATTGCCCTGGCACAAGAGCTGAACTACGACATCTATGGCGAGAACACCGCTGGCGGCAATTACGCGCCGCTGATCCGCCATCGCGATGAGTTGTACATCAGCGGCATGGTGCCGCGGGTCAATGGCAGGATTCTGTATCCCGGTCGCGTGGGGTTGGAGTTGACGCTCAAGGATGCCCAGGCAGCCGCAAGCATCAGTGCCATGCGCTGCCTGGCACTGATCGTCGATGCGGTCGGTTCGCTGGACAAGATTCGGGCGTTGTTGCGGGTCACGGTGTATGTGAAGTCGACCCCGGACTTCGTTGACCTGAGCGAAGTGGCCAACGGCGCATCGGACGTGTTCAGCCATGTGCTCGGCGATGCCGGCCGGCACACTCGCACTACGGTCGGTGTCTATCAGTTGCCGAAGAACGCCGCGATCGAAGTCGACATGATCGCGGCGGTGCAGCCGGAAGTCTGACCGTTACGCCGCCCAACAAAAAGCCCCGCCTGAATCTCAGAGCGGGGCTTTTTGTCGGCGCCGGATTTACTGTGCGGCGATGCTGTAACCATCGAACGCGGTCTGCTGTTGCAGGGCGGTGATGATGTTCTTGCGGTTGATTGCGTGTTCGGTGCCGGCGTTGTCGAGGAAGGTTTCGCCTTCCAGCTCGGCTTCTTCGCCTTCACCAACAAAAGTGAAACCGAGGAACTCCAGCGCCTCACGGTCAACGTTCAGGCGCGAACGCGGCGTGCGCAGCGGCAGGGTTACGCTGCTGCCGTCCTTGCTGATGGTGAAGATTTCCAGTTCTTTCTTCTTGGCGGCCTTGCTCTTGCCGCCGCTCGGGTTGCTGATCGCTTGATGGGTCTGGTTCAGCACTTTGAGCGCGAGGCCGTAGACGATTTCCTGGAACGCCGGGTCGTCCTTGAAGCAGGACAGGATGCGGCCGATCGAGAACTTGCTGCTCAGGTCTTCGAGGGCGGCGATGTCGGCGGCCTCGGCGTCCTTGAGGCGCTTGAGTTCGCCCATCAGCTCATAGGCCTTGTCGTCGTCGAAGCTGTCGTGTGCCTGACGGATCGCGGCGCGCAGTTCGCGGATCTGGTCGCTTTCGCGGGTCGACTGGAAGGCGTCCAGCACCATCTCGCTGATGATTTTGGCTTGTGGAAGGTGTTGTGAAAGATTGATGGAGTTTTCGTATTCCGCTTTGGACGATTCGGTAACTACGGATTCAGCGGTGTTGAAATCGGACATTGAAATTTCACTACTTTTTTAACTTGAGTGGAAACGAGAAAGCGCGAGGTCTTTTTCAGGCCGGTTAATTTAGGGGAGCGGGGCGGCGTTGTCACGGAACAACAGTCCGGTGGTGCGGATTATTTGTCCGGCGTGTTCAGGTTCATCGAGCGCACCATCCACTGTTCTGCGGTTTGCTGATCGGTCGGCAGCGTGAAGCGGAAAGTCGCCCCGCGCCCGGCGACATCGATCAACTGAATCTCACGCCCGTGCAGTTGCAGGATGCGGTGGACGATGCGCAGACCCAGTCCACCGTCGCGTCGCGCCCCACCAATATTGAACGGACGCAGGAACAGACCTTCGCGCAGCTCCGGAGCGATGCCGGGGCCTGTGTCGCTGACCGTGACTTCCACCAGTGCGCCCTGGGGTTTCACATCCAGCTCGATTTCACCGCCCGCAGGCGTGTAGCGCAAGGCGTTATCCACCAGGTTGGTCAGCACCCGTTCGATCAACCCGAGGTCGGCGCAGACCGTTGGCAGGTTGGGCACGAAGGTGGCCTTGAGTTCGACATGGCGGGCTTCGGCGGCCAGTTCGAATTTCTGGAAGATGTCCTGCAGCAGATCGATCAGCGAAAAGCGTTCCAGTATCGGTTGCACGAAACCGTGTTCCAGACGCACCAGCTCCAGCAGCGATTGCGCCAACCCGCCGACCTTGCGGCTCTGATCCAATGCGATGCCCAGATAGCGGCGGCGTTCTTCGGCGGTGAGCGTAGCGTCCTTGAGTGACAGGGTTTCCAGATAACCGTGCAGCGAGGCCAGTGGCGTGCGCAGGTCGTGGGAGATATTCGCCACCAGTTCGCGTCGCTCCTGATCCTGGCGGGTCAATGAGCGCCACTGCTCACCGAGGCGTTTTTGCATTTGGCGGAAGGCGCCATCAAGCACGGCGATCTCATCCGGGTCAGCGCTTTTATCCACAGCTGCTGACGGAGCGGGCAGAGGTTGCGGCGTGCCATCAATGTCGAAGCGGCTGACGGTTTCGGTCAACCGGCGCAAGGGTCGGGTAATCAGGTTGAACGCCGTGAGACCCGCGATCAGGCACAACAGCGCCACCAGTCCGATCGACAGCAACGCCGTATTGAGTGCGGCACTGGTCGCGCCACGTTCGGCGAAACGATCGTGTTCTTCACTGAGCAACACCACGTACAGATAACCGGCGGGCTTGCCGTTGACCCGTAACGGCGCGGCACTGAAGACCTTGCGCCCGTAAGCACTTCGCGGGTCATCACCGAGGATCGGCAGCGGCTGGTCATTGAGCAGGCGGCGGATCGGCGCCAGATCGACGGTCTCCCGGCGCAGATGGCCTTCCGGCGCCGCGTTGCCGACAATCCGCCCCTCGCTGTCGAGCAGGTACACCTCGACACTCGGGTTGACCAGCATCAGCTTGCTGAACAGTTCGCGCACGGCACCGGGCATCAGGCCATTGCTGTCCATCAGCACCGTGTCATGGGCGATGTGCTGCGCCAGGTCCCGCGACAGGCCTTGCACCACTTCCAGTTCATGCATCTTGCTGGAGCGCACTTGCAGCCATGCCGAGGTGCCGCAGCACACCAGCAGCAAAGCGGCGAACACCAGCGACAGGCGCTGCGACAGGTTCAGTCTCATGGTTGTTCCGTGCCGAATTTATAGCCGCGACCCCACACGGTGAGGATGCGGGTCGGTTGTGCCGGATCGCTTTCGATCTTCGCCCGCAGGCGATTGATGTGGGTGTTGACCGTGTGCTCGTAACCTTCATGACTGTAGCCCCACACCGCGTTCAGCAGGTCCATGCGTGAGAAGACCTTGCCCGGTTGTCGGGCGAAGAAATACAGCAGGTCGAACTCTCGCGGGGTGAGGTCCAGACGCGCGCCATTGAGGGTGACGTCGCGGGTAATCGGGTCGATGTTCAGGCCGTCGAGGCTGAGGCTGCCGGCGTCCATTTTCAGGTTGCGTGCCATGGCGTCGACTCGGCGCAGCAAGGCTTTGACTCGGGCCACCAGCTCCAGCATCGAGAATGGTTTGGCGAGGTAATCGTCGGCCCCCAGTTCCAGACCCAGAATGCGGTGCAGTTCGCTGGAGCGCGCGCTGGTGATGATGATCGGCGTATAGCGCGCCATCGCCCGGGCGCGGCGGCAGATTTCCAGGCCGTCGACGCCCGGCAGCATCAGGTCGAGGATCAGCGCATCCCATTGCCCTTGCTGCAACAGACGCATGCCTTCATCGCCGTCGGCGCTGTGCACGACGTCGTAATGCTCGTCGCGCAGGTGCAGGCAAATCAGGTCAGCGATGTGTTGATCATCCTCGACCACGAGGATGCGTCTGGTCGGTTCCATCAAGCTCAATCCTTCGGCGCAGTGAGTGCATTGTGCGGGTTTTCCTGGGGGCGAGTTATCACGAATTCGTTAACTTCCCGTGAGGATTTGGCGATCAACCCAAGCCTAGGCTGTGTTCCATGACAGGCACCTGGAATTTTTGGAGACGGCCATGTTTTCACGGCGACAGATTCTCGTAGCGGGCGGCGGGCTGGGGCTCGCAGCCCTGGTGGCGGGTGTATTGCCAAAATTGTCCCCGGGCACCGCGCTGGTCGAGCAGGCGCAAGCCGATGAGGCGTTTGAGGTGACCCATAGCGACAGCGAATGGCACTCGCTGCTCTCGGATGAGCAATACGCCATCCTGCGCGAAGAGGGCACCGAAAGGGCCTATACCAGCCCGCTCAACAACGAACATCGCAGCGGCACATTCGCCTGCGCGGGCTGTGACCTGGCGCTGTTTTCATCGGCAACCAAGTTCGACAGCCACACGGGCTGGCCGAGTTTCTGGGCACCGCTGGAACAGGCGGTGGCCACGCGTCAGGACCGTTCCTTCGGCATGGTCCGCAATGAAGTGCACTGCCGGCGCTGCGGCGGGCACTTGGGGCATGTCTTTGATGACGGCCCGAAACCCACCGGCCTGCGCTATTGCATGAATGGCCTGGCGATGACGTTCAAACCCGTGGCGGCATGAGCCATGGCACTTTTTCGACCTTCACTTTCTACAGGACGACACCATGTGGCTCTTGGTTCTCGCTTATCTGGGCGGTGTGCTGACGATCGTCAGTCCGTGCATCCTGCCTGTTCTGCCTTTTGTCTTCGCTCGCAGCGGGCAGCCGTTTATCAAGAGTGGCTTGCCGCTATTGACCGGGATGGCGCTGACCTTCGCCCTCGTCGCCACGCTGGCGGCGGTGGGCGGCGGTTGGGTGGTGCAAGTCAATCAGTACGGGCGCTGGCTCGCGTTGCTGTTCGTTGCACTGTTCGGGCTGACGCTGCTGCTGCCGCGCCTCGCCGAGCGCCTGACGCGGCCGCTGGTGTCGGCCGGCAGTCGGCTGTCCGAGGCCGCCGGCCAGGACAATCGTCCGCGTCCCGGCGCCTCGTTTCTGATCGGCGTCGCCACGGGTCTGCTCTGGGCGCCGTGCGCCGGGCCCATCCTCGGTTTGATTCTGACCGGCGCCGCGCTGCAAGGGGCAAGCATCGCCACCACGCTGTTGTTGCTCGCCTACGCGGCGGGCGCCGCGACTTCACTGGCGGCGGCGCTGCTGCTGGGCGGTAAGGTGTTTGCGTTGATGAAGCGCTCGATTGGCACCGGTGAATGGATCCGGCGCGGGTTGGGGGCGGCGATGCTCGCGGGTGTCGCGGCGATTGCGCTGGGCCTCGATACCGGGCTGTTGGCGCGGCTGTCGACGGCGTCCACGGGCGGCATTGAACAGGCACTGGTGGGTCAACTCTCCGGCAAATCTCCCGCTGGCAACGGCACGATGATGGCGCAGATTCCCGCGGCGGGCGCAGCCATGAAAGTCGCCGACAAGGCTCCGGGTACATTGCCAGTCGAAGGCCAGTTACCGCCGCTCAACGGCGCCGTGCAATGGCTCAATTCGCCACCGCTGGACGCTCAGGCATTAAAGGGCAAAGTGGTGCTGGTGGATTTCTGGACCTACTCCTGCATCAACTGCCTGCGCACGCTGCCGTACGTCAAAGCATGGGCGGAGAAGTACCGCGATCAAGGCCTGGTGGTGATCGGCGTGCACGCCCCGGAGTTCGCTTTCGAGCGCGATGTGGGCAATGTCACTAAGGCTATGAAGGAGCTGGGCATCAACTACCCGGTGGCCATCGATAACGACTACAAGATCTGGCGCGCTTTCAACAACGAATACTGGCCGGCGCATTATTTTGCCGATGCTCAGGGACGGATTCGTTACCACCATTTTGGCGAAGGCGACTACGCCGAATCGGAACGCGTGATCCAGCAGTTGCTGCGTGAGGCCGGGGCGAAAACCGTGGCCGACGGCTTGATCAACGCCGATGCCCAAGGCGTGCAACAGGCGCCGGACATGAATCAGGTGCTGTCACCGGAAACCTATGTCGGCTACCAGCGTGCGGAACATTTCGTACCGGAAACCGGCCTGGTGCCGGACAAGGTCGCGACCTATAACCCACCGGTCAACCTGACGCTGAATGACTGGAGCCTTGGTGGCCAGTGGGCCGTCGGTGCCGAACGCGCTACCGCCAGTGCGCCGGCCAGCCGCATCGTCTATCGCTTCCATGCCCGCGACCTGCATCTGGTGCTGGGCCCAGGTATGGATGGCAAACCGGTGCGTTTCAAAGTCTCGATTGACGGTCAGGCGCCGGGTGCCGCCCATGGTGTGGATGTCGCTGCGGATGGCAGCGGTCGCGTGACCGAACAGCGCCTGTACCAATTGGTGCGACAAACCGATGCGGTGAAGGATCGGACCTTCACCATCGAATTTCTTGACCCGGGCGTATCGGCTTACGCCTTCACCTTCGGCTGATCGGGAGTGCGCACATGAAAGCTCAAAACAACTGGCGCCGTGCGTTGCTCGGCGTCGCTATGGCGGGTGTGATCGGCCAATGCTCGGCGTTCTCTTTCGGCGCCGAGGATGCGGTGGTCATCCCGCCACCGGCCCTCGACGAAACCACTCAGGCGCACAGCGAAACCGCAGTGTTCGCCGGTGGTTGTTTCTGGGGTGTGCAAGGGGTTTTCCAGCACGTCAAAGGCGTGCAGAAAGCCGTCTCCGGTTATGCCGGCGGCGCGGCGAATACGGCGCAATATGAACGGGTCAGCGAAGGCGACACCGGTCATGCCGAGTCAGTGCAAGTCACCTTCGATCCGACGCAAGTCAGCTACGGCAGCCTGCTGCAGATCTACTTCTCGGTGGCCCACAACCCGACCGAACTCAACCGTCAGGGGCCGGACAGCGGCACGCAATACCGCTCGGCATTGTTTCCGGTCAACGCCGATCAACAACGGGTGGCCCAGGCCTACATCGCCCAACTCGACGCGGCGCATGCCTACAACAAACCGATCGTTACGAAACTGGAAACCTACAACGGTTTCTACCCGGCGGAGGACTATCACCAGGACTTCCTGACCGAACACCCAAGCTATCCGTACATCGTGATCAACGACATGCCGAAGGTCGCGCAGTTGAAGCAGTTGTTTGCGCAGCGTTATCAGGAGAAGCCGGTGTTGGTGAAAAGCGGGAGCTGATGCTTCAGGATCTGCCCCAGGTTTTCATCGCGAATTCGACGAAGCGCCGCAGCTTGGGCAAACGATAACGATCCGGCGCGTACAGCAAATGCAACGGACGACTTGGTGGCTGGTAATCGGGGATCACCGTCACCAGTTTGCCGTCGCGCAGGTCCTGTTCCACCAGCGCGTCCGGCAGCATGACGATGCCCATGCCGGTGCGCGCTGCCTGATGCAGGCCGGCCGAGGTGTTCATCAACATCGGGCCGCTGACGTCGACCAGAATCTCGCCGTGCGGGCCGCTGAGGCGCCAGCGTTTTTCCACCGATTGCCAGTCGTCGCCGGCAGGGTAGGCGAACGACAGGCAGTCGTGTTGCTGCAGCTCTTGCGGGGTGATCGGCATGCCGCGCCGGGCGACATAGGCCGGCGAGGCGCAGACGGTGAGGGTGTAGTCGATCAGCGGCCGGGCGATCAGGTTCGACTGCTCGAAATGCCCCAGCCGAAATGCCACGTCGAGGCCACTTTCCAGCAGGTCCGGTCGGCTGTTGGTCAGCACCACATCCATTTTCACCTGCGAGTATTGCAGGGAAAACTCGCTGAGGGCCGGGGCCAGACGTTCGACGCCAAAGGTCAGCGGCGCGGTGATGCGCAGCAGGCCACGGGGTTCATCAAGGGCCTGTTCGGCGAGGCGTTCGGAGTCGGCCACCAAACCCAGAACGTCGAGGCAGCGCTGATAGTAAACGCTGCCGAATTCGGTCAGCCGCTGGCGGCGGGTGGTGCGCTGCAGCAGTTGCACGCCGAGCCGTTGCTCCAGTGCGCGCAGGTGATTTCCGACCATGGTCGTGGACATTTCGCACTGCAACGCAGCCGCCGTCATGCTTCCGGCTTCCACGACCTTCACGTAGACGCTCATCGCCTGCAACAGGTCCATTATCAAGCTCTACTGTTAAATGATTGAAGTTTTGCCGAGTTTATCCAGTTCTGGTGGCTAACCATACTGCAAACACACCGACCTTCACTGGAGTTTGAAGTCATGACCGCCGCCCTGATGAACACCTACCAACCGCTGGCCTTGAGTTTCACCAGAGGCCTGGGCACTCGCCTGTGGGATCAGGCCGGTCGTGAATACCTGGATGCCGTCGCAGGCGTCGCGGTGACCAATGTCGGGCACTCGCATCCGCGCATCGTGGCTGCCATCAGCGAACAGGCCGCAATGCTACTGCACACCTCCAACCTGTACAGCATCGACTGGCAGCAACAACTGGCGCGGAAACTCACGCAGCTGTCGGGAATGGAGCGGGCGTTCTTCAACAACTCCGGCGCCGAGGCCAATGAAACTGCGCTGAAACTGGCTCGGTTATACGGCTGGCGCAAAGGTATCGAACAGCCGCTGGTGGTGGTCATGGCCAACGCGTTTCATGGCCGCACGTTAGGCACTTTGTCGGCCAGCGATGGCCCGGCGGTGCGGTTGGGTTTCAATGATCTGCCGGGGGATTTCGCCAAAGTGCCCTTTGGTGATCTGGCGGCGCTGGATCAGCTCCAGCAAAAGCACGGCGCGCGTATCGTGGCGATTCTGGTCGAGCCGATCCAGGGCGAAAGCGGTGTGCAACTGGCGCCGCCCGGCTACCTCAAAGCCCTGCGCGAAATGTGCAATCGGCACGCCTGGCTGCTGATGCTCGACGAGATCCAGACCGGCATCGGCCGCACCGGCCAGTGGTTTGCGTTCCAGCATGAAGGCATCGTGCCGGACGTCATGACCCTGGCCAAAGGCCTCGGCAACGGCGTGCCGATTGGCGCTTGTCTGGCACGGGGCAGAGCGGCGGACCTGTTCACCCCCGGCAGCCATGGCAGCACCTTCGGCGGCAACCCGCTGGCCTGCCGGGTCGGCTGCACGGTGCTGGACATCATCGAAGAGCAAGGCTTGCTGGAAAATGTCCGGGTGCAGGGCGAGCGCCTGTTGACCCGCCTGCGCGCTGAACTGGCAGACAAACCCAACGTGCTGGCGATTCGTGGGCAGGGCTTGATGATCGGCATCGAGTTGAAACAGCCGATCCGCGATCTGACGTTGATTGCGGCGCGGGATCATGGGCTGCTGATCAACGTGACACGGGGCAAGACGATACGGCTGCTGCCGCCGCTGACGATTGATGAGCGGGAGGTGGGGATGATTGTCAGAGGTGTGGGGCACATCATTCAGTAGTGGTATTTGCAACTAATGACGCAAATCTCACCGCCTTCGATGCTGTAGACCAAACGATGCTCACCCGTTATTCGTCTGGACCAAAAGCCGCTCATGTTGTGTTTGAGCGGCTCGGGCTTGCCGATCCCTTCAAACGGTTCGCGCTGGATTGCCTTTATCAACAGATTGATACGTTTGAGTCCGGCCTTATCGTTCTGCTGAAACCACAAGTAGTCTTCCCAGCCTGATGGCGTGAACTCGATTTTCATTCTTCGATCAATTGCCTGACTTTGGCTTTTCCGGCACGCATTTCGCCAATCGATTTGATCAACCGTTCGGCATTGGCTGGAGAGCGGAGCAAGTAGGCCGTTTCTTCAAGTGCGTTGTATTCAGCCAGAGACATCATCACGACGGGCTCGCCTTTTTGGCGTGTGACCAGAAGGGGAGCCCGGTCTTCGTTAACGCGATCCATCGTTTCGGCCAAATGCGCACGGGCGGTGGTGTAGTTGATGGTTTGCATGTCGTAGTCCTCGCTGGATGCAAAGAACGTACAGAAATGAGTACATGATGACAAGGCGATACCTACCAGTGGTTGTTTCGCAGAAGGGGTTACTGCGAGCACATTCAGTATGGCTAAAGAACTCTGGGGACGTTTCTGAGATGGTTGTAATCCTCATCCACTGTCGCTGGCAGTGAGAAACCGCCGCGTCGTGGTCATCTGGTGCTCCCAATGTAGGAAAAACACTTTTGGTTAGTCCGGATAATCCCCCAACTCCGGCGCCAGCATCCGCGTCTTCACCGCCCCGTTCGAATTGTGCTGAATGATCTCGCTCGGCTGTCCCTGCACATTGAAAAACACTTGGCCGATCCCCGCTGAATTCCACAGCCGCTCCCCCGCTTCGGCATGTTCCGGGGTATAGGGCACGATGCGCATGCGTCGGCGTTTGGTAAACCAGTTCAACGGTGAGCGCGGCGAATAGAGCCAGCGGTTGAGGCGGTCGAACCATTCCAGCAGGGTTTTCGGAAACTCGTTCTTGATCCCGCTGCTGGTGATCTGCCAGATCCGTGGCCCGGCTTTGCGGTGTCGGATAAGCACTTCGTAGACGAAGGAGTAATGCACGTCACCGGACAGCACCACGTAGTTTCCGGGTGTGCGGGTGTGTCGGAAAATGTTCAGGATCACCTGCGCGGCGCCACGGTGGGCCATCCAGTTTTCCGCGTCGACCAGCAGCGGATAACCAAACCAGCTGAAAACCTTCTGCACGGTTTCGATCAGCTTCACGCCGAAGATCGGTGCGGGGGACACGATGATTGCCGACGGATGATCGAGCAGTTCCTGTTGCAGTTCGCTCAGCGCTTCCCAGTCCAGCAAACCGGAGGGTTGCTTGAGTGCCATCTCGCTGCGCCAGCGCCGGGTACGGGTGTCGAGCACCACCAGCGCCGGGCTGCTCGGCAACACGAAATGCCAATGCTGAAAGCGCAACAAGTCATCGATCAGCGCGTCCTGCACCGGGCTGTCGAGATAACGATCATCACCGCTGGCGCTCAGGCGTCGAGTGTTCTCCAGCACATCCTTGAACGCATCCGGATTGTTGCCCCAGCCCTGACACAGCATGTAGGCGATCAAGGCGTTGCCGATGATGCGTTTGGAGAACGGATGGCCGTAGGCGGTTTCCTCCCATTGCGCGGAAAGATTCCAGTCATCGGTGATGTCGTGATCGTCGAAAATCATCAGGCTCGGCAGATGCGCCAAGGCTCGGGCGACCTTGCCCAAACCGGCCTTGAAGCCATCGATGCGGGTTTGCTCCAGGGTGTAGCGCTGCAAGCGTTCAGGCGTCAGCGATGGAGCAGCAGGATTGATCAGCGTCCAGGCAACCGGCGACCACACCAGCAAGTACATCGCCATCACTTCGGCGAAGGTCACCAGGTGATTGTCGGCGCTGCTGCTGGTGAAAATCGGCTTACGCGCACCGCCGAAAAATCGCTCGCGCAAGGTCTCGTTGCTCTCTAGCGCCGGTAACAGATCCGCACGGTGGTAGTAACTGGCCGGGTGTTCGTAAAGTCTGGCGCTGTCGCTGACCACGGCACCTTCGAGGTGTTCGTCGAACAGGCCGAGGTGCTCGATCAACGCATGAATCGCCCGCAGCATCGGGCCGGCCACATCGTCGGCGTAAACCTGGTCGCCGCTCATCATCAGCAGGGTCGGGCGTTGTTGCGGATCGGTTTCGCTGGACAGCAGTTGGTCAACGCACAGCAGACCGTCTGCCGCCGGATGATGCGGCTTGCGGCAGGAGCCGTGCAGCAACTGATCGATCCGTGAGCGCACGACAAGGTTCGGACAACCAGCGTTAGCGTACAGCAGGTGCGACGCCCATTCGGCGATGGGCGAGTGGCCGTCGATCAACAGGTCGTAGTCGATGCGCGTGTCGCAGGGCAGGGCGCTGTCGAGTACAACGTCGATCAGATGGACAAACGCGTGACGGCCGACGGAGATGACCGTGCATTTCCCGGCATCGAGAGGTATGTCTCCTACACCTTGCAGGCGCAGGGTCAGCGCCAGTGCGCGGGTGCCGACCAGCCACAGAACGATTCGCGTCGGTTCCAACCGGCGCAGCAGCGGGCCGGCCAAGACAGGAGGCAGCGGATTCAGGTCAGCAGGTATTGAGGACATTCGCAGGCAAAGCTCAAGGCGCACAGGCTGGCGATGATAGCGCAGCCGGCGCCTTGAACCCTTAAACGAGGCTTAAGCGTCAGCCTTCTGCAGCTTCAGCGCCAGCAGTCGCCATTCGCTGGATGCGGGTTGCTCCTGCACCGAGCACTCGAAGCGATAAGTGACGTCATCGCCATTCATGTTGCGTGCAGTGACCTTGTTGCTGAGGGTGTAGACCTGGCCCTTGAAGCGTTGGGTGACCACGGCGGTGCTGTCAGCGAAGCGCGCCGACGCCGGGAAGCGCAAGGTACCGGTCACGTAAGGGCTGCACATGACATACGCGAGCATCGATTTGTCGCTGTCGGCATGCTGAGCAAGCTTGTCGCGCAGCGCACTGAATGCTTTGCGGCCCTGCGCGTCGCTCTGATCCAGAACGTTTTTTTCCGCCATCGATTTCGGTGCCCGGTTGGCGTAGTTCGGCAGCAGTGCGGAGTCGGGCGGCGAAGGCTGATTGTCTGGCTCGATAGCGGCGAACCCCGGAGCATTTTCCAATGCCACGGGCGTCGAATCCGATTCGGCTTCCGGCAGCAGACTGGTGGTCACTTCGTTCTGGGTAATCACCTCTTCGGTGGGCGCCCGTTTGGGTTTATGCGCCGACGGGAACAACGACAGGAAGATCGACAGCACCACCATGCCGACGATAAAACCGCCCGCCGCGCCAACGATGTTGCCGTAAAACAGATTCCAACTGCCGCGGTTTTTCACCACCCAGCGCCACATCAAACCCCAAGCCGCAACAAATGCCAGAAAACTCAGAAACTCCATGCGATCCTTTCCTTAACCCTTCAATAGCCTGCCAAACAGCACTCACTGGCCGTGAATGCTGAGATTGGGCGGCAAGATATCAAAATAGAGGTCTGACGCCACGTAGACATTCACATGCCGAGATTGGGCGGATTGATCTGAACAAAAAACATGATCGCCGTGATGCCGGCCACAACGCCGCAAAGGCCGGCCAGCAGCTGACGCGCGACAGGGTGTTCGACCTGCGAGCGACGGGCCACCAGCATCCATACGCCGGTCAGCGCCGCGGCAGTCGCGAGCATTTCCAGAAGCGATCCCATGACCCCCGGGACCGGTGGCCGGCTAGAGCCGAACAGACCGACACAAAGCTGCGAAACCACCAGGCCGACAATCATGCCGCTGGCCGCGCCCAACACATTGGCGAGTAGCAGATTCCACGCACCACGCTGCCTGACGACCCAGACCCACATGCCTATCCAGGCGATAAAGAAAAACGCTACATCCATCGTATCCATCCTTCGAAACCCGTCACGGTACAAACGCTCGGCACCTTGCCGACAGTGGACGGCACGATAGCAAAATAGTAGCTTCGCGCCACGCCACTTTCTTCAAACACGTAACGGACTACGCATGCCGAATGTTTCTTTTACACCGCGCCTGCTCGGCGCGTTCCTTCTCGCCATCGTAATGACCCCGGCGCTTGCCGACTGGGATGAAACCCCGGAGGTCGCCTGGAAGGAGTACCTCGCCGATTGCGAGCGTTTTCAGCAAGTAGTGAACAACGTTCAAAAAGGGGTCATGACTACCAGGCAAGCGATGGACCGCGTCGACAGCTTGAATCGCACTGTTTATGTCCATCGCGATCACCTCTCCCAGGAAAGCCTTACCTCTCCCGAATATGCCCGTTGTGAAAACGTCATTGCTCAAGCGTTCGTGATCCGGAACAAGGAAGAGGAAGTACTGGTCGCGGAGCTTCAACAGCAATACTTCAAGGCTCAGGCCGAGCACGAGAAGTCCCCGGAATACAAGCGCGCCCTCGATCTAGGCTTTAGCGACGTCGGCGGAATTGGCAAGCTCAAGGAACTCGCCGAGGAATCGGAAACGGATGGCGAAGCGTATCTGAAGACGTTGATGATCACGGTCGATTGGGGCTGCGGCCGACATTTCCGCGCCGTGAGATACGTCAAACCCTATGTGATCTACACCACCCATCCCGATGAGGGCAACTGCGCCGTCTATAAAGAGGTCGCGGTGCTTGGCGGAGAGATGGTGGAGAGGGGCGAGACCATCGATCAGGACGCGATTTTTCAATACGTGGGATGGAAGAAGCTGGAAGGGCCAGGTGGGTTTCCCGTCGACATTCGAGTAGTAAAAGTGCGGCACTAATCCGCAGGACAGTTTCTACAGATTGCGCGTCTGATTACAGAATGTCTTTCAAATAACCCTTGAGCGCGAGGAGCGGCTGATCAAGCTGCTCCAGCGACTGCGCCTGACGGAAATCGGCTGACAGCTTGTGCAGCTCACGCCCCAACGGTTTCTCGACCCCGCCCAACGCATCCATCGCCAAGCCCAGGCACTCGTTCATCTTGAACTGGATGGTCTCGACATCTCCACGGCGCACCAGCAGTTCGAACACGTCTTTCTGATAGTCACCCATGACCATGTCATCCCGCAGAATCGGGCTCAGGCCCTCCTCCTCGTAAGCGAGTTTGAGGGAGAACAGGGCGACGGTTTCCAGTGACGTTTCCATGGTTGGCCTTGGAGGTCCTTGAGCATGAGTCTTGAAATTCTGTACGACCAGCGATAGCCGCAACGGGGCGGCAGACCAGCTGCGGGCGGGCGTGATTATACTGAGTGGATGCATAAGGTGCAGTCCCGAGGCAAACAGGTTGCACGGACAGCGCCGGAATATTCAATGACCTAAGCAACAGAGCGGGTTTCTCAGGATGGTCGATGAGTATGAGGTGCTACACAAACTCGACGTTGATTCAGACACATGAGCGGAGCGACGATCATGGAATACGATGAAAAGTTGATTGAAGAGGCTGTGCTTGCCCTGTTGGCCGCGTTCAGTTCCGACGACGGCAATGCATGGAAAGGCTTCGATTTTGAAGTCATGAACCGATTGCATGAGCAGGGTCTCATCAGTAATCCGGTAAACAGGAACAAATCGATCTGGTTGACGGAGGAGGGCAGGGAACGAGGTCGACAGCTAGCCGAGCGTTTGTTTGGGGGAGGTGTTCAAGCCCAGCGTGCGCCTGACCCGGATATCTGAGGTCCTGGTTTGGCTAATCACTTGATTCGGGCCGCGCCAGCGCAACGCAACTGGAGGAGTTTCTCCGTTGGAGCATTTTCTAACTGAGCCACAACTGACAATAGTGAGAGCTGCTCTTTCTGAGCCATTCAACGATTTTCCCGTCGAATATGACTATGTGGCGAATCAGGTAAGAGGCGTCACCCCTGAAACCCTTTACGAAATTCTCTATTCAGAGGTTGCGCCGGTGTGCTTTACCAATCTCGTTGCAGCTGTGCCTCCGATTTGGACTGGGTTCGACCCCGACAAACTCAGAAAGTCGATAGAAGAAAGGCTGGCAGCCAGAGAGCGCAACTGGTTTCGTAGGCAGTTCGATAAAGTGCTGGTTCGTTGGCTGAAATACAACTACGCCTACATCTGGAAGGAAATCGCCAGTAGGCTTTGAACCCAAGCGTTCAATGGACCAGGTGACCATGACAAGGAGTAGCTGCAGATTCTCCTGCATATTGCTGTGATGAATCGCCCATCGTTTAGCCCACATTTCTCGTAGCACGGTTACGCAAAAATAATTGCCCAACTTTTCAGCAGACGAAAAAAAAGGCCTTGCTAAGCAAGACCTTTCTCAATTTTGGTGCCCCGAGGGAGACTCGAACTCCCACTCCTTTCGAAAACGGATTTTGAATCCGCCGCGTCTACCAATTCCGCCATCAGGGCTCAATGGCGGCGAAGTATAGAGAGGTGATTACCGTTGGTCAATCACGTTTCATGGTCAATTTTTGATAATTCCGCTAGACTTTCCGGCCCTGCTAGACGAACCCCATCATGCGCGTTGCTGACTTTACCTTCGAGCTTCCTGATTCGCTGATCGCCCGCCACCCGTTGGCCGAGCGTCGCGGTAGTCGCCTGCTGACCCTTGATGGGCCGAGCGGCGCCCTTGCACACCGTCAATTCACTGATTTGCTTGAGCATTTGCGCCCGGGCGATTTGATGGTATTCAACAATACCCGGGTGATTCCGGCGCGGCTGTTCGGGCAGAAAGCTTCGGGCGGCAAGCTGGAAATCCTCATCGAGCGCGTGCTCGATTCGCATCGCGTGCTGGCTCATGTACGTTCCAGCAAGTCGCCGAAGCCGGGGTCGAAGATCTTCATCGATGGCGGTGGTGAAGCCGAGATGCTCGCGCGTCACGATGCGCTGTTCGAGCTGGGCTTCGCTGAAGAAGTGCTGCCGCTGCTCGATCGCGTCGGACACATGCCGTTGCCTCCTTATATAGACCGCCCGGACGAAGGTTCGGATCGCGAGCGCTATCAGACCGTTTACGCCCAGCGCCTCGGCGCAGTGGCGGCGCCGACGGCGGGGCTGCATTTCGATCAGCCGCTGATGGAGGCGATTGCCGCCAAGGGCGTCGAGACCGCGTTCGTCACGCTGCACGTCGGTGCGGGGACGTTCCAGCCGGTACGCGTCGACAAGATCGAAGATCACCACATGCACAGCGAGTGGCTGGAAGTCGGCCAGGACGTGGTCGACGCCGTTGCCGCGTGCCGCGAGCGTGGCGGGCGGGTGATTGCCGTGGGCACCACCAGTGTGCGTTCGCTGGAAAGCGCCGCGCGCGATGGTGTGCTCAAGCCGTTCAGCGGTGACACCGACATCTTCATCTACCCGGGCCGGCCGTTCCATGTGGTCGACGCCTTGGTCACCAACTTCCATTTGCCGGAATCGACGCTGTTGATGCTGGTTTCGGCGTTCGCCGGTTATCCCGAAACCATGGCCGCTTATAAAGCCGCCGTCGACAACGGGTACCGCTTTTTCAGCTACGGTGATGCGATGTTCATCACCCGTAATCCCGCCCCGACTGCCCCTGAACACACAGGCCCAGAGGAAACAGAATGAGTCGCGAATGTCGCATGTCCTTTGAACTGCTTGCCACCGATGGCAAGGCTCGTCGTGGTCGGCTGACCTTCCCGCGTGGCACCGTCGAGACCCCGGCCTTCATGCCGGTGGGCACCTACGGCACGGTCAAGGGCATGTTGCCGCGTGACATCGTCGCCACCGGCGCGGAAATCATTCTGGGCAACACCTTCCACCTGTGGCTGCGCCCGGGCACCGAGGTGATCAAGGAGCACGGCGACCTGCACGATTTCATGCAGTGGAAGGGCCCGATCCTCACCGACTCCGGTGGTTTCCAGGTGTTCAGCCTGGGCGCGATGCGCAAGATCAAGGAGGAGGGCGTGACCTTCGCCTCCCCGGTCGACGGCTCGAAAGTGTTCATGGGCCCGGAAGAATCGATGCAGGTACAGCGTGATCTCGGTTCCGACATCGTGATGATCTTCGACGAATGCACGCCGTACCCGGCTGACGAAGACGTTGCTCGCGTTTCGATGGAGCTGTCGCTGCGTTGGGCCCAGCGCTCGAAAAACGCGCATGGCGACAACACCGCGGCGCTGTTCGGTATCGTTCAGGGCGGCATGCATCAGGATCTGCGCATGCGCTCGCTGGAAGGTCTGGACAAGATCGGCTTCGATGGCCTGGCCATCGGCGGTCTGTCGGTGGGCGAGCCCAAGCACGAGATGATCAAGGTGCTGGATTATCTGCCGGGCATGATGCCGGCTGACAAGCCTCGTTACCTTATGGGCGTTGGCAAACCGGAAGATCTGGTTGAGGGTGTGCGCCGCGGTGTGGACATGTTCGATTGCGTGATGCCAACCCGTAATGCCCGCAATGGGCATCTGTTCATTGATACAGGCGTGCTGAAGATCCGTAACGCGTTCCATCGCCATGATGATTCGCCGCTGGATCCGACCTGCGATTGCTATACCTGCCAGAACTTCTCCCGCGCTTATCTGCATCACCTGGACAAGTGCGGCGAAATGCTCGGCAGCATGCTCAATACCATCCATAACTTGCGCCATTATCAGGTGCTGATGGCTGGTTTGCGCGAGGCTATTCAACAGGGTACATTGGCCGCCTTTGTCGATGCCTTCTACGCCAAACGCGGGCTCCCCGTTCCGCCTTTGGACTGAGTTTTCTGACCCCAAGATTCAACATTTGCAACTGGAGTGCTAAATGAGCTTTTTTATCTCTAATGCCATGGCTGACGCGGCTGCACCGGCTGCTGCGCCTATGGGCGGCGGCTTCGAGTGGATTTTCCTGGTCGGTTTCCTGGTCATCTTCTACCTGATGATCTGGCGTCCACAGGCCAAGCGCGCCAAAGAGCAGAAGAACCTGCTGAGCAGCCTTGCGAAGGGCGACGAAGTGGTCACCACCGGTGGCATCGCCGGCAAGATCACCAAAGTGGCCGATGACTTCGTGGTTCTGGAAGTTTCCGACACCGTGGAAATGAAGTTCCAGAAGGGCGCCATCGCCGCCACGCTGCCAAAAGGCACGCTGAAAGCGATCTAAGGTTCCAACTTCTACTCAATCGACGGGGCGCGCAAGGCGCCCCGCGTTCATAACGGGCGGCGTGATGCTGAACAAATATCCTCTGTGGAAATACATTCTGATCCTGGCGGTGCTGGCGATCGGTCTGATTTATTCCGCTCCCAATCTATACCCCGATGACCCGGCCATTCAGATCAGCGGCGCCAGCACGGCTCTGCAGGTCAATCAGGCCGATCTGGATCGCGTCAGCACCGCGCTGCGTGAATCCGGGATCAACGTCAAGGCAGCTTCGCTGGCCGCCAACGGCAAGGGCGGCCTGATCCGTCTGACCAAGGCTGAAGACCAGCTGCCGGCCAAAGACGTTGTGCGCAAGGCATTGGGTGATGACTACGTCGTCGCACTGAACCTGGCACAGACCACTCCGCAATGGCTGCGCAACCTCGGCGCGCACCCGATGAAGCTGGGTCTGGACTTGTCCGGTGGTGTGCACTTCCTGCTGGAAGTGGACATGGACAAAGCCCTCGACGCCCGCCTGAAAGTCTACGAAGGCGACGTCAAGAGCCTGCTGCGCAAAGAAAAACTGCGCTATCGCAGCCTGCCGCAACTGGGCGGCGCCATTCAGCTGGGCTTCAGCGATGCTGACTCCCGCGAACAGGCCCGTGCGCTGATCCGCAAGAACTTCAACGATTTCGACATTGTTCCGGCCGACCTCAACGGTCAACCGGTGCTGCGTCTGGCGATGACCCCGGCCAAGCTGGCGGAAATCCGTGAATACTCCATCAAGCAGAACTTGACCACGGTACGTAACCGCGTCAACGAGCTGGGTGTTGCCGAACCGATCGTTCAGCGTCAGGGCGCCAACCGCATCGTGGTTGAGCTGCCGGGCGTGCAGGACACTGCCGAAGCCAAGCGTATTCTCGGCAAGACCGCCAACCTTGAGTTCCGTCTGGCTGCAGAGCCGGGGGCTTCGAAAGCCACTTCCGAAACCTTCGAGTTCCGTGAAGGCAAGCGTCCTCCTGCGCAGATCGAGCGTGGCCTGATCATCACCGGTGACCAGGTGACTGACGCCAAGGCCGGTTTCGGCGAGCACGGCACGCCTGAAGTGAACATTCGTCTGGACGGTCACGGTGGCGAGCTGATGAGTCGCGCGACCCGTTCGAACGTCGGTCGCAGCATGGCGGTGATCTTCATCGAACAGCGTCCGGTGACCACTTACACCAAGCAGGTTGTCGACGGCGTCGAGAAAGACGTGCCGGTACAGACCTTCAAGGAAGAGAAGAAGATCATCAGCCTGGCGACCATTCAGTCGCCGCTGGGTGCGCAGTTCCGTATCACCGGCCTGAACGGCCAGGGCGAATCGTCCGAACTGGCGCTGCTGCTGCGTGCCGGTGGTCTGGCCGCTCCGATGTACTTCGCTGAAGAGCGCACAATCGGCCCGAGCCTGGGTGCTGACAACATCACCAAAGGTATTGATGCGTCGCTGTGGGGCATGCTGTTCGTCTCGCTGTTCATCATCGCCATCTACCGCTTCTTCGGCCTGATCGCCACGGTTGCGCTGGCGGTGAACATGGTGCTGCTGCTGGCGCTGATGTCGCTGCTGGGGGCAACGCTGACCCTGCCGGGTATCGCCGGTATCGTCTTGACCATGGGTATGGCGGTCGACGCCAACGTGCTGATCTTCTCGCGGATCCGTGAAGAGATCGCCGCCGGCATGACCGTGCAGCGTGCAATCAACGAAGGCTTCGGCCGGGCATTCACTGCGATTCTCGACGCCAACCTGACCACTCTGCTGGTCGGCGGCATCCTCTTCGCCATGGGCACTGGCCCGGTGAAGGGTTTCGCAGTGACCATGTCCCTCGGGATCTTTACCTCGATGTTCACGGCCATCATGGTGACCCGCGCAATGGTCAACCTGATCTTTGGCGGACGTGACTTCAAGAAGTTGTGGATTTAAGGGGCTGCCATGTTACGTACAATCAACTTCATGGGCGTTCGCAACTTCGCGTTCGGCGTCACAGTGTTTCTCACGTTGCTGGCTATTTTCAGCGTCGTCCACAAGGGCATGAACTGGGGCCTGGACTTCACCGGCGGTACGCTCATCGAGCTGACCTACGAGCGTCCGGCTGACGTCACCAAAGTGCGCGAGCAGTTGGCGACTTCGGGTTACCACGAAGCCATCGTGCAGAACTTCGGTGCGACCACCGACCTGCTGGTGCGCATGCCGGGTGAAGACCCGCAGCTGGGCCATCAGGTAGCAGACGCGTTGCAGAAAGTCGGCGGCGACAATCCGGCGACGGTCAAGCGCGTCGAGTTCGTCGGCCCGCAGGTCGGTGAAGAGCTGCGCGACCAGGGCGGCCTCGGCATGCTGCTGGCGCTCGGCGGCATCCTGATCTACCTCGCTTTCCGCTTTCAGTGGAAATTCGCGGTCGGCGCCATCGTTTCGCTGATTCACGACGTGATCGTGACCGTCGGTATCCTGTCGTTCTTCCAGATCACCTTCGACCTGACGGTGCTGGCGGCGGTACTGGCGATCATCGGTTACTCGCTGAACGACACCATCGTCGTGTTCGACCGGGTTCGCGAGAACTTCCGTGTGCTGCGCAAGGCTTCGCTGATCGAGAACATCAACATCTCGACCACCCAGACCCTGCTGCGGACCATGGCAACGTCGATCTCCACCTTGCTGGCGATTGCTGCGCTGCTGTTCTTTGGTGGCGACAACCTGTTCGGCTTCTCCATCGCCCTGTTCATCGGTGTGCTGGCGGGTACCTACTCGTCGATCTACATCGCGAACGTGGTGCTGATCTGGCTGAACCTGAGCACCGAGGATCTGATTCCTCCGGCCAACACCGAGAAGGAAGTCGACGACCGTCCATAACGGCCATCGCTTCACCGGTTGTCAGCCCAGAAAAGGCGCGAGTTGAACTCGCGCCTTTTTTTATGCTCCAAGGCTGGGAGAAGCGCGGGCGCGTCCCGCATGTGATGGTCAGGAGGTTCATGTGAACAAGTCGTTGCTGGTTGGTGCGGTATTGGGTGCTGTCGGTGTGACTGCCGGGGGTGCTGTTGCCACCTACAGCCTGGTTAAAAGCGGCCCTGAGTATGCGCAAGTACTGGCCGTAGAACCGGTCAAAACACAGATCAAGACTCCACGTGAAGTGTGCAAGGATGTTGCTGTAACCCGCCAGGCGCCGGTCAAGGATCAACACCAGATTCTCGGTACCGCGATTGGTGCGGTAGCGGGTGGTTTGCTGGGTAACCAGATCGGCGGCGGTACCGGCAAGAAGATTGCGACGGTTGCTGGCGCGGTCGGTGGTGGTTATGCCGGTAACAAGGTGCAGGAAGGTATGCAGAACCGTGACACCTACACCACCACCCAGACTCGCTGTAACACGGTGAATGACATCAGCGACAAGGTCGTCGGTTACGACGTGCGTTATTCGCTGGATGGCAAGGAAGGCAAAGTGCGGATGGATCGTGATCCGGGCAACCAGATTCCGGTCGACAAGGAAGGCAAGTTGATTCTGTCGCAGAATCAGCCGGGTCAGTAAGCGCTGACTGTTTAACAAGAAGCACCCTGCGGGGTGCTTTTTTGTGCCCGGAATTTCTGGCTAAACCCGGATTTCTTGTGGGAGCGAGCCTGCTCGCGAATGCATTCTGACAGTCAATATTGATGTNATACCGCATTCGCGAGCAGGCTCGCTCCCACATGAAGGTTTTGGTGATCTGAAGATCGAATTCCAGGCATAAAAAAAGCACCCCGAAGGGTGCTTTTTGCTTTTTGCGGGAAGCTTAGCGCTTCAGCGAAGCCGGCAGGTGCGGCTGGATCGCCGTCAGTACTGCCTTGAAGCATTTGGTGTTGCCGGCAACGATGTGGCCTTTTTCAAGGAAATCGTGACCGCCGGTGAAGTCGCTCACCAGGCCGCCGGCTTCTTGAATCAACAGGGCGCCAGCCGCCATGTCCCACTCGGACAGGCCCGACTCCCAGAACGCGTCGAAACGACCGGCGGCCACATAGGCCAGGTCCAGGCTGGCGGAACCGGCGCGGCGGATGCCGGCAGTCTGGCCAACCAGGGCGCGGAACATGCCCAGGTAGTTGTCGAGGTTGTCCATCTGGTCGTCACGGAACGGGAAGCCGGTGCCCAGCAGGGCGCCTTCGAGGCTGGTGCGACCGCTCACGCGCAGGCGGCGACCATTCAGCTGAGCGCCGCGACCACGGCTGGCGGTGAATTCTTCCTGGCGAACCGGATCCAGAACCACCGCGTGTTCCAGGCGACCACGGTATTTGCAGGCAATGCTGACCGCAAAGTGAGGAATGCCGCGCAGGAAGTTGGTGGTGCCGTCCAGCGGATCGATGATCCACAGGTATTCTTCGCCTTCAATGCCGTTACCGACGTGCATGCCGGTCTCTTCACCCTGGATCGAGTGATTCGGGTAAGCCTTGCGCAGCGCATCGATGATTTTCTGTTCGGCGGCGCGATCTACCTCGGATACATAATCCTTGGCGTCTTTTTCGTCGACCTTGATGGTATCCAGGCGCTCGATGGAGCGGAAGATCAGTTCACTGGCGCTGCGGGCGGCGCGCAGCGCGATATTCAGCATGGGCTGCATGGATGTGTCACCTAAGGTTGTTAAAGAAAGCCGCGCATTCTATCAGAACTTTTCTTCAGGTGAAGGTCGCTGTTCGCTTTCATAGCTTAACGGTAGGCTGTTCTGTAAGATTTGCACCCCTTTCCTGTGTCCGAGAGCGCCTCCCTTGTTGCAGAACATTCGTGTCGTCCTGGTCAATACCAGCCACCCCGGCAACATCGGCGGGGCCGCGCGCGCCATGAAAAACATGGGTCTGTCGCGGCTGGTGCTGGTCGAGCCGCGCCTGTTTCCGCACCACGAAGCCGATGCCCGTGCTTCCGGTGCCGGGGATATTCTTGAAAACGCACAAGTCGTCGCCACCTTGGAAGACGCTTTGGTCGGCTGCAATCTGGTGCTCGGCACCAGCGCCCGTGACCGGCGCATTCCCTGGCCGCTGCTCGATCCCCGCGAATGCGGCAGCAAAGTGGTCGAGGAGGCCGGGCAGGGCGCGGAGATCGCGCTGGTGTTCGGTCGTGAGGACTCCGGCCTGACCAATGAGGAGTTGCAGCGATGTCACTTTCATGTGCACATCCCCTCCGATCCTGAGTTCAGTTCGTTGAACCTCGGGGCGGCGGTGCAGGTGTTGAGCTATGAAGTGCGCATGGCCTGGCTGGCCGCTCAAGGGCAGCCGACCAAGATCGAGAAAGAAGAAGTGGCCTCGGTGAAAAGTGCCGAGCTCGCGACGATGGATGAGCTGGAGCGCTTTTATGAGCATCTGGAGCAGACGCTGGTCGCCATCGAGTTTCTTGATCCGGAAAAGCCGCGGCACTTGATGGCGCGCCTGCGCCGGTTGTACGGACGCAGCTCGGTCAGCCGGGCGGAAATGAATATTTTGCGTGGCATCCTCACGGAAACCCAGAAAGCGGCCCGTGGTGAGCTTCTTAAGCGGAAGGACTGAATGATGTTTGAGCGTTTGCGTGAAGATATCCAGAGCGTATTCCATCGAGACCCGGCGGCTCGGAACGCTTTTGAAGTCCTGACCTGCTACCCCGGTATGCACGCGATCTGGATTCATCGGTTGGCCGGAATGCTGTGGCGCAACGAGCTGAAATGGCTGGCGCGGCTGGTGTCGAACTTCGGGCGCTGGTTGACCGGGATCGAGATTCATCCGGGGGCCAAGGTCGGTCGGCGTTTCTTTATTGATCACGGCATGGGCATCGTCATCGGTGAGACCGCCGAGATCGGCGATGACGTGACCATTTATCAGGGCGTGACCCTCGGTGGCACCAGCTGGAACAAGGGCAAGCGCCACCCGACGCTGGGTGACGGCGTTGTCGTGGGCGCCGGCGCCAAAGTGCTCGGGCCGTTCACGGTGGGGGCGGGTGCCAAAGTCGGCTCCAACGCCGTCGTGACCAAAGAGGTGCCACCCGGTGCCACGGTGGTGGGGATTCCGGGTCGGATCATCGTCAAGTCTGATGAAGAACAGGACGCCAAGCGCAAAGCCATGGCGGAGAAGATCGGTTTTGATGCATACGGCGTCAGCGAAGACATGCCTGACCCGGTGGCGCGTGCCATCGGTCAGTTGCTCGATCACCTGCAGGCGGTGGACGGGCGGCTGGAGGGGATGTGCGGCGCGCTGAAGGATCTGGGCAGTAATTACTGTGCGAAAGATCTACCGGAGCTGCGCGAAGAAGACTTCGCCTGCGTCAAAGGCAAAGACGAATCCAAAGCCGGCTGACTCGTCTATGTAGGAGCTGCCGAAGGCTGCGATCTTTTGATCTTGATTGGCAGCANAGCCTTCGGCAGCTCCTACAGGTTCCATCGGCAGGGTGGTGTGCCATTAGGCCGCAGACCCTGCTATGATGCGCGCGCTCTTTTGCGGGTAAACCCGACTAAAGCACTAGGTCTTATAGTTGACTTAAATGCTCGGGAATTGCATACTCCCGCCCATTCCGAACTCCGTGGTAATTGTCCATGCGACTGACTACAAAAGGCCGATACGCCGTGACCGCCATGCTTGACCTGGCGTTGCATGCGCAGCACGGGCCGGTGTCCCTGGCCGATATCTCCGAGCGCCAAGGCATCTCCCTGTCCTATCTCGAACAGCTTTTCGCCAAGCTGCGCCGCAGTAACCTGGTTTCCAGTGTTCGCGGTCCTGGCGGTGGTTATCAGCTGTCGCGCGACATGCAGGGCATCCAGGTGGCGCAGGTGATCGATGCGGTCAACGAATCGGTTGATGCTACCAAGTGCCAGGGCCAGGGCGATTGCCATTCCGGTGACACCTGCCTGACCCATCACCTGTGGTGCGACCTGAGCCTGCAGATTCACGAATTTCTAAGTGGTATCAGCTTGGCTGATCTTGTAACTCGCCGTGAGGTGCAAGAAGTAGCCCAGCGTCAGGACCAGCGCCGTTGCAACAGCAAGGCGCCACGCCTGGACAAGATTGAAGCGTCCGCCGTCGAATGACAGCCGAAGAGCTAGCGGAACGCCAGCCCTGATTTAGGAGATAGTCCATGAAATTGCCGATTTACCTTGATTACTCTGCGACCACCCCGGTCGATCCGCGCGTTGCGCAAAAGATGAGTGAATGCCTGCTGGTCGACGGAAACTTCGGTAACCCGGCGTCCCGTTCCCACGTGTTCGGCTGGAAAGCTGAAGAGTCCGTCGAAAACGCCCGTCGTCAGGTGGCCGATCTGGTCAATGCCGACCCGCGTGAAATCGTCTGGACCTCGGGCGCTACCGAGTCCGACAACCTGGCTATCAAGGGTGCGGCACATTTCTACGCTTCCAAGGGCAAGCACCTGATCACCTCCAAGATCGAGCACAAGGCTGTCCTCGACACCATGCGCCAACTGGAGCGTGAAGGTTTCGAAGTGACCTACCTCGAGCCGACCGAAGACGGCCTGATCACTCCGGCGATGATCGAAGCGGCACTGCGCGAGGACACCATTCTGGTGTCGGTGATGCATGTGAACAACGAAATCGGCACCATCAACGACATCGCTGCCATTGGCGAACTGCTTCGTTCGAAGGGCGTCCTGTTCCACGTCGACGCGGCTCAGTCCACCGGCAAGGTCGAGATCGACCTGCAGAAGCTGAAAGTCGACATGATGTCGTTCTCCGCCCACAAAACCTACGGCCCTAAAGGTATCGGCGCGCTGTACGTCAGCCGCAAGCCGCGTGTGCGCATCGAAGCGACCATGCACGGCGGTGGTCACGAGCGTGGCATGCGTTCCGGCACCCTGGCGACGCACCAGATCGTCGGCATGGGCGAAGCGTTCCGTGTAGCCAAGGAAGACATGGCTGCCGAAAACGTGCGCATCAAAGCCCTGAGCGACCGCTTCTACAAGCAGGTCGAGCATCTGGAAGAGCTGTACGTCAACGGCAGCCTGACCGCCCGCGTTCCGCACAACCTGAACCTGAGCTTCAACTACGTTGAAGGCGAGTCGCTGATCATGGCGCTCAAGGATCTGGCGGTATCGTCCGGTTCGGCCTGCACCTCGGCGTCCCTGGAGCCTTCGTACGTTCTGCGCGCCCTGGGCCGCAACGACGAACTGGCACACAGCTCGATCCGTTTCACCTTCGGCCGTTTCACCACCGAAGAAGAAATCGACTACGCCGCGCAGAAGGTCTGCGAGGCCGTTACCAAGCTGCGCGCGCTGTCGCCGCTGTGGGACATGTACAAAGACGGTGTCGACATTTCGAAAATCGAGTGGGCGGCACACTGATTTCAAGTCGCCGCGAACCGACCCTGCGACCCAAGGTTGCAGGGTTTAAAGAGCGACTCTCTGATGAGTGAGGATTAAGCACCATGGCTTACAGTGAAAAGGTCATCGACCACTACGAAAACCCGCGCAACGTCGGCAAGATGAACGCGGAAGATCCGGATGTCGGCACCGGCATGGTTGGCGCTCCGGCGTGCGGCGACGTGATGCGTCTGCAGATCAAGGTCAACGATCAGGGCGTTATCGAAGACGCCAAGTTCAAGACCTACGGCTGCGGTTCGGCAATCGCTTCCAGCTCCCTGGCCACCGAGTGGATGAAGGGCAAGACCCTGGACGAAGCCGAGACCATCAAGAACACTCAGCTGGCCGAAGAATTGGCCCTGCCGCCAGTGAAAATCCACTGCTCGGTACTCGCTGAAGACGCTATCAAAGCGGCTGTTCGCGACTACAAGCAGAAGAAAGGCTTGATCTAAGCATTGCGCGACGAGTAAGGAGTCAACGATGGCTATCAGCATGACAGAAGCGGCTGCTCGACACGTGCGACGCTCCCTCGACGGGCGCGGCAAAGGTGAAGGGATTCGTCTGGGTGTTCGCACCACGGGCTGTTCCGGCCTTGCCTACGTGCTGGAGTTTGTCGACGAGGTGGTTGCCGAGGATCAGGTGTTCGAAAGTCACGGCGAGAAAGTGATCATCGACCCGAAAAGCCTGGCTTACCTGGACGGCACCGAGCTCGATTTCGTCAAGGAAGGGTTGAACGAAGGCTTCAAGTTCAACAACCCCAACGTACGCGGTGAATGTGGCTGCGGCGAAAGCTTCAACATCTGAGGCTTGTCGTGGGTATTCCTTGTCATTTCGCTTTATTCGAGCTGCAACCGAGCTTTCGCCTGGATCTCGAGCAACTGGCCACGCGCTATCGTGAGTTGGCGCGCGGTGTTCATCCTGACCGCTTTGCCGACGCTTCCGAGCGCGAGCAGCGGTCGGCGCTCGAGCAGTCTGCGCGGCTCAACGATGCCTACCAGACGCTCAAGAGTCCTGCCCAGCGCGCACGCTACCTGCTGACCATCAGCGGGCATGAAGTGCCGATGGAAGTCACGGTGCATGATCCCGAGTTTCTCTTGCAGCAGATGCAGTGGCGCGAAGAGCTCGAAGACCTCCAGGACAGCGCCGACCTCGACGGTGTCGCGGTATTCAAGCGTCGCTTGAAAGTCGCTCAGGAACAGTTGAACGAAAGCTTCGCAGCCTGTTGGGATGATGCGGCGCAACGCGAGCAGGCCGAACGCCTGATGCGGCGCATGCAGTTCCTCGACAAGCTCACCTACGAAGTGCGCCAGTTAGAAGAGCGCCTCGACGATTAACCCAGTGCCGCTCCGGTCGCACGCCTGATATACAGATAAGTCCTGATCACGATGGCCCTACTGCAGATCGCCGAACCCGGCCAAAGTCCTCAACCACACCAGCGTCGTCTGGCTGTGGGGATCGACTTGGGCACTACCAATTCGCTGGTCGCTGCGTTGCGCAGTGGTCTTTCCGAACCACTGGCCGACGCTGACGGGCAGGTCATCCTGCCGTCCGCCGTGCGTTATCACGCCGACCGCGTCGAGGTTGGCGAGTCGGCCAAGCTGGCCGCGTCCTCCGATCCCTTGAACACTGTACTGTCGGTCAAGCGCCTGATGGGCCGTGGTCTGTCCGACGTCAAGCAATTGGGCGAGCAACTGCCGTACCGCTTTGTCGGTGGCGAATCGCACATGCCGTTCATCGACACCGTGCAAGGCCCGAAAAGCCCGGTCGAAGTCTCCGCCGACATCCTCAAGGTGCTGCGTCAGCGTGCTGAAGCGACCCTGGGTGGCGAACTGGTCGGTGCGGTGATTACTGTTCCGGCGTATTTCGACGATGCTCAGCGTCAGGCCACCAAGGATGCGGCGAAACTCGCCGGTCTGAACGTGCTGCGCTTGCTCAACGAGCCGACTGCTGCCGCGGTGGCGTATGGTCTGGATCAACACGCCGAAGGTCTGGTCGCAATCTATGACCTGGGCGGCGGCACCTTCGATATTTCGATTCTGCGTCTGACTGGCGGCGTATTCGAAGTGCTGGCCACCGGCGGCGACAGCGCGCTGGGCGGCGATGACTTCGATCACGCGATTGCTGGCTGGATCATCGAGAGCGCCGGCTTGTCCGCCGATCTCGACCCGGGTGCGCAACGCAATCTGCTGCAAACCGCCTGCGCGGCCAAAGAGGCCCTGACCGACGCGCCCAGCGTCGAAGTCGCCTACGGTGACTGGAAAGCGCAGCTGACCCGCGAAGCCTTCGATGCGCTGATCGAGCCAATGATTGCCCGCAGCCTGAAAGCCTGCCGCCGCGCCGTGCGTGATTCCGGTGTCGAACTGGAAGACGTGCATGCCGTGGTCATGGTCGGTGGTTCGACCCGTGTGCCGCGTGTTCGCGAGGCCGTTGCCGAAGCCTTCGGTCGTCAGCCATTGACCGAAATCGACCCGGATCAAGTGGTGGCCATCGGGGCCGCGATCCAGGCGGATACGCTGGCTGGCAACAAGCGTGATGGTGGCGAACTGTTGCTGCTCGACGTGATTCCATTGTCCCTGGGGCTGGAAACCATGGGCGGGCTGATGGAGAAGGTGATTCCGCGCAACACCACCATTCCGGTGGCCCGCGCGCAGGATTTCACCACGTATAAAGATGGTCAGTCGGCCATGGCGATCCATGTGTTGCAGGGTGAGCGCGAGCTGATCAGCGACTGCCGCTCCCTGGCACGCTTCGAACTGCGCGGCATTCCGGCGATGGTAGCCGGCGCGGCGAAGATTCGCGTGACCTTCCAGGTCGATGCCGACGGTCTGCTCAGCGTGTCTGCCCGTGAACTGGGTTCGGGCGTTGAGGCGAGCATTCAGGTCAAGCCGTCCTACGGTCTGACCGACGGTGAAATCGCCAAGATGCTCAAGGACTCGTTCCAGCACGCCAACGACGACAAGGTCGCCCGCGTCCTGCGCGAGCAGCAAGTCGATGCCCAGCGTCTGATCGAGGCGGTGCAGGGCGCTCTGGAGGCCGATGGCGAGCGTTTGCTCGACGCCGAAGAGCGCATGGTTATCGAGTTGCAGATGCAGGAACTGGCCGAACTGATGAAAGGCACCGATGGTTACGCCATCGAGCAACAGACCAAGCGTCTGTCGCAAGTGACTGATGCTTTTGCTGCCCGCCGCATGGATCTGACGGTGAAAGCCGCTCTGTCGGGGCGCAATCTGAATGAAATCGAGGATATCTGATGCCGCAGGTCATTTTTCTGCCCCACGAGAAGTTCTGCCCTGAAGGGATGGTCGTCGAGGCTGAGCCTGGCACTTCGATTCTCGAGCTGGCCCATGAACACCATATCGAGATGGAAAGTGCCTGCGGCGGCGTCTGCGCCTGCACCACTTGCCACTGCATCATCCGCGAGGGTTTCGACTCGCTGGAAGAGGCGGACGAGCTGGAAGAAGACTTCCTCGATCGCGCCTGGGGTCTGGAAGCGCAATCGCGCCTGGCCTGTCAGGCTATCGTTGGTGAAGAAGACCTCACCGTCGAGATTCCGAAATATTCGCTTAACCATGCGGCCGAAGCGCCGCACTGACTGGTAAGACTGTCATGAGCTACGGTTGGAATGATGTTCAACGCATTGCAGAAGAATTGGCCGAAGCCAAGCCGGGTGTAGACCCGTTCTCTGTCAATTTCGTCGATCTGCAGCAATGGATCAAAGAGCTGCCGGATTTTGACAACACCTCTGGCCGTGTCGGCGAGAAAGTGTTGGAAGCGGTTCAGACGCTCTGGGCTGAAGAATTGGACTGATCGTCCTCGCAGGTTAGGCAATACCCAAGAACCCGCGTATAATTCGCGGGTTTAATTTTTCGCAAATTACTGTTTCTGGAGTTACACCATGGCTGTTCAACGTACTTTCTCCATCATCAAGCCTGACGCCGTTGCTAAAGGCGCTGCCGGCGAAATCGTTACCCGTTTCGAAAAGGCTGGTCTGAAAGTGGTTGCTTCGAAAATGAAGCAGCTGTCCAAAGCCGAAGCTGAAGGCTTCTACGCTGAGCACAAAGAGCGCGGTTTCTTCGGTGACCTGGTTGCTTTCATGATCTCCGGTCCAGTGGTTGTTCAGGTTCTGGAAGGCGAAAACGCTATCGCTCGCAACCGTGAGCTGATGGGCGCTACCAACCCTAAAGAAGCTGCTGCCGGCACCATCCGTGCTGACTTCGCCGAGTCGATCGACGCCAACGCCGTTCACGGTTCGGACTCCGAAGCCGCTGCTGCTCGCGAAATCTCGTACTTCTTCGCAGCTACTGAAGTAACCACTCGCTAAGCATTGCTTAAAGAGTGAAGGTGAATCCATGACGACATCGACTGTGAAAACAAACCTGCTGGGTCTGACCCAGCCGGAAATGGAAAAATTCTTCGACTCAATCGGGGAGAAGCGTTTCCGTGCCGGTCAGGTAATGAAATGGATTCACCACTTTGGCGTCGATGATTTCGACGCCATGACGAACGTCAGCAAGGCCTTGCGCGAAAAGCTCAAGGCTGTTGCTGAGGTCCGTGGTCCCGAAGTGGTCAGCGAGGACATTTCCAGCGACGGCACCCGCAAGTGGGTGGTGCGCGTGGCGTCCGGCAGCTGTGTCGAGACCGTGTACATTCCCCAGGGCAAACGCGGGACTCTGTGCGTTTCGTCCCAGGCAGGCTGTGCCCTGGACTGCAGTTTCTGCTCCACCGGCAAGCAAGGCTTCAACAGCAACCTCACCGCCGCCGAAGTCATCGGTCAGGTGTGGATTGCCAACAAATCCTTCGGCAGTGTTCCGGCTACCATCGACCGCGCCATCACCAACGTGGTGATGATGGGCATGGGCGAACCGCTGCTGAACTTCGACAACGTCGTGGCCGCCATGCATCTGATGATGGATGACCTGGGCTACGGGATCTCCAAGCGCCGCGTGACCCTGTCCACTTCGGGCGTGGTGCCGATGATCGATGAGCTGGCCAAGCACATCGACGTCTCCCTGGCGTTGTCCCTGCACGCACCGAATGACGCATTGCGTAACCAATTGGTGCCGATCAACAAGAAATATCCGCTTAAGATGCTGCTCGAGTCGTGCCAGCGCTACATGTCCGCACTGGGCGAGAAACGTGTGCTGACCATCGAGTACACCTTGCTCAAGGACGTCAACGACAAGCTTGAGCATGCGGTGGAAATGATCGAGTTGCTCAAAGACATTCCGTGCAAGATCAACCTGATTCCGTTCAACCCGTTCCCGCATTCCGGTTACGAGCGGCCGAGCAACAATGCCATTCGTCGGTTCCAGGATCAGTTGCATCAGGCCGGCTTTAACGTCACTGTCCGCACCACCCGTGGTGAAGACATCGACGCCGCATGTGGTCAATTGGTAGGGCAGGTGCTGGATCGCACCCGTCGCAGCGAACGTTACATCGCCGTGCGCGAGTTGAGCGCCGACAGCGATATGGCACAGAACGCCGCGAACACTAACTAAGAGAGGATCTCTATGTCCCTGCGCTTTGCGCTGCTGTTGCTGATGGCCAGCCTGTGTGCTGGTTGTGTCCTGTCGGGTGACTACAACCCGATGAAGACCAGCAAGGGCCGCGACGAAGCGCGTGCCGCCTACGTGCAGCTGGGACTGGGATACTTGCAGCAAGGGATGACCGAGCGCGCCAAGGTGCCGCTGAAGAAGGCGCTGGAGCTGGACGGCTCCGATCCTGATGCCAATGCTGCCCTCGGGCTGGTGTTCCAGGCCGAAATGGAGCCGAAACTGGCCGATGAGCATTTCCGCAAAGCCCTGTCCTCGCGTCCCGCCGATGCACGAATCCTCAATAACTACGGCAGTTTTCTCTACGAAGAACAGCGTTACAAGGAAGCCTACGAGCGTTTTGAGCAGGCAGCCGCCGATACCCTGTATCCTGAGCGTTCGCGGGTGTTCGAGAACCTCGGCATGACCGCCTCGAAGCTCGGGCAGCGGGATCTGGCGCAGCAGCAACTGGAAAAAGCCCTGCGGCTGAACCGTCAACAACCGCGCGCTTTGCTGGAAATGGCTGAGTTGTCCTTCGAAGACAGGCATTATGTGCCCGCGCGTGACTATTACGACCGTTTCAGCCTGCTAACCGAGCAAAATGCACGTAGTCTATTGCTCGGCGTTCGGCTGGCAAAAGTGTTTGAAGATCGCGACAAGGCCGCCAGTTACGGCCTGCAATTAAAACGACTCTATCCCGGTACGCCGGAATATCAGCAATACCTGTCGGAGCAATGATGAAAGCGGCGCATCCCGAAGTTGTAGCAGCGACTCGCGTTAATCCCGGTGAGACCTTGCGCCAGGCACGCGAAAGCAATGGCTGGTCGCTGGCCGAAGTGGCCCTCAAGCTCAACCTCACCGTGACTTCCCTGAGCAATCTTGAGGCTGGCGCTTTCGACAAGCTGCCGGGGCATACTTTCGCTCGTGGCTACATTCGCGCTTACGCCAAGTTGCTTGGCATGGACCAGACCGTTCTGGTTCAGCAATTCGACCAGTCCACCGGCACCGACTCACAGGGCAGCAACGTGCATGCGCTGGGTCGTATCGAAGAGCCGGTGCGGGTTTCACACACTATTTTGCGTATTGTCAGCCTGCTGTTGCTGGTCGCGGTCATCGGCGGCGGTTTCGTCTGGTGGCAGGATCAGACGTCGCAGCGCAGCAAGGACGTGACCAGCCTGGCCCCTGAGCACGTTGAAGTCGAAGGCGCCGACGGCACCACACAGATTCACCCGATCGACGAGCCGGAAGACCAGGCCGTTGCCGAAGGTCAGGCCGAAGGCGCAACCGCGCTGGCCCTGCCGCAATCGGAAACCACCGCTGAATCGACCGGTGCCGAGCCGGTTGCTCCGGCCACCGCACCCGCCGCCCCGGCTGCGACCACGCCGGCGGCACCGGTTCATACACCGGCCCCGGCTGTGGCGGCTCCGGCGACTCCGGCACCGAATGCCCCGGCCACACCAGCGCCGACGGTCACCGCACCAGTGGTCGCGGCTACCCCTGCGCCGACCGCAGAAGCAGCTGTCCCAGCGGCTGGCGACGGCCAGGTGCAACTGCAGTTCACCGCCGATTGCTGGGCACAGGTCACCGATGGTCGCGGCAAAGTGCTGTTCAGCGGTCTGAAACACAAAGGCGACAGCGTTTCGGTTTCCGGCAAACCGCCACTGGCGGTGCGCCTGGGTGTGGCTCGCGCCGCACAGGTCAGCTACAACGGCCAACCGGTCGATATCGCTCCGTTCACCAGTGGCGAGACTGCTCGCCTGAAGTTGGGTCAATAAGTCATGCACGGCGAATCTCCAATCAAACGTCGCGTTTCGCGCAAGATCTGGGTCGGTAACGTACCTGTTGGCGGCGATGCGCCCATCGCTGTGCAGAGCATGACCAACAGCGACACCAATGATGTGGCTGCCACCGTCGCCCAGATCAATCGTCTGGAAGCGGCCGGCGTCGACATCGTCCGCGTTTCGGTACCGGACATGGACGCCGCCGAGGCGTTCGGCAGGATCAAGCAACTGGTCAAGGTGCCACTGGTTGCCGACATCCACTTCGACTACAAGATCGCGCTGCGCGTCGCCGAACTGGGTGTGGACTGCCTGCGCATCAACCCGGGCAACATCGGTCGTGAAGACCGTGTGCGCGCCGTGGTCGATGCCGCCCGTGATCGCGGGATTCCGATCCGCATCGGCGTCAACGCCGGCTCGCTGGAAAAAGACCTGCAGAAGAAATACGGCGAGCCGACCCCGGCGGCCCTGGTCGAGTCCGCGCTGCGTCACGTCGAGCACCTCGAACGCCTGAATTTCCAGGACTTCAAGGTCAGCGTGAAAGCCTCCGACGTGTTCATGGCCGTTGAAGCCTACCGTCTGCTGGCCAAGGAAATCGTCCAGCCGCTGCACCTGGGCATCACCGAAGCCGGTGGTTTGCGTTCGGGCACAGTGAAATCCGCCGTGGGCCTAGGTATGCTGCTCGCCGAGGGGATTGGCGATACTATCCGCATCTCGCTGGCGGCCGATCCGGTCGAGGAAGTGAAGGTCGGTTACGACATTCTCAAGTCTTTGCATCTGCGTTCCCGTGGCATCAACTTCATCGCCTGCCCGAGCTGCTCGCGGCAGAACTTCGATGTGGTCAAGACCATGAACGAGCTGGAAGGGCGCCTTGAAGACCTGCTGGTGCCGCTGGATGTCGCGGTGATCGGTTGCGTGGTCAACGGCCCCGGCGAAGCCAAGGAAGCCCATATCGGCTTGACCGGCGGCACGCCAAACCTGATTTACATCGACGGCAAGCCGTCGCAGAAACTGACGAATGACAATCTGGTGGACGAGCTGGAAAAGCTGATCCGCGAGAAAGCGGCCGAGAAGGTCGAAGCTGACGCAGCGGTCATCGCGCGCGGCTGAGCCTGACTGAAAGCCGAACGAATTTAAGGATTTAAAGTGAGCAAGTCTCTGCAAGCCATTCGTGGCATGAACGACATCCTGCCCGAACAGACCCCGCTGTGGCGTTATTTCGAGGGTACAGTCGCGCGTTTGCTGGATAACTACGGTTACAAGCAGATCCGCATGCCGATTGTCGAATTCACCGAGCTGTTCAAGCGCTCGATCGGTGAAGTGACCGACATCGTCGAAAAAGAGATGTACACCTTCGAAGATCGCAACGGCGACTCCCTGACTCTGCGTCCGGAAGGCACCGCAGCGTGTGTGCGTGCGGTGCTCGAGCACGGCATCACCGGCGGTGGTCAGGTGCAGAAACTCTGGTACATCGGCCCGATGTTCCGCCACGAGCGTCCGCAGAAAGGCCGTTATCGCCAGTTCCACCAGATCGGTCTGGAGGTGTTCAACCTCGACGGCCCGGACATCGATGCCGAGTTGATCATCATGACCTGGCGCCTGTGGGGCGAACTGGGTATCCGTGATGCGGTCAAGCTCGAACTCAACAGTCTGGGCACCAGCGAGTCCCGTGGTCGCTATCGTGAAGCGCTGGTCGAGTACCTCTCGGCGCACCACGACAAGCTCGACGAGGACAGCCAGCGTCGCCTGAAAACCAACCCGCTGCGCGTGCTCGACACCAAAAATGCCGACACTCAGGCGGTATTGGTCGATGCGCCGAAAATGGCCGACTACCTAGACGACGAGTCCCGTGCGCACTTCGAAGGTCTGAAGGCGCGTCTGGACGCGGTTGGCATCCCGTACGTGCTCAACCCGAAACTGGTACGTGGCCTCGATTACTACAGCAAAACCGTATTCGAATGGGTCACCGACAAGCTCGGCGCCCAGGGCACTGTCTGCGCGGGTGGTCGTTACGACGGTCTGGTCGAGCAGATGGGCGGCAAGCCGACCGCTGGCGTCGGTTTCGCCATGGGCATCGAGCGTCTGGTGTTGATGCTCGAAACCCTGGAGCAGATCCCGGAAGAAATCTCCCGTCAGGTCGACGTCTACCTCTGCGCCTTTGGCGAGCAGGCCGAACTGGCCGGTCTGGCCCTGGCCGAGCGTGTACGTGACCAGCTTCCAAACCTGCGTCTGCAAGTCAATGCCGGCGCCGGCAGCTTCAAAAGCCAGTTCAAGAAAGCCGACAAGAGCGGTGCGCTGTATGCACTGATCCTGGGTGACGACGAAATGGCCCAGCAAGTGGTAGGTTTCAAACCCCTGCGTGGCCAGGGCGAACAACAAAGCATTGCCTGGGATGCGCTTGCCGCTCACCTGGCCACCTGCGTCGTGCAGGGTTGAAGCTGTCCAAACAGCCGATTTAGCGATTAAGGAGTATTGGGGTGTCGAGTACCGAAGACGAACAGTTGGCGGATTTGAAGGACTGGTGGACACGCAACGGCAAACCTCTGGTCACCGGCGGCCTGTTGGCGCTGGTCATCGTGTTCGGCTGGCAGGCTTTTCACAAGTATCAGAGCAACCAGTCGCAAGGCGCCTCGGTGCTCTATCAGCAACTGCTGGAAACCACGCTGACTCCGGATGGCAAGCCTGACGCTGCACGCGTTGCGGACCTGGCCGGCAAGCTCAACAGCGAATTCGGCGGCACCGCGTACGCGCAGTACGGCAGCTTGTTCGTGGCCAAGGTAGCGGTCGACAGCGGCAAGCTTGACGACGCCGCCACCGAACTCAAGGCCATCGTTGCCAAACCGGCCAACCCGGCGCTGGGCGAAATCGCCCGTCAGCGTCTGGCTCAGGTGCTGGGTGCGCAGAACAAGGCTGATGAAGCCTTGAAGCTGCTCGACGGCGATGCCGATAAGGCGTTCCTGGCCACTCGCGAAGAACTCAAGGGTGACTTGCTGGTTCAGTTGGGTCGTACCGACGAGGCGAACACCGCTTATCAAAAAGCCAAGGCGGCACTGTCGGATGAAGCGGCAGTCGGTGGCCTTCAAATCAAGCTCGACGACCTGGCCAAAGGGGATGCGTGACGTGATCCGTTGGAAGCATGCAGCATTGCTGGCTCTGGCCATTCTGGCCGCGGGTTGCAGCAGCAACAGCAAAAAAGAACTGCCACCGGCCGAGCTGACCGACTTCAAAGAAGAAGTGGTTCTGCAAAAGCAGTGGAGCCGTTCGATCGGTGACGGTCAGGGCGAAACCTATAACATGCTGGTTCCGGCGATTGATGGTGACACCATCTACGCGGCCGATGTGACCGGCATTGTTATGGCCATGGATCGCGGCAATGGCGACGTGAAGTGGAAAAAGGATCTTGAACTGCCTGTTTCCGGCGCCGTTGGCGTGGGTTACGGTCTGGTCACGATCGGTACCCTCAAGGGTGAAATCGTTGCCCTCGACGCCATCAACGGCGAAGAGAAGTGGCGCGCCCGGGTTTCCAGCGAAGTCCTCGCGCCGCCGGCCAACAACGGTGACGTTGTCGTGGTGCAGACTCAGGACGATCGTCTGATCGGTCTGGACGCTGCCACTGGCGACCGTCGCTGGACTTACGACAGTACCCCTGCGGTCCTGACCCTGCGCGGCACCAGCGCACCCGTCGTGACCAACCGCCTCGCGGTGGCTGGCCTGTCGACTGGTAAAGTGGTTGCCCTGGACATTTCCAACGGCGTGCCGGTCTGGGAGCAGCGCGTTGCGATTCCAACCGGTCGTTCCGAACTGGAGCGCGTGGTCGACATTGACGGCGGTCTGCTGCTGTCCGGTGAAACCCTTTACGTCGCCAGCTATCAGGGCCGCGTTGCGGCACTCGATCTGCAGAGCGGTCGTCAACTCTGGCAGCGCGATGCTTCGAGCTATGCCGGTGTTGCCCAAGGTTTTGGCAACGTCTACGTGAGCCTGTCTTCGGGCACCGTTGAAGGCGTGGACGAGCGTTCGACCACTGCACTGTGGAGCAACGACTCGCTGGCTCGCCGCCAACTGTCGGCTCCTGAAGTGTTCTCCAGCTACGTAGCCGTCGGTGACCTGGAAGGTTACCTGCACCTGTTGAGCCAGGTGGACGGTCGTTTTGTGGGTCGTGAGCGTATCGACAGTGACGGCCTGCGTGCCCGTCCGCTGGTGGTGGGCAACACGATCTATGTGTATGGCAACAGCGGCAAACTGGAAGCCCTGACCATCAAGTAACAACTATGCTTGGGGTTAACCCCCAAGCGGCCCCGGATTTCCGGGGCTTGCAGCGCTAACCGGCGTTGCCCCGAGCACCAGCCGCTGCCTCGCAGCGGCTTTTGTATTTTCTGAAATAACGAAGTGGAGAGCCGCATGGTTCCCGTAATCGCCCTGGTGGGCCGACCGAACGTCGGCAAATCCACCTTGTTCAACCGCCTGACCAGGACTCGCGACGCCATCGTCGGCGACTTGTCCGGTCTGACCCGTGATCGCCAGTACGGTGAGGCCAAGTGGCAAGGGCGTTCCTACATTCTGATCGACACCGGCGGTATCTCCGGTGACGAGCATGGTATGGACGAAAAAATGGCCGAGCAGTCGCTGCTGGCCATTGAAGAAGCGGATGTTGTGCTGTTCCTGGTAGATGCCAAGGCCGGTTTCACCGCCGCCGACCAGATGATCGCCGAACACTTGCGCAAGCGTAACAAGCGTTCCCACGTGGTTGCCAACAAGGTCGACAACATCGACCCGGAAATGGCCCGCGCCGAATTCGCCCCGCTGGGCATGGGCCACGCGATCCCGATCGCCGGCGCTCACGGCCGTGGTATCACTCAACTGCTGGAAGCGGCACTGAGCGATTTCCCGCGTGATGAAGACGAGCCGCAGGAAGGCGAAGAAGAAGAGATCGTCGCCGAAGGCGAGGAAGCCAAGCGCATTCCTGGCCCGAGCGAAAAAGACGGGATCAAGATCGCCATCATCGGCCGTCCGAACGTCGGCAAGTCGACCCTGGTCAACCGCATGCTCGGTGAAGACCGGGTCATCGTTTATGACCAGCCTGGCACCACCCGCGACAGTATCTACATCCCGTTCGAGCGTAACGACGAGAAGTACACGCTGATCGACACCGCCGGTGTGCGCAAGCGCGGCAAGATTCACGAAGAAGTCGAAAAGTTCTCCGTGGTCAAAACCCTGCAGGCGATCAAAGACGCCAACGTGGTGATCTTCGTGATGGACGCCCGCGAAGGCGTGGTCGATCACGACCTCAACCTGCTGGGCTTTGCCCTTGAAGCCGGTCGTGCGTTGGTGATCGCAATCAACAAATGGGACGGCATGACCCCGAGCGAGCGCGACTTTGTGAAGGTCGAGCTGCAACGTCGTCTGTTCTTCGTCGACTTCGCCGACATCCACTTCATCTCGGCATTGCACGGTACTGGCGTGGGCAACCTCTATGCCTCGGTGCAGAACTCGTTCAAGTCCGCGGTCACCCGCTGGCCGACCAGCCGCCTCACGCAGATTCTCGAAGACGCGGTCAGCGAGCACCAGCCGCCGATGGTCAACAGCCGCCGGATCAAGCTGCGTTACGCTCACCTGGGTGGTGCGAACCCGCCGATCATCGTGATCCACGGTAACCAGATCGAGAAAGTGCCGAAGTCGTATGTGCGCTATCTGGAGAACACTTACCGCCGTGTGCTGAAGCTGGTCGGTACGCCGATCCGCATCGAGTTCAAGGGCGGTGAGAACCCGTACGAAGGCAACAAGAACACGCTGACCGACCGCCAGGTCAACAAGAAGCGTCGCTTGATGTCGCACAACAAGAAAGCCAGCAAGAAGCGCCGCGACAAGAAGTGATCAAGTTGATTGTTCCCACAATTGTGTGGGAATGCTCAACCGCTTCTGTGGGAGCTGGCGAAGCCTGCGATCTTTTGACTTTGCTTTGAAGGCAAGATCAAAAGATCGCAGCCTGCGGCAGCTCCTACAGGGTTCGGCGATAAAAAGGGTGCTCAGTTGAGCGCCCTTTTTTTATGGGCGCCGGATGGGCTATTCTCGGGCTCTCCCGCGCCGCCGTCAGAGCCGGGTGTAGAGCAGGGAACCCCTCGATGATCACCAGTAAGTTGCCGAACGTCGGCATCACTATTTTCACGCAGATGTCTCAGCTCGCGGCACAGACCGGAGCGATCAACCTGTCCCAGGGTTTCCCTGACTTCGACGGCCCGCAATCCCTGCGTGACGCGGTCGGTCGACATATCGCCAGCGGCCACAACCAGTATTCACCGATGACCGGCCTGCCGGCGCTGCGCGAGCAGATCGCGGCGAAGATCGCGCGCAGCTATGGCGTGAAAGTCGATGCCGACAGCGAAGTGACCGTCACGCCGGGTGCGACCCAAGCGATATTCTGTGCGATTCAGGCGGTTATCCACAGCGGCGACGAAGTCATCGTGTTCGACCCGTGCTACGACAGCTATGAACCGGCGACGCAGTTGGCGGGGGGGCGCTGCGTGCATGTGCAACTGAACCCGGATGATTTCTCCATCGATTTCGACAAGCTCGCCGCGGCCCTCAGCCCGCGCACGAAAATGATCGTCATCAATACCCCGCACAACCCGAGCGGAGCGCTGATCAGCCGTGCCGAACTGGATCAACTGGCAGAGTTGATCCGTGGGCGCGACATCTACCTGATCAGCGATGAAGTCTACGAACACCTGGTGTTTGACGGCGTGCCGCATGTCAGCGTGTTGGCCCACGAAGAGCTGTATCAGCGTGCGTTTGTGGTCAGTTCGTTCGGCAAGACCTACCACGTCACCGGCTGGAAAACCGGCTACGTGGTTGCGCCCCCGGCGCTGACCGCCGAGCTGCGCAAGGTGCACCAGTACGTCAGTTTCTGCGGCGTGACGCCGCTGCAATACGCCCTGGCCGATTACATGGCCGAGCACCCGGAGCACGTTGAAGAGCTGCCGGGTTTCTATCAGGCCAAGCGCGACCTGTTCTGCGATTTGCTGACGCCGTCGCGCTTCACCTTCACCCGCGTCACCGGCACGTATTTCCAGTTGGTCGATTACTCGCAGATTCGTCCTGACTTGAACGACGTCGACATGGCGATCTGGATGACTCGCGAACACGGCGTGGCGAGCATTCCGGTGTCGGTGTTCTATCAGAATCCACCGCAAGGCCAGCGCCTGGTGCGCCTGTGCTTCGCCAAACGCGAGGAGACGCTGCGCGAAGCGGCGGCAAAACTATGCGTGATCTGAGTGCATTGCCCGATCTCAATCTGGCGCTGATCCAGACCAGCCTGGCCTGGCATGACCGTCAAGCCAACCTCGAGCACTTCGAGGTGTTGCTGGAGCAGGCCCGAGGCGCCGACCTGATCATCCTGCCGGAGATGTTCACCACTGGCTTCTCCATGGAGTCGCAAACCCTCGCCGAAGCCGAGCATGGCCCGACCAGCAAGTGGATGAAGGCGCAGGCCGCGAAACTGAATGCGGTGATCACCGGCAGCGTGATCATTCAGGCGGCGGATGGCAGCCATCGCAATCGCCTGCTGTGGGCGCGCCCGGACGGTGAAGTCTGGCATTACGACAAGCGCCACCTGTTCCGTATGGCTGGCGAGCACAATCACTACACGCCCGGCGAGCGTCAGGTGCAGTTCGAACTCAAGGGCTGGCGGATTCGGCCGCTGATTTGCTACGACCTGCGTTTCCCGGTGTGGAGTCGCGATGCTCAGGACACCGATCTGCTGCTGTACACCGCCAATTGGCCGGGCGCACGGCGTCTGCACTGGAACCGCTTGCTGCCGGCGCGGGCGATTGAAAACCTGTGCTACGTGGCGGCGGTGAACCGGATTGGCACCGACGGCAAGGGCTTTGCCTATACCGGCGACAGTCAGGTGCTGGATTTCCAGGGCGAGACGTTGCTGGCGGCGGGGGAGGCCGACGGCGTGTTCAAAGCAGTACTGGAAGCGGCACCACTGGCGGCGTATCGCGAGCGCTTTCCGGCGAATCTGGATGCGGATACCTTCGAGTTCACCTGAAAAGCCAAAGATCGCAGCCTGCGGCAGCTCCTACAGGATGTACGCTGTCCCGATGTAGGAGCTGCCGAAGGCTGCGATCTTTTGATCCTCAACAAAAAGGCCCCGGCGTTTGCATTCCGGGGCCTTTTGCATGTCAGCGAAGGCTTAAGCTGCTTTCGCCTCAGGCTGGCTCAGCGAGCGGTTCAGGGCACTGAACAGCGCCTTGAAGCTGGCGGTGGTGATGTTTTCATCAATGCCCACACCGTGCACCGCACGTTCACCGTTCACGCGCAGCTCGATGTAAGCCGCTGCCTTGGCGTTGGTGCCTGCGCCGATGGCGTGTTCGTTGTAGTCCATGATCTCCACCGGGACCGGCAGGCCGGCCACCAGGGCTTCCAGCGCACCGTTGCCCTTGCCGCGCCAGTGCAGGTTGGTTTCGCCCTGACCCTTGCTCGCCACTTCCACTTCAACGGCACTGTTGCCGTTTTCTTCCTGCAGGCGGTGGCTGACCAGCGCGTAAGGCGTGTTGGCTTGCAGGTATTCGCTGATCAACAGCGAGTGGATCTGCTTGGCGGTCATCTCCAGGCCGAGGCGGTCGGTTTCACGCTGCACCACCTGGCTGAACTCGATCTGCATGCGACGTGGCAGGCTGATGCCGTATTCCTGCTCCAGCAAGTAGGCGATGCCGCCCTTGCCCGACTGACTGTTGACGCGGATCACCGCCTCGTAGCTGCGGCCAATGTCGGCCGGGTCGATCGGCAGGTACGGCACTTCCCACAGGGTATCCGGTTTCTGCTGGGCGAAGCCCTTGCGGATCGCGTCCTGGTGCGAGCCGGAGAATGCGGTGTGAACCAGGTCGCCGACGTACGGGTGACGCGGGTGCACCTGAATCTGGTTGCACTCTTCGACGACTTTGCGCACGCCGTCGATGTCGGAGAAGTCCAGCTCAGGGTCAACGCCCTGGGTGTACATGTTCAGTGCGACAGTAACGAGGTCGACGTTACCGGTGCGCTCGCCGTTGCCGAACAGGCAGCCTTCGACGCGATCCGCGCCGGCCATCAGGCCCAGCTCGGTGGCGGCGACGCCGGTGCCACGGTCGTTGTGGGTGTGCAGGCTGATGATCACGCTGTCACGACGGTTGATGTTGCGGCCGAACCATTCGATCTGGTCGGCATAGACGTTCGGCGTCGCGCATTCAACAGTGGCTGGCAGGTTGAGGATCATCTTGTGCTCAGGCGTCGGGTTCCAGACCTCGATCACCGCGTCACAGACTTCCTTGGCAAACTCCAGTTCGGTGGCGCTGAAGGTTTCCGGCGAGTATTCGAACGTCCACTCGGTGTCCGGCTGCATCGCCGCGTATTTGACGAACAGCTTGGCGGCGTTCACTGCGATGGCCTTGATGCCGTCCTTGTCCTGGTTGAAGACGATGCGACGGAAAGACGGCGAGGTGGCGTTGTACAGGTGAACGATGGCTTTCTTCGCCCCGCGCAGGGATTCGAAGGTGCGCTCGATCAAGTCTTCACGGCCCTGGGTCAGCACCTGAATGGTGGTGTCGTCCGGGATGTGGCCTTCTTCGATCAAGGTACGCACGAAGTCGAAGTCGGTCTGCGAAGCGGCCGGGAACGAGGCTTCGATTTCCTTCACGCCGACCTGCACGAGGGTTTTCCAGAAGCGCAGCTTCTTCACCGCGTCCATCGGCTCGATCAGCGACTGGTTGCCGTCACGCAGGTCGGAGCTGCACCAGATCGGCGCGGCGTCGATGGTTTTCGACGGCCAGGTGCGATCCGGCAGATTGATGACGGGGAACGCGCGGTATTTCGAAGACGGGTCTTTGAGCATGCTCATCGGGAAATTCCTTATTGTCTGGGCCGAAAAGAGGCGGCCTGCCGGTGGAACGAATGTTCGGGAAAACGCTTGGGACGAGGCGCAGCGATTCAGCCCGGCAGTCGTGCGCTGACGAGGCACAGACTGCGGTGCTGGCGAAGCTGAATAAGGGTGTGAGAGGTTTTCATGCCTTCAACCCTAACCGCGAGGGGAGAGGATGGCAAGCAGTCGAAAAAAATTGAGAGGAATACTCGAAATACTGGATTTTGCAGAATTTTATTGCGTGTAATTCGGTGGTTCTTGTTGATGTTTGCGTAAGGTCAGATTGGGGCGCAATTGATGTTGGGCGGGTGTCAGTAGTATTTTCGGATTGGATAGACCGCATTCGCGGGCAAGCCCGCTCCCACAGTGTCCGTGTCGTACACGAATATTATGTACACCCGAGAAACCTGTGGGAGCGGGCTTGCCCGCGAAGAGGCCATTGGCCTCAATACATAATTCAGGGCTGGAATGCACCAATGAAAATCGCCGGATCCACCCGCGCATCGTTCAGGCTGATGTTCCAGTGCATGTGCGGCCCGGTCGCCCGCCCGGTCGAGCCGACCTTGCCAACCACTGCACCACGGGCCAGTTGATCGCCGACCTTCACATCGATTTTCGACATGTGGCAGAACATGCTGATAAAGCCCTGCCCGTGATCGACAAATACTGTGTTGCCGTTGAAGAAGTAGTTGCCGGTGAGGATCACTTTGCCCGCCGCCGGGGTCTTGATCGGCGTGCCTGCCGGCACCGCGAAGTCGAGGCCCGCATGCGGGTTGCGTTCTTCGCCATTGAAGAAGCGGCGCACGCCGAACTTGCTCGACAGCGGCCCGTTGACCGGTTTGTCCAGCAACAGGTTGCTCGGGGTGTTCGGGCTGAAACTGCGGTAAGCCTTGATCTGCTCGGCCAGCTCACCCTCGATGCGCTTGAGGTTGGCCGGATTCGGATTGACCTGCTGAGTGTTCTTCAGGGTGATGTGCTGTTCCGGGTATTTCTTGTTGCCGACGGTGAACGGCAGATTGCGCCCGCCACTGCTGATCTGCTGGCTGCCGGGTTTGACCGTCAGCGGCACGCCGACAATCGCCAGCCAGTTGTTCTGTTCTTTCACCACCAGCACCGGTTTGCCTTGATAGGTGGCTTTCGGTGCCTGCGCGGCGCTGCCCAGATCAACCACCGCCACGCCGCCCGGCACCGGTTTGTTCAGCAGGCGGGTGATGTAGCTGTCAGCGTGGGCGTTGAAGGTGGTCAGGCACAGCAGCAATAACGGAGCGAAAAAGCGCGGCATGGATCAGTCCAGTAAAGAGAGGGTGACAGGCGTCAGGTGATTGTCCTCGACGCGCACTTGCAGTTCGCCTTCGCCCAGTCTGGCTTTCAGACGCTGGCCGGTGTGGGTTTGCGCGGCGTTGCGAATCGCGTGGCCGCGTTCATCCAGCAGAATGCTGTAGCCACGGCCCAGAGTCGCCAGCGGACTGACCACATGCAGCGTCTGCATCTGACTGTGCAGTTGCAGGCGACGGCTTTTCAGGCCTTCGCGCATGGCTCGCGGCAGGCGTTCGGCGAGGCTGTCGAGGCGCTGGCGCAGCATTGCCAGTTGGCGTCCCGGGTGTTGCCCGGCGAGGCGGGTTTCCAGACGGATCAGGCGTTCGCGGCGAGTATTGAGCTGGCGCTCGAAGGCGCGGCGCATGCGCATGTCCAGGTCATCCAGACGTTGCGCTTGCTGACGCAGACGTTCGCCGGGATGACGCAAGCGACGGGCCATGCCTTCAAGGCGCAGGCGATCGCGCATCAAACGGTCGCGCATGCGCATCACCAGACGCCGGTGCAGGCTTTCCACCTGACGGATCAGGTGACTCGAATCCGGGGCGAGCAATTCGGCGGCAGCGGAGGGCGTTGGAGCGCGCACGTCGGCCACGAAGTCACTGATCGACACGTCGGTTTCATGCCCGACGGCGCTGACAATCGGCGTCACGCAGGCATCGACCGCGCGCGCCACAGCTTCTTCGTTGAAACACCAGAGGTCTTCCAGCGAGCCACCGCCACGGGCGAGGATCAGCGCGTCGAAACCCCGGGCATCAGCCATTTTCAGCGCGCGGACGATTTGTGCAGTGGCTTCGCGGCCCTGCACGGCGGTGGGGATCAGCGTCAGTTGCACCTGCGGCGCCCGGCGGCGGAACACGCTGATGATGTCGCGAATCACCGCGCCGGTTGGCGAGCTGATGATGCCGATGCGTTGCGGATGCGCCGGCAGCGGCACTTTGCGTTCGGCACTGAACAGGCCTTCGGCGCTGAGCTTTTCCTTCAGCGCATCGAAGGCCAGGCGCAGCGCGCCGTCACCGGCCGGCTCCACGGTGTCGAGAATCAGCTGATAGTCGCCACGCCCTTCGAACAGCGAGACCTTGCCGCGCACCTTCACGGCCAGACCGTCCTTCAGCGCCTGACGCACCCGCGCCGCGTTATTGCGAAACAGCGCGCAACGCACCTGCGCACCGCTGTCCTTGAGGGTGAAGTACACGTGGCCGGACGCCGGGCGGGCGAGGTTGGAGATTTCGCCTTCGACCCAGATGTTGCTGAACACGTCTTCGAGCAACACCCGCGCGCGGCCGTTGAGCTGGCTGACGGTCAGGACTTCTCGGTCAAGGCCGAGCCTTGCAAAGGGATCTTTAATCATGGGCCGCAGTTTAAAGGCATTGTCGCCGTCATTGCACGATCCCTGTAGGAGCTGCCGAAGGCTGCGATCTTTTGATCTTTTTTTGGAGGGCAAGATCGAAAGATCGCAGCCTCGTTTCACTCGTCAGCTCCTACAGGGGATTTGTGAAGGTCTGGATGAAGTGTTGGACCAGCGGCGCAGGGTTCTGGCGATAGGCGAGGGCGACGGTGCTTTGGCAATCGGGATCGCTCAGCGGCAGAAATCGTACGCCGACTGGAGCAATGTCCTGCATCGATTCGGGTAGCAGAGCGATGCCGAATCCAGCCTGGATCAACTGTAACTGCGTCGTCTTGCGTGACATCACCCGCGCCGCTTTGGGAAAAAAGCCCTGACGCATGCACAGGTCGGCACATAGATAACTGAGTCCGCCACGTTGCGGATGCGGGATCGAGATAAACGGCTCGTCTTTCAGTTGCGCCAGTTCGACAGCGGGTGAGTCAGCCAATCGATGTTCATTCGGTACCGCCAATAGCAGGCGTTCGGTGAATAAAGGCTCCATGTGAATGCCCTCACGCTGACGTAACACCGGCAAGCGCAACAAGCCAATGTCCAGACGTCCTTCAGCGAGTTCCTCAAGCTGCGCCTCGGAGGACAGCTTGCCGATGTCCAGCGACACGCCGTTCTGCTGCTCAAGATACGTGCTGATCCGACGCAATAAATGCCCGCTGATCGACACCGTGCTGGAATGACTCAGACGCAGCGTGCCCAATTGTCCGTTACCGACTTCGGTCGCCATTGCGCTGGCTTTGCTCAGCTCATTGAGCAGATTTCTCGCCCGTGGCAGAAACGCCTCGCCCGCCGCGGTGAGTCTTGGTTGACGCGCGGTGCGTTCGAACAGCGGCGTTTGCAGGCGACTTTCCATGTCCTTGATTTGCCGGCTCAGCGCCGATTGCGCGACGAACAAGCGTTCAGCCGCTGCACTGAAGCTGCCACAGTCGGCGATTTCCACGAAGTAGCGCAGTTGACGGGTTGAAAGCACCAGGTATGCCTTTTCGAGATGGGTGAGCGACTTTGATCATATTAGTCGCAAGGCTTGGCGCTGGCTAAAGTCATCTCAGGCTTATAGAGGAAGTGGATCAATGAGTGTGGTTGGGTTGTTGAGCGAATGGACATGGGGCGCAGGCGGCTGGGTGGTGATCGGTTTGGGGATCGCGCTGGCCTATATCGTGTTCGGGATTGCCGGGTTCGGTACGGCGCTGGTCGCGGGGCCGATTCTGATTCTGTTCATGCCGTTGTCGAAAATCGTGCCGCTGCTGGTGCTGCTGGATTTTGTCGCGGCGTTCGGCAATCTGCTGCCCTCGCGCCGGAGTGTGGCGAAACCCGAGTTGTTGCGGCTGCTGCCGTGCATGGCGGTGGGGTGCACGTTGGGGGTGATTTTCCTGCTCAACCTCAAATCCGACCTGTTGCTGCTGTTGATGGGGCTGTTCATCAGCACTTATGCGGTTTACAGCCTGTGGGTGAAAACCCGGCCGACGCAGTTGTCCGCCGCGTGGGCACTGCCGATGGGCACGGTCGGCGGATTGTTCGGGGCGTTGTTTGGCAGTGGTGGCTTTTTATATGCGATCTATCTCAACAGTCGCCTGCCGAAAGACGCGGCGCGGGCCACGCAAAGTGCGCTGATCAGTTGCAGCACCGTGGTGCGTTTGAGCCTGTTTGCCCTCGCCGGGGTGTATGCCGAGCTACCCTTGTTGATGCTGGCGGTTTGTCTGCTGCCGGCCATGGCGCTGGGCCTGTGGATCGGGCGGCGCTTGACCATGCGGTTGTCGCGTGAAGCGTTTGTACGATTGGTGACCTGGCTGGTGCTGGCCAGCGGGATTGCGTTGATCGGGCGCTATTTCAGTACTTGACCGGATTTCTTCAGGGATTAAGCTGCCGGCCTTTAGGGCCCCTTCGCGGGNCATTGGAATGCATATCCCTGTGGGAGCGGGCTTGCCCGCGAAGGCGTCAGAAGCCATACCGCAGGATTTTCCATGAATTCGCAAAGCATCATCGTCCCGAAAATCTCCACCCTGCCGGTTCACGAACCCCGGGCCCGGGCGATTCTGCGCTGGCTGGTACGCAAGAATATTGTCAAGGAAGAGCTGAGCACCTGCGGTCGCACCGGCAACCGCATGGCGTACGCGATTGCCGACGGCGCACGTGCGGTAGTGCTGCACCCCGAGGCATTGCCTTTTGGCGAGCCGATCAATGGTCTGGAGATCATCGTCAAACGCTGCATCTACACGCCGGCCAAAGGCTTTCTCGAGGAGGCCGGTTGCGCCGAATGCCGCCGCGAAGTCGGCGAAGCGCTGTTCGAAAGCCTCGAAGACTGGTTTCCAGGCCGCACCGACAACTTCACCTGCCCGGAGTGCGGGCATGAAGACGACATCAACGGCTTTCTGTACTTGCAGGAATGCGCGTTTTCCAACCTGGGGTTCATCTTCAACAACTGGTTGGAAGCGGGGTTCAAGCAGAGCTTTATCGATGAGTTCGCCGATTGGCTCGATCAACCTGTCAGTTGGGTAAAAGTCGAACTTTGAACGTGTAGGAGCTGCCGCAGGCTGCGATCTTTTGACGTTGTTT
>NZ_JBQEPG010000021.1:0-73648 GCF_052045635.1 Pseudomonas sp. 22189
GCCTTTGAAGATCAGGAGCAAAAGATCGCAGCCTGCGGCAGCTCCTACAGAGTGTCGGGGTGTTTTTGGGGGTTGTGGACACCACTGAAACCTGTGGGAGCTTGCCTGCAAGCGATTACGGTAGATCAGGCAGCAAAAAAAACGGCACCTTACGGTGCCGTTTGCTTTCACACATCAACCATCACTTACGCGCATCCGCCCACGATTTCAGCAGTTCGTTGTAGCTCACGGTCTCGCCCTTCGGCTTCTCGTTGGCCAGTTTCGGTTTCGGTGCGCCCGGTTGGTCGAACCAGTATTGCGCGTCACGTTCCGGGTTCATTTTCGGGGCGCACGTGGCTTGCGCCTTGGAGCGTTCCAGACGCGTCATGATCGCGTCCTGATCCTTGGCCAGGCCATCCAGCGCCTGCTGCGGAGTTTTCTCGCCGCTGGCCGCTTCGGCGATGTGGCTCCACCACAATTGCGCCAGACGCGGATAGTCCGGCACGTTGGTCCCGGTCGGGGTCCATTGCACGCGGGCCGGGCTGCGGTAGAACTCGACCAGACCACCGAGCTTCGGCGCCAGATCGGTCATCGCCTGCGAGTTGATGTCCGACTCGCGGATCGGCGTCAGGCCGACGATGGTTTTCTTCAGCGACACGGTTTTCGAGGTGACGAATTGCGCGTAGAGCCACGCCGCCAGCTTCTGTTTCTCCGGCGTGGATTTCATGAACGTCCACGACCCCACGTCCTGATAGCCGAGCTTCATGCCCTCTTCCCAATACGGCCCGCGCGGCGACGGCGCCATGCGCCATTTCGGCGTGCCGTCGGCGTTGACCACCGGCAGGCCCGGTTTGGTCATGTCAGCGGTGAACGCGGTGTACCAGAAAATCTGCTGGGCGATGTTGCCTTGCGATGGCACCGGGCCGGACTCGGAGAAGGTCATGCCCGCCGCTTCCGGTGGCGCGTAGGCCTTGAGCCAATCGACATATTTCTGCGTGGCGAACACCGCCGCCGGTCCGTTGGTGTCGCCGCCACGGGTCACGCTGGAACCGACCGGATGGCAGTCCTCGACGCGAATCCCCCACTCGTCCACCGGCAGACCGTTGGGCAAGCCCTTGTCGCCGCCACCGGCCATGGAGAACCAGGCATCGGTGAAGCGCCAGCCCAGCGACGGGTCTTTCTTGCCGTAGTCCATGTGCCCGTAGACGCGTTTGCCGTCGATTTCCTTGACGTCTTCGCTGAAGAATTTGGCGATGTCTTCATAGGCCGACCAGTTCACCGGCACGCCGAGTTCGTAGCCGTACTTTTCCTTGAACTTGGCTTTCAGGTCGGCGCGTTCGAACCAGTCGGCGCGGAACCAGTACAGGTTGGCGAACTGCTGATCGGGCAGTTGATAAACCTTGCCATCCGGCGCGGTGGTGAACGAGATACCGATGAAATCCTTGATGTCGAGGGTCGGCGAAGTGAAGTTCTTGCCTTCGTTGGCCATCAGGTCGGTGATCGATTCGGTCTTGCCGTAGCGAAAGTGCGTACCGATCAGGTCCGAGTCGTTGACCCAGCCGTCGTAGATGTTCTTGTCCGACTGCATCACCGTCTGCATTTTTTCCACCACGTCGCCTTCTTGCAGCAGGTCGTGGGTGAGCTTGATCCCGGTGATTTCGCTGAACGCCTTGGCCAGCACCTTGGACTCGTACTCGTGGGTGGTCAGGGTCTCGGAAACCACTTTGATTTCCATGCCGCGAAACGGCTCGGCGGCCTTGATGAACCACTTCAATTCTTCGAGCTGCTGATCCGCCGTCAGGGTTGACGGTTTGAATTCGCTGCCGATCCACTTTTTCGCAGCGTCTTCGTAGGCATCGGCCCAGGCCGAAGCGCTCAAACCGCTGAGTGCGAGCATGGCTGCCAATGAAATGCTATGTCGCAGCTTATTGTTTTTATCGAACATAGAGACCTCCAGTTAGAGTTTCGGAGCACGATTGCCGAGCGACTCGACTAGCCCCAGCGCATCACAACCAACAGCCACACCAGAGACAGCGCGGACGCCACCCAGATGCTCCAGTCGGTGACGCCGATTACCAGCAGATGCAGGTAGGCGCTGCCGAGAAGACCGATGAACAAGCGATCGCCACGGGTGGTGGCAATCGGCAGAAAACCGCGGCGCAGGATGCTCGGCGAGCGCAGTTCCCAGGTGGTCATGCCCACCAGCAACAGGCCGATGGCAATAAAGAACCCCGCCGTGGGGGTGGTCCAGCTCATCCATTCCATCATGCGTTCCTCAGACCCGACCCAGAGCAAAGCCCTTGGCCACGTGGTTGCGAACAAACCAGATCACCAGCATTCCCGGGAGGATGGTCAACACCCCCGCCGCCGCCAGCACGCCCCAGTCGATGCCCGAAGCGGAAACCGTGCGCGTCATCACCGCAGCAATCGGCTTGGCATTCACCGACGTCAGCGTGCGCGCCAGCAGCAGTTCGACCCAGGAAAACATGAAGCAGAAGAACGCCGTGACGCCGATCCCGGAGCCGATCAGCGGGATGAAAATCTTCACGAAGAACTTGGGGAAGCTGTAGCCGTCGATGTAGGCGGTTTCGTCGATTTCTTTCGGCACGCCGGACATGAAGCCCTCCAGAATCCACACCGCCAGCGGCACGTTGAACAGGCAATGCGCCAAGGCCACGGCGATGTGCGTGTCGAAAAGCCCGATCGACGAATACAACTGAAAGAACGGCAGCAAAAACACCGCTGGCGGCGCCATGCGGTTGGTCAGCAGCCAGAAGAACAGGTGCTTGTCACCGAGGAAGCGATAGCGAGAAAACGCGTACGCCGCCGGCAACGCCACACTCAGCGAGATCAACGTGTTGAGGCTGACGTAATACAGCGAATTGAGATAACCGGTGTACCAGCTCGGGTCGGTGAAAATCACCTTGTAGTTGTGCCAGGTGAAATCCTGCGGAAACAGGGTCAACCCGCCGAGGATTTCGGTGTTGCTCTTGAACGACATGTTCAGCAGCCAGTAGATCGGCACCAGCAGGAACAGGATGTACACCAGCAACGGAATCAGCTTTCTTTTGTGCATGGCCGGGCCCTCAGCGATTGGCGTCGGAATGGGTCATGGCGGTGTAGAACAGCCACGAGACCAGCAGGATGATCAGGAAGTACACGAGCGAGAATGCCGCTGCCGGGCCCAGATCGAATTGGCCGACCGCCATCTGCGTCAAGGTCTGACTGAGGAAGGTCGTGGCATTACCCGGCCCGCCGCCGGTGAGCACGAACGGCTCGGTGTAGATCATGAAACTGTCCATGAAGCGCAGCATCACCGCGATCAGCAGCACGCTCTTCAGCTTGGGCAACTGAATATGGCGGAACACCGCCCAGGCCGAGGCGCGGTCAATGCGCGCCGCTTGGTAATACACGTCAGGAATCGCCCGCAACCCGGAGAAACACAGCAGCGCCACCAGCGAAGTCCAGTGCCAGACGTCCATCACCAGCACCGTGACCCAGGCGTCCATGGTGTTGGCCGCGTAGTTGTAGCTGATGCCCAGCGCATTCAGGCTCGACCCGAGCAGACCGATGTCGGCGCGGCCGAAGATCTGCCAGATGGTGCCGACCACGTTCCACGGGATCAGCAGCGGAATCGCCAGGATGATCAGCACCACTGACGACCAGCGACCCTTGGTCGGCATGGTCAGGGCGACGGCGATACCCAGCGGAATTTCAATCAACAGCACGCAGGCCGAGTAGATGAACTGGCGCAGCAACGAGTCATGCAGACGCGGATCGAGCAGCACCTGTTTGTACCAGTCGGCGCCGACGAAGTAGCGGCTGGACTGATCGAAGATGTCCTGCACCGAATAGTTGACCACGGTCATCATCGGGATCACCGCACTGAACGCCACCAGCAGGAACACCGGCAACACCAGCCACCAGGCCTTGTTGTTCTGCACCTTGTTCATGGCTGCACCTCGGTAGAGTCGGTGTCATCAAGAAGAAACTCGTCGGCGTAGACCATCAGCCACTGCGCCGGAAAACTGATGTACGCGGTGCCCTGCGGCACCGGTTTGTCTTCGGCCAGACGCACCTTCAACGGCGCGCCGTCGAGGTCGAGGGTGAGGATCTTGTAGGTGCCCAGGTCTTCGACGTGGACCACCCGCGCCTGCATCGCTTCGTCAAACGGTTCATCCCAGACATGGATGAACTCGGGGCGGATGCCGACCTTCAGATTTTTCCACTGACCATGTTCGATATGCCGCTGCAAGGCGTCGGACAGTGGCAGGTGCGTCGAAGAGAAACCGACCCCGCCCGGCTGCGGCTGCACCTCGATCAGGTTCATCCCCGGGCTGCCGATGAAGTAGCCGACAAAGGTGTGGCTCGGCCGCTCGAACAATTCCCGCGGGGTGCCGAACTGCACGATCTGGCCGCCGTACATCACCGCGATCTTGTCGGCGAAGGTCGAGGCCTCCAGTTGATCGTGGGTGACGTAGACCATGGTGATGTTGAACTGCTCGTGGATCTGCTTGAGCTTGCGTCGCAGCTTCCACTTCAGGTGCGGGTCGATCACCGTCAGCGGTTCGTCGAAGAGGATTGCCGAGACGTCGTCACGCACCAGGCCACGGCCCATGGAGACTTTTTGCTTTTCGTCAGCGGTGAGGTTGCGGGCCTTCTTGCTCAGCAGGTTTTGCAGGTCGAGGACTTCGGCGATTTCCTGCACTTTGCTGTGCACTTTCGCCTCGGCCATGCCCTGATTTCTCAGGGGAAAGGCCAGGTTGTCGAACACGGTCATGGTGTCGTAGACCACCGGGAACTGGAACACCTGGGCGATGTTGCGCTTCTCCGGGGTCAGGTCATTGACCGCTTTGCCATCGAACAGCACATGCCCCTGCGAGGGGCTGAGCAGGCCGGAAATGATGTTGAGCAACGTCGACTTGCCGCAACCCGAAGGGCCGAGCAAGGCATAGGCGCCGCCCTGCTCCCAAATATGGTCCATTTCGCGGATCGCGTAATCGTCAGGCCCGCTCGGCTGCTTGCTGTAGCTGTGGGCCAGGTGCTGCAAACGAATTTCGGCCATCAGGCAACCCTCGCGACACGCCGGCCCGGTGCCTGCACCAGACGGCCCTGCGCATCGAACACGAACAGTTTGTGGGTCGGGATGTAAATGCGGATCGGTGCATCAACGTCGTATTCGTGAACCCCGGGCAGGTGCAGCACCAGCAGGAAATGTTCGTTGCGCACGTGCAGGAAGGTTTCCGAACCGCTGATCTCGGCCACCTCGACGGTGACCGCCAGTTCCAGATCGTCATCGTTGCTCGGCACCAGCGAAATGTGGCTGGGGCGCACGCCGAAGCGGAATTCGCCCTCGCCCACCGGCCGTAGATCGACGTTCAACGGGAAGTGCACGAAGTTGGCAAAGCTGACTTCGTTGCCGGCAATGCGCCCGGGCATCAGGTTGATCGGCGGTTCGGAGAACAACTCCGCTGCCAGCACGGTTTGCGGCTGGTGATACACCGAAGTCGACGGGCCGCTCTGGATCACCCGGCCTTCGTGAAGGATGGTCGTGGTGCCGCCCAAGGCCAACGCTTCGTTGGGCTCGGTGGTGGCGTAGATCGCGATGGTGTGGCGGGCTTTGAACAGCTCGCGCATCTCTTGGCGCAGTTCTTCGCGCAGCTTGTAGTCGAGGTTGACCAGCGGCTCGTCGAACAGGATCAGTTCGGCATCCTTGACCAGCGCCCGGGCCATCGCCGTGCGCTGCTGCTGACCGCCGGACAGCTCCAGCGGATGGCGCTGCAGGAACTTCTCGATGCGCAGCATCCGTGCGGTTTCCTGCACCTTGCTGTGGATGATGTCCTTGGCGACACCGGCCTGACGCAGCGGCGAGGCGATGTTCTCGAACACGGTCATGGTCGGGTAATTGATGAACTGCTGATAGACCATCGACACGTTGCGCAAGCGCACCGGGCGCTGAGTGACGTCGACGCCGTTCATCAGGACGCGGCCGCTGTCGGGCTTGTCCAGACCGGCCATCAAACGCATGAGGCTGGTCTTGCCGGACAGCGTGCGGCCGAGCAGAACGTTGAAGGATCCGGGTTCGAAGGTCAGGCAGGCATCGTCGATCCAGTTCTGGCCCTCGACGGTACGGCTGACGTGCTCCAGGGTGAGTGACATGGCTCGGCCTTTTTATTATTGGAGTCAAGCGACCTGTGCAGCAGAGCGACATTCGTGCCAGAAATGGCAAGTGGTTGATTTGTCGTGAAAAGTGTCGAAAACGTGGGGAACGGGCGTTCATTGCTGAACACATTTGAACAGCTTGGCGATTGACAATGAACAATAGTGAACAACACTCTATGAACTGTTCACGCCCCCTCTGTAGGAGCTGCCGAAGGCTGCGATTTTTTGACTTTTGTTTTCAACAACAAGATCAAAAGATCGCAGCCTTCGGCAGCTCCTACAGGGGAATTGTGTGGGCCATAACAATAATAAAGACGCTGAGGCCCACCACCATGGCCGCACCTGCCCCGCCGCTGTCCCACGACGCGATTGTCCAGACCTCCTGGCAACGTTGCCGCGCCTTCGGCCTCGACCATCAAAGTGCCCCGGCCTTCGACCAACTGCCTGCCGCCGGCATTGCGCAATTGCTCGACCGTCACCACGCGCTGGTGCAAACCACCCATGAGGAAGTGCTGCCGTACTACGAGAACATCCTCAGCAATTCCAACTGCCTGATCATGCTCGCCGACCATCAAGGTCAGGTGCTGACCTCGTGGGGCACCCAGCGTTTTATCGAGCCGAACCTGGCCCGAGGGTTTAGCGCCGGGGCGAGCTGGATGGAACGCTGCAGCGGCACCAATGCCATCGGCACCGCGCTGGCCTGCGAACAGGCGGTGCACATCGAACACGATGAACATTTTCTGAAAGCCAACCGCTTCATGACCGGTTCTGCCGCGCCGATTTTCGATGCCGAGCGCAAGATCATCGCCGTGCTCGACGTGTCCAGCGACAGCTACCTGCCGCCCTCGCACACCTTGGGCATGGTCAAGATGATGAGCCAGACCGTGGAGAACCGGCTGATCCTCAACCTGTTCCATGGCCAGCACTTTCAACTGACCTTCAACACCGGGTTGAACAACCTCGACAGTCAGTGGGCCGGTTTGTTGATTTTCGATGAGAGCGGGCAGGTGCTGTCGGCTAATCGCCGGGCGGACAATCTGCTCGGCGTGCGCCTGTCGCGGGTCAGTGTCGAGAGCCTGTTCAACGTGTCGCTGCTGGAACTGATGAATCAGCCGGACGGCTTGCCGTTTGCCTTGCAGACCTCGGGGCGCAACCGTTTCCAGTGCCTGTTGAAGCGACCGCAACAGGCGCCGATTCAGCCTCGGGTATTTGCCGAACCGAAAACGGCGCCGATCAAAGCACCGGGCGTGATCAGCCTCAACTCTCTGCATTTTGGTGACAGTCGCGTAGAAAAAGCCGTGCGCCAGGCCGAACGCCTGCTGGAGAAAGACATTCCACTGTTGATCCACGGCGAAACCGGGGTCGGCAAGGAAGTCTTCGTCAAAGCGCTGCACCAAGCCAGTTCGCGCAGCAAACAGGCATTCATCGCCGTCAACTGCGCGGCGATCCCCGCCGAACTGGTGGAATCAGAACTGTTCGGCTATGAAAAAGGCGCGTTCACCGGCGCCAACCAGAAAGGCAGCATCGGCCTGATCCGCAAGGCTGACAAAGGCACCCTCTTCCTCGACGAAATCGGCGACATGCCGTTGCCGACTCAGGCGCGGTTGTTGCGGGTGTTGCAGGAGCGCTGCGTGCAACCGGTGGGCAGCAGCGAGTTGTTCGCGGTGGACTTGCGGATCATCTCGGCGACCAACCGCTCTTTACGCGAGCAAGTGCAATTGGGCCGATTTCGTGAGGACTTGTACTACCGAATTGGCGGTTTGACACTGGAACTGCCGCCGCTCAGAGAGCGCAGTGACAAGGAGGCGCTGTTCAAACGCCTGTGGGAGCAGCATCGTGAACCGACACAATGGGCCGGGCTCAGCCGCGAAGTGCTGGAGTTGTTCAGTCGTCATCCATGGCCAGGCAATCTGCGCCAGGTCAGCAGCGTGATGCAGGTGGCGCTGGCCATGGCCGAGGAACAACCGGTGCGGCCAGAGCATTTGCCGGATGATTTTTTTGTCGATTTGGATATGGAGCCGGTGGAAACGGCAGCGCCGTTGGGGCTGGACTTGAATGACGTTGAAGCGTTGAACCGCGAGTTGAAGGCGGCCGGGGGGAATATTTCGCACCTGGCGCGGCGGTTGGGGGTGAGTCGGAATACGCTGTACAAGCGGTTGCGGCAGGCTGAATGACAACTCAGCCTTGAGGGCCTCTTCGCGAGCAGGCTCGCTCCCACAGAGAANAACGGACATGACGAAAGTCCACTGTGGGAGCGAGCCTGCTCGCGAAGGCGTTAGCCCGGTCAACGCTGGTCCTGAGGAAGAAAAAACAAAACCCGCACAAGGCGGGTTTTGTTTTAAAGCGGATCAGGCAATCAGTCAGCCAGACGCCAGGTCGTGCCGCCCTTGCCGTCTTCCAGCACCACGCCCATGGCGGTGAGCTGGTCGCGGATGCGGTCGGATTCGGCCCAGTCCTTGCCGGCGCGTGCCGCCAGACGTGCAGCAATCAGCGCGTCGACTTCAGCGGCATCGACACGCCCTTCGGCGCCCGCTTGCAGGAAATCATCGGCTTCCAGCTGCAACACACCCAGCACGCTCGCCAGTTCTTTCAGACGTGCCGCCAGACCGGCCGCTGCGTCGAGATCGTTCTCGCGCAGACGGTTGATCTCACGCACCATCTCGAACAGCACCGCGCAGGCTTCCGGCGTGCCGAAGTCGTCGTTCATCACCGTGGTGAAACGCTCGACGAAGGCTTCGCCGCCAGCCGGAGCAACGCTCGGCAAGCCTTTCAACGCGTGGTAGAAACGCTCGAGTGCGCCCTTGGCGTCCTTGAGGTTGTCTTCCGAGTAGTTGATCGCGCTGCGGTAGTGGCTCGACACCAGCAGGTAACGCACGACTTCCGGGTGGTACTTGTCGAGCACGTCGCGAATGGTGAAGAAGTTGTTCAAGGACTTGGACATCTTCTCGCCATTGATGCGGATCATGCCGCAATGCATCCACGCGTTGGCGTAGGTCTTGCCGGTGGCCGCTTCGCTCTGGGCGATTTCGTTTTCGTGGTGCGGGAACTCGAGGTCGCTGCCGCCGCCATGAATGTCGAAGGTCTCGCCGAGGCAGCAGGTGGACATCACCGAGCACTCGATGTGCCAGCCCGGACGCCCGGCGCCCCACGGCGATTCCCAGCTCGGCTCGCCCGGTTTGGCGGCTTTCCACAGCACGAAGTCCAGCGGATCTTCTTTCGACTCGTCAACTTCGATGCGCGCACCGATGCGCAGGTCTTCAATCTTCTTGCGCGACAGCTTGCCGTAGCCCATGAATTTGGCAACGCGGTAGTACACGTCGCCATTGCCCGGAGCATAAGCGAAGCCCTTGTCGATCAGGGTCTGGATCATCGCGTGCATGCCCGGAATGTGATCCGTGGCGCGCGGCTCCATGTCCGGCTTCTTGATGTTCAGGCGCGCTTCGTCTTCGTGCATCGCGGCGATCATGCGCTCGGTCAGCGCTTCGAACGACTCACCGTTCTCGCGGGCACGATTGATGATCTTGTCGTCGATGTCGGTGATGTTGCGCACGTAAGTCAGGTCGTAACCGCTGAACCGCAACCAGCGGGTCACCAGATCGAACGCGACCATGCTGCGGCCGTGGCCGAGGTGGCAGTAGTCGTACACGGTCATGCCGCACACGTACATGCGCACCTTGTTGCCATCCAGCGGTTTGAAGACTTCTTTGCTCTTGGTGAGCGTGTTGTAGATCGTCAGCACTTTATATTTCCTTGACGCGAATCACTGGCCCCACGAATCACGCAGGGTCACGGTACGGTTGAATACCGGCTGACCTGGTTTCGAGTCCTTGATGTCGGCAACGAAGTAGCCTTCGCGCTCGAACTGGAAACGGTCCTCCGGCTGTGCGTTGCCAAGCGATGGCTCAGCACGACAACCGGTCAGCACTTGCAGTGAGTCAGGGTTGATGTTGTCGAGGAAACTCGCGCTGTCTTCGGCCTTCTCCGGGTTCGGAGAACGGAACAGGCGATCGTACAGGCGCACTTCGCACTCGATGCTGGCAGCCGCCGGCACCCAGTGGATCACGCCCTTGACCTTGCGGCCTTCAGGGTTCTTGCCGAGGGTGTCCGGGTCGTACGAGCAACGCAGTTCGACGATGTTGCCGTCGGCGTCCTTGATCGCTTCGTCGGCACGGATAACGTAGCTGCCGCGCAGACGCACTTCGCCGTTCGGCTCCAGGCGCTTGTAGCCCTTTGGCGGTTCTTCCATGAAATCATCGCGGTCGATGTAGATTTCACGGGCGAACGGCAGCTGGCGCACGCCGAGTTCTTCTTTCTGCGGATGACGCGGCAGTTCGAGGTTCTCGACCTGACCTTCCGGGTAGTTGGTGATCACGACTTTCAGCGGGCGCAGCACGCACATGGCGCGCGGCGCGTTCGCGTCCAGGTCCTGACGGATGCTGAACTCGAGCATGCCGAAGTCGACCACGCCGTCGGAACGGTTGGTGCCGATCATGTCGCAGAAGTTGCGGATCGACGCCGGCGTGTAGCCACGGCGACGGAAGCCCGACAGCGTCGACATGCGCGGGTCGTCCCAGCCATTGACGTGTTTTTCATCGACCAGTTGCTTGAGCTTGCGCTTGCTGGTGATGGTGTAGTTCAGGTTCAGGCGGCTGAACTCGTACTGGCGCGGGTTGGCCGGCACCGGCAGGTTTTCCAGGAACCACTCGTACAGCGGACGATGGCTTTCGAATTCCAGGGTGCAGATCGAGTGGGTGATGCCTTCGATGGCGTCCGACTGACCGTGGGTGAAGTCATAGTTCGGGTAAATGCACCACTTGTCACCGGTCTGATGGTGATGGGCGTGGCGAATGCGGTACATGATCGGGTCGCGCAGGTTCATGTTCGGCGAGGCCATGTCGATCTTGGCGCGCAGCACGCGGGCACCGTCCGGGAACTCACCGGCGCGCATGCGCGCAAACCAGTCGAGGTTCTCTTCCACCGAACGGTCGCGGAACGGGCTGTTCTTGCCCGGCTCGGTCAGGCTGCCACGGTATTCCTTGGCCTGCTCCGGGGTCAGGTCGTCGACGTAGGCCTTGCCGGCCTTGATCAGCTCCACCGCCCAGTCGTGCAACTGGTCGAAATACTGCGAGGCGTAGCGCACTTCGCCGGACCACTCGAAGCCCAGCCATTTGACGTCGCTTTCGATCGCGTCGATGTATTCCTGGTCTTCCTTGGCCGGGTTGGTGTCGTCGAAACGCAGGTGCGTGACGCCGCCGAACTCCTGGGCCAGGCCGAAGTTCACGCAGATCGACTTGGCGTGGCCGATGTGCAGGTAGCCGTTGGGCTCAGGAGGAAAACGGGTGACGATCTGGGTGTGCTTGCCCGAGTCCAGGTCTGCCTGGATGATCGGCCGCAGGAAATTGACCGGCACGGCAGGGCCGGACTTGGCATTCGAGGTAGGGTCGACAGTGGGCTTGCTCATAGGATCCTTGACTTACATGTGCGCGGCCGCAAAGGGGGCCAGACAAAACAAAGCCGCTATCATAGCCGATGCTGTCAAGGGGCTGACAGAGCGCGGCCTATAAAGGCGTGCATTTAATCGACGGGTTTTGGAAAAACAGCCTCGAAATTCGCGCCTGTCACGCTAAACTGCGCACCTTGGCCCATGGGCTGAACCGGTAACGGGCCGAAATGTCCCATTACCCACGAATTCCTTATAAAGAGTAGCGATCATGACTCAAGTCAAACTGACCACCAACTACGGCGACATCGTCATCGAACTGGACGCGGAAAAAGCGCCGATCACCGCTGCCAACTTCATCGAATACGTCAAGAAAGGTCACTACGAGAACGTAGTGTTCCACCGCGTGATCAAGGGCTTCATGATCCAGGGCGGCGGTTTCGAGCCTGGCATGCAGGAAAAGAAAGACAAGAGCCCAAGCATTCAGAACGAAGCTGACAACGGTCTGAAGAACGAGAAGTACACCGTTGCCATGGCCCGCACCATGGACCCGCATTCGGCCTCGGCGCAGTTCTTCATCAACGCCACCAACAACAGCTTCCTCAACCACACCGCCAAGACCGCTCAGGGCTGGGGTTATGCCGTGTTCGGTAAAGTGGTTGCCGGTACCGACGTCGTCGACAAGATCGAAGGCGTTGCCACCACTTCCAAGGCCGGCCACCAGGACGTGCCGAAAGACGACGTGATCATCGAGAAAGCCGAGATCATCGAAGCGTGATATTGCTGATTTCAGATTTGCATCTGGAAGAGGAGCGCCCGGACATCACCCGGGCGTTTCTGGATTTGCTCGCCGGACGCGCCCGCTCGGCGAGTGCGTTGTACATCCTCGGCGACTTCTTCGAGGCGTGGATTGGCGACGACGCCATGACGCCCTTCCAGCGTTCCATCTGCCAGGCCCTGCGCCAATTGAGCGACAGCGGCACGGCAATCTTTCTGATGCACGGCAATCGCGACTTCCTGCTCGGCAAGGCCTTCTGCAAAGCAGCCGGCTGTACGCTGTTGAAGGACCCGAGTGTCGTGCAGTTTTACGGCGAGCCGGTGCTGCTGATGCACGGCGACAGCCTCTGCACCCGCGACGAAGCCTACATGAAGCTGCGGCGCTACCTGCGCAACCCGATCACCCTGTTCATCCTGCGCCACCTGCCACTGAGCACCCGCCACAAACTGGCGCGCAAGCTGCGCAGTGAAAGCCGTGCGCAGACACGGATGAAGGCCAACGACATTGTCGATGTCACCCCGGAGGAAATTCCGCGGATCATGCAGCAATACGGGGTGAAAACCCTGATTCACGGCCATACCCATCGCCCGGCGATCCACAAGCTGCAGCTCGGCGAGCAGGCGGCGAAGCGGATTGTGCTGGGGGATTGGGATCGTCAGGGTTGGGCGCTGCAGGTGGATGAGAACGGGTTTGCCCTGGCGCCGTTCGACTTTGCCCCGCCACCGGCCCTGCCCGCTCCCGCAATCTAAAAGCCAAGATCAAAAGATCGCAGCCTGCGGCAGCTCCTACAAGGAANACGCATTCCAATGTAGGAGCTGCCGCAGGCTGCGATCTTTTAGCGATCACCGCACAATCAATGACCGGAAGCAGCCGGCCCGGCCTTCGCCGCAAACGGTGGCTTCGCCAGCCACACAATCAGAATCAGCCCCATGAACCCCCAGCCCAGCAACGTGAAGTAATCCACGGTGGAGAGCATGTACGCCTGGCTGGTGAGGATCTGATCCATCTGCGCATAAGCCGATTGGCTCGCGCCGCCTAAATGGTTCAAGGTCTCGCGGGTCGCCGGCTCGAAGGTACTGATGCTTTCGCTCATGTACGCATGATGCTGATCGGCGCGGCGGATCCAGATCCACGTGGTCAACGATGCCGCAAAGCTACCGCCCAAGGTGCGCAGGAACGTCGCCAGACCGGCGCCGTCGGCGATCTGGCTCGGTGGCAGGTCGGACATCAGGATGCTCAGGGTCGGCATGAAGAACAGCGCCACGCCAATCCCCATGAACAGCTGCACCAGGGCGATGTGCTGGAAGTCCACCTCATTGGTGAACTCGGCGCGCATGAAGCAGCTCAAGCCAATCGCGAGGAACGCCAGACCGGCCAGCAGGCGCAGGTCGAACTTGTTCGCGTACTTGCCGACAAACGGCGACAGCAGCACCGGCAGAATACCGATCGGCGCCACGGCCAGACCGGCCCAGGTCGCGGTGTAACCCATCTGGGTTTGCAGCCACTGCGGCAGGATCAGGTTGATGCCGAAGAAACCGGCGTAACCCAGCACCAGCACCAGCGTACCGATGCGGAAGTTGCGATGGGCGAACAGGCGCAGGTTGACCACCGGGTGCTGGTCGGTCATTTCCCAGATGACGAACACCGCCAGGGCGATCACCGAAATCGCCGCACCGATGATGATGAAGTTCGATTCGAACCAGTCCAGGTCATTGCCCTTGTCGAGGATCACCTGCAACGCGCCGACGCCGATGATCAGCGTGATCAGACCGACGTAGTCCATCGGCTGCCGACTGGTTTCCACCGGACGCTTGGCCAGCTGCGAACGCACCACCATCACCGCAAAGATGCCGATCGGTACGTTGATGAAGAAGATCCACGGCCAGCTGTAGCTGTCCGTGATCCAGCCACCCAGAATAGGCCCGGCAATCGGCGCGACCACCGTGACCATCGCCAGCAATGCCAGAGCCATGCCGCGCCTCGCGGGCGGATACACGGCAATCAACAACGTCTGCGTCATCGGGTATAGCGGGCCGGCCACCAGGCCTTGCAGCACGCGAAAGCCGATCAGTTCCGGCATCGACGTCGAGATACCGCAGAGAAACGAGGCCAGCACGAACAGAATGGTGGCCCACAAAAACAGCTTCACCTCGCCAAAACGCCGACTGAGCCAGCCGGTCAGCGGCAGCGCGATGGCGTTGCTTACGGCAAACGAGGTGATCACCCAGGTGCCCTGCTCCGAACTCACGCCGAGGTTGCCGGAGATGGTCGGCAGCGCCACGTTGGCGATGGTGGTGTCGAGCACTTGCATGAACGTCGCCAGCGACAGGCCGATGGTGCTGAGCAACAGGCTGGGCGGCGTGAAAGAGGCGTTATTGCTCATTGTGAATCCTATGAAACCAGGTTGACGCTGCGTCTGTTAAAGAAGCAGTTGCCCATAAGGAACAGGCTCTTGTGATGAGGAAGTTCCTCTGTGGTGAGGGGATTTATCCCCGATGGTCGCAAAGCGGCCCGTCTTTTGATTCAGAAAAGCCGGGCCTGCTGCGCAGTCCATCGGGGATAAATCCCCTCACCACGGTAAATCTCATCACCTTGAGAACCTGTTCCCACAGGGAAAGATTCAGCGTTGCGCGGTCTTGCTCACCGCAGCGCTGTTGTCGTGGATCAGTTGCGCAATCATCGCGTCGGCTTCAGCCAGTTGGCGGTCGTAGACGTTAGTGCTGAACGAGGCCTTTTGCGGCGGTTGCTGGGCCAGCACCGGGCCGCTCTGGTCGTGCAGGTTCACTTCAACGTTGGTCGACAGCCCGACCCGCAGCGGGTGCTTGGCCAGTTCTTCGGCGTTGATGTGAATCCGCACCGGCACACGCTGCACGATCTTGATCCAGTTACCGGTGGCGTTCTGCGCTGGCAACAGAGCGAACGCGCTGCCGGTACCGGCGCCGAGGCTGTCGACGGTGCCGCTGTATTTCACGCTGCTGCCGTAGATGTCGGACTCGATGTCCACCGGTTGACCAATGCGCATGTCACGCAGTTGGGTTTCCTTGAAGTTGGCGTCGATCCACAGTTGATCCAGCGGAATCACCGCCATCAGTGCGGTGCCCGGCTGTACGCGCTGACCGAGCTGCACAGTGCGCTTGGCGACGTAACCGGTAACCGGCGCGATCAGGGTGCTGCGGGCGTTGGTCAGGTAAGCCTGACGCAGTTCAGCAGCGGCCTGCATCACGTCCGGATGCGACGAGACCACGGTGTCATCGACCAGCGCGCTGGTGGTTTTCAGTTGTTGCTTAGCGTTGGCCAGGGCGTTTTGCGCCGAGGTCAGGTCGTCGCGGGCGTGGGACAGTTCTTCCTGGGAAATCGCCCCGCCAGCAGCGAGGTTTTTCCGGCGGTTGTAGTTGTCCTGAGCTTTCTGTACTTCGGCCTGTTGCGCGTTGACCTGGGCTTTCATGCCGTCAACGTTGCTGTACAGGCCGCGCACCTGACGCACGGTGCGCGCCAGTTTCGCCTGGGCACTTTGCAGGCCGACTTCGGCGTCGTTCGGGTCGAAGTTGACCAGCACCTGACCTTCGTGGACCAGATCGCCATCGTCGGCGCCGATGCTGACCACTGTGCCGGTGACCAGCGGCGTGATCTCGACGACGTTGCCGTTGACGTAGGCGTCGTCGGTGCTTTCGTTGAAGCGCCCGATGAATTCGTGATACGCCCACACGCCAGCACCGGCGAGCAGGACCACGACGGCCAGCACCAGCAGCATGAATTTGCGCTTGCGCGGATTGCCGGTGTCGGACGTGTTGGCTTGAGTTTGGGTGTTTTCGGCAGTGGCCATGACAAATACCTGAATTAGTTGTGCGACGTGGCTGGGGTGGCGTTGGCTGCGGTCAGGGTTTCACCCTGAAAGCCGCCGCCCAGCGCTTGCATCAGTTGAATCGACAGGTCGATCTGCTCGGCATTGAGGTTGGCCAGCTGACGCTGGGCCTGCAGCAATTGCTGCTCGATGCTGAGCACGTCCAGGTAGTTGCCGATGCCGGAACCGTAACGCTGGACGACGGTGTTGTAAGAATCCTGGGCAATCTCGGTGGCGTGTTGCTGCGCGCCGATCTGCCGACCGATGTCACGCAACTGGTTGATCGTGTCGCTGACATCACCTAGGGCTTTCACCAGGCTTTTGTTGTACTGCGCCACCGCCAGATCGTAATCGGCGTCACGCGCATCGAGGTTGGCGCGCAGGCGCCCGCCGTCGAAGATCGGCACCGAAATGGTCGGGGCGATGCTGAAGAAGCGACTGGCCGACCCGAACATCGCGTCACCCAACAAGGATTCGGCACCGGCCGAGGCCGTGAGGTTCAAGTTGGGATAGAAGCGGGTTTTCGCCGAGTCGATGTCTTTGCTCGCCGCTTCTACGCGCCAGCGCGCAGCGACCAGATCCGGACGCCGACCGAGCAGTTCCGCCGGCAGCACCGACGGCACCGCCACGGCGCTGGCTTGCAGGACTTTCGGCCGGGCGATTTCGTTGCCGCGATCCGGGCCTTTGCCGAGCAGCACGGCCAAAGCGATCTTGGCGCTGTTCAAGCGTTTTTCCGCGTCGATCAGGCTGGCTTCGGAGCTGGCCTCAAGGCTTTGGGTTTGCTGGAACTGGTACTGGCTGTCGATCCCGGCACTCAAGCGATGCTGGCTCAGATCGAGCATCTGTTTGGTGCGCTTGAGGTCGTCGCTGGCCAGGTCGTAGACGATGTGCGCCTGACCCAGATCGCTGTAAGCCCGGGCCACGTCGGCGGCGAGGGTCAACTGCGCAGCCTGACGATCGACTTCGGCGGCGCGGGCCTGACCGAGTGCGGCTTCCCAGGCATCACGCTGGCCGCCCCACAGGTCGAAGTTGTAGTTGAAGCCGGCGCTGACGTTACGCACCGTTGCGTAAGCATCGCCCTGCCCTCGCGGGTCCTGATCCTTGGCCAGACGCGAACGGCTGATGCCGGCGCTGGCGTCGAGGGTCGGATAACGTTCGGCATCGGCGGCATACGCGGCGGCGCTGGCCTGATGGGCGCGGGCTGCAGCGATCTGCATGTCCGGGCTGTCGTGCAGCGCTTCGCGGATCAGCCCGTCGAGTTGCGGATCGCCGAGGCTGGTCCACCAGTCGCTTTTCGGCCAGGCGGCCGGCGACAGGGTCACGCCGTTGAGTGATTGGCTGGCGTTGAGGCTTTTCGCATCGAGGTTTTGGCCTTGAGTGTCGAGGCCGCTGTAGTTGGCGCAACCGGCGAGGATCATCGCCGACAGCAGCAGGGTCAGGCTGCTGCGCAAGGTTTTACCGCTCATTATGTTCACCTAAGCGCTGGATAGTGATCGGGTCACCGGCTGCCAGCAGGATTTTCTTGAGAATGTATTCCAGGGTTTTCAGCTCTTCACGAGAGATGGCGCCGGCCAGTTCATTCATCGCATCGGCGCCGATGTAGGGCAGGCGATCGGCCAGTTGCTGGCCCTGCTCGGTGAGCTTGAGCTGCACCTGACGGCGATCGCCTTCGCTGCGTTGGCGAACCAGGAAACCTTTCTGCTCCAGACGATCGAGCATGCGCGTCATCGAACCGCTGTCCAGCGACAGGTGCCGGCACAGCTCGGCCGGCGTGTCGACGCCGTACTGGGCCATGATGATCAACACCTTGAACTGCGCGGCGGTGATGCCGTGGGGTTCCATGTGGGTGTCGATGATCCGGTCCTTGAGCAGCGCAGCACGGCCCAGCAACAGGCCGAGATGGCAATGTTTGAATTCGTCCGGGGTGAAATGCTTCATGTGCTCACCTAATAACTGCCTAGGCAGTGAATGTATGTCGAGATGTTACTGCCTAGGCAGCGAATGTCAACGCAATAGTTAGGTTGCTTTGTAATTAGTTGACCAGTGGACTGGGTTTTGTGTTTGGCGGGCGGACGCTATCGCTGGCAAGCCAGCTCCCACAGGTTTCTATGGCGTACGTGAATTTTGAGTACACCACTGACCCTGTGGGAGCTGGCTTGCCAGCGATTGGGGCAACTCGGTTTAAAGACGCTCAGGTTTCATCGGAAGGACGGGCAGCCGCCGGCGGCTGGAGGGGATGCACTTCACGCCCGCGCAAGGCCGTCAGCGCATAACCGCAAGCGCGTTTGATCACCGCATACACGCTGTGCCAGCCCGGCGGTGCCGGCTCGATCGCGGCATGCAGCGCCCGGGCGTAATCAAGCAGCAAACCGGGCGTCCAGGCCATCACTTCGGCGCGTTTACGCACCTGCGCCGCCACCCAGAACTCGGGGCTGAGTATCACTCTGGCGAAATCGAGCATGCTCGAATGCCCGCGATTCATCGCCCCTTCAAGGGCTGCTTCGAGGCTGTGGGCGACGGCACTCGAGCAGTTGCGGCTGGTGAGGTTGTATGTGCTGTTCTGTCGATACTCAGCCCAGAACGCCTGCAACCGCCGGGCGTCGTAGTGAGCAAAACTGACCTGAACCGAAGACGGGCACCAGTCCGCCACCTCCCCCGCATAGTCCGGCAGAAACCGCCCGGCGACATCGTTGTTCGGCGTCGCCCGCAGCAAGCGCACGAAATCCCCCGCCGAACGATCGATGTCATCCAGCGGGTAGTGGCTGATGTAAATCTCCGGGCCACATTCCAGCGCCGCGTGACCGGCCGAGATCACGCCGTTGATATCGACTGCGGCGATATAGCGGTTGAGCAGACGGTTGCGCACCAGAGTGTCATCCACGGTGCCGCTGGGTGTCCAGACATGAATGACCAATGCGTCGCTGCTGGCCGGCGCACTGAGCGCAACAGGGTTTGTCAGCGGCGGCAGGTGCCTGAAGCGCACGGCTTGGCGCAACAACGCGCAGCCCGAGAGAAACAGGCTCATGCCGATGCAGAATGGCACCGTGCCCTTGTACAGCGTCGGATACGGCTCAAGGATAAACACGCCAAAGCCGAGTTCGAACAACCCCGCCAGCAGCGACACTTGCCAGCCGACAAAGCGCACCACCACCGCCGCCGCCAGCCGAAAGCCGCCGTCGAGCAGAAACGCCACACCAAACAGCACCGCCAGAATCAGGCTGGCGGCATGTTGCCGGTCGACGATCAGCAGCCCCAGCAAGAGAAATGCCAGACCTCGCGCTTTACGCAGGGCCGCAGCGGTCCCGGTTTGCGGGGCCGGCACCAGCAGCAGGATCAACGCTTCGAGCAACAACAGATAGCCAAAGAGATGCAGCGGAAAATACAAAACGCCATCCAGCGCATCGATGAAGATCGCCACCCCGGCCGCACCCCAGACAATTCCGGTCAGCGCCAGTGCTGACCAACGCTTGCGGACAAAGTCGTTACCGAGCAGGACCATACTCAAGCGGACCATAGGCGCTTCCTGTTGCATTGGGGCAGTTGCAACCTACCGAGCTTTCAGGCTTCGCTGAGTCTAATACATCCTGACATTTCCGAATCGCGAACGCGATTTCTAGGAATCGCCTGATTTCACACGGCAGACTGCGTGTTTAACGTAAGGGCCTCCCTGGCCAACACGTATAGCCTTTTCATGAAGCGATCAAAACTTCAGCGCCCATTGCTCACCCTGGTAGTCATGTGCGCGTCGGACGCGATGGCGGCGAATTGCACATTCATCAATTCTTCGTACACCCAAACGCTCAACTTTGGCGCAAGCCTTGCCAATGGTGGGCTGACAATCCCCGCCGACACACCCGATGGCACAGTGGTCTACCAGGACACCGCGCAGCAATCGAGCGAGCACAACTGGTCGTGCAGTGCAACTTCGCAATACGGCGTGGCAGTCAATCCCGCATTAGGCACACCACCCGGGAGCGTAACGACCTTTCCCATAGGCAAGACCGGGCTCTCGTTCCGTATCTGGATGGATTCGTTAAGTCGCTATGAACCCTCTCCGTATGCGATCAAGCCAAGCCCAGGCAACCACTACCGCGTCGACGCCGGCACAATCCGACTGGAAATCGTCAAGACCGGCCCACTGGCGTCGCAAGTCAGGATTGATGCCGGCAATCTGGGCAACCTGCAGTCCAGTGAGCTGATCCTGAACAAATTCAACCTGACCAATGCATTTGTGCTGAATGCGGCCTCCTGCCAAACCCCGACTGTGCCGGTCGCCATGGGCGACGACTATCAACTTCACGAGTTCAGTGAGTCAGGCGCCAAACCGCGTACCGTGCGATTCAACATTGACCTGAACCAGTGCCAGACCGGCATCAACAAGGTCACCTATACGCTCAAGGCCAACACCCCTGTGATCGATGCAGCCAAAGGCATCGTCGCGCTCAACGACAGTTCCACCGCCAAGGGCATCGGCCTGCAATTGATGAACGACACCGGACAGCCCATTGCACTGGGCACCACCTACCCGTTCGGCGCATTCACCACTACTGGCACCAACTTCAAAATTCCTTTATCGGCTTCGTACTACCGTCTGGCGACAGATGAACTCAAGGCCGGCAGCGCCAACACCGAGGTCACCTTCATCGTCAACTACCTTTAAAACTAAGGATCATCTGATGTTCCCGGCACCTGGCCGTCCCTAGAGTGCCGGGATGAGATTGAAGAACTACCTCCACCAGATCAGCCCGATCCTGTCCTCGCCCCACGCGGCGCGTCGCCTGTTGCGCATTTTTGCCCTGGTGCTGCTGGCGGGCATTCTCGGCGGCGTATACAGCTTCCTGTTGTTTACCTTCAACAGTGAAATCTCCCAGCGGCGCAGCTACATGAGCAGCGCCATTGCGGAAGCGCATACTTTTTTCACCACCCGCGAAGCGCTCCTGGAAAGCCTGAGCCTTTCGGCCACGCGCATGGCCCACCCAGATCTGCCGGTCTCCGAGGAAGAGATCCGTCTGTTACTCGGGCAAACGCCGGGCCGCCAATGGAGCATCTGGCTGACCCAACGCATGCGCGACTACCTCAAAGCCCGGCAACTCAACCTGGTCTATGTCAGCAGCGCCCCCCAGCCTCAAGTGTGGCGCCTGTACAACGCGACGCCGGTGCCCAGTGCTTTTCCCCGGGCCACGCTTGAGCAACTGCAAACCCTCAAGCACCACAATCGCGAAAATCTGAAGGAACTCTGGCTGACTCATGCCGCTGACGGGCACTCGCAGTTGTACATATTCATTCGGCTGGACGAGCGCGACATCAACTCCGGCTGGCTCGGTCTGGAGATGGACGACCGCGAAGTCTCCAGCGCCTTGAGCGACCACAGTGCCGGCGAATTCACCATGTTCAACGCGCAAGGCATGCCGCTGTTCAGCAACAGCCACAGACCACCGCCCGGGCAACATCTGCCGCTGCTGCGGCAACAGGATTTTTTCGGTTTTGTCGGTGACGGCTGGCTGCCCGAACAGTTGGTATTGCGCAAGCAGCTGAAATCATCGGATTGGCAGCTCACCTACTCCTTCGATCTGCTCGCGGTACTGTGGGCACTATGGCCGCAAATGCTCGGTGCGCTGCTGTTCTGTCTGCTGAGTGTCAGCCTGGTGTGCCTGCTGACCCGGCGTCTGGAACACCGCGTGATCAACCCGGCCATTCACCGTATTCAGGCACTGGTGGAAAGCGAGCTGTTCAGCCGCGACGTGATCCAGACCGCCCCGGTAGCGCTGTGCGTGCTGCGACGCAGCGACGGCCAGGTGGTGCTGGAAAACACCCTCGCCCGGCAGTGGTTGGGCGGCTGCAGCAAGCAACTGGGTGCAGGCTGGATTCGCGGTGCCTTTGACGCCAGCGAACCTCTCCTGACGGATTATTTCGAGACCGCCGATGGCCGCCACCTGTACCTGAGCTGCGCACCTACCCGCTACAAAGGTGAAGACGTTTTGTTGTGTGCCTTCAGCGACATCAGTGCACGCCGGCAAATCGAAGCGGCGCTGGAACAGGCTCGCCAGTCGGCCGACGCCGCCAACGAGGCGAAGACCTTGTTCCTCGCGACCATGAGCCACGAAATCCGCACCCCGCTTTACGGCGTGCTCGGCACCCTGGAACTGCTCGCCCGTACGCAACTCGATACCCAGCAGAAAGGTTACCTGCACGCCATCGAAGGCTCCTCGGCGACTCTGCTGCAATTGATTTGCGACGTGCTTGATGTTTCGAAAATCGAGGCCGGGCAACTGGCTCTGGAATTGAGCGAGTTTTGCCCGGCGACACTGGTGCAGGAAGTGGTGCAGGGTTACGCGGCGGCGGCGCAAAGCAAAGGTTTGCAACTGTACGCATGCCTTGACTCGCAATTGCCGGACCGGTTGATCGGAGATGTCAGCCGCGTGCGGCAGATCCTCAACAATCTGCTGAGCAACGCGGTCAAGTTCACCGACTCCGGGCGCGTGGTGCTGCGGGTCAAACTGCTCGGTCGCGAAGGTGAACGGGTGTGCCTGCAATGGCAAGTCTCGGACACCGGCAAAGGCATCGCCCATGACGATCAGGCGTTCATTTTCGAACCGTTCTACCAGACTGAAGGCCACACCAACGTAGTGGCCGGCACGGGTCTGGGCCTGCCGATTTGTCAGCGGCTGACGCACTTGATGAACGGAAGCCTGCGCGTGGTCAGCGAGCCGGGACTGGGCAGCAGTTTTTCCTTGAGCGTGCCGCTGGAGCAACCCTCCTCAGGCGCCTCCATTATCGCTTTGCCGGAATTGGCGGCAGACATCGTTTATGTGGTATCGCCCATCCGCGAACTGGCCGACAGCATCAGCGGCTGGTTGCGCCGCTGGGGCGCGCGTCCACAAATCGGTGCACCTGACAGCCAGGAAGCTGGCGCGACGGCTGTACTGCTGGAGCTGCATCCCGCACCCTGCGGACAGTTTTCGAACCCGGCATGGTACGGGCCGCGCGTACTCGCCAGCAGCGACGGCGCCCACGAACCGCAGTTCAGCGGAGACGGCTGGAAAATTAATCTGAACGATCTGGCCGCGATCCAGCGCGCGGTCAGCCAGGCTCAGGGCGGCGCGACCGCCCCGCATCCACAGCATCGAAAAACCCATACGTTACGGCCATTACAACTGCACATACTGGTGGCAGAAGACAACGTCATCAATCAGTTGATCCTGCGCGATCAGCTCGAAGAGCTCGGCTGCACCGTGACATTGGCCAGCGATGGCGAAGAAGCCTTGTCGCTCTGGCGCGAAGGCGCGTTCGACATTGTCCTCACCGACGTCAACATGCCCCGGCTCAACGGCTACGAATTGACCGCAGCCCTGCGCCATGCCGGCTGTGTCACCCCGATCATCGGCGCCACCGCCAACGCCCTGCGCGGTGAAGACGCCCTGTGTCTGGCGGCCGGGATGAATCACTGTCTGGTCAAACCTTTTACGCTGCGAGCCTTGTCCGCGATCCTGGCTCCCTACGAACGAGTTGCTCATGAAGCCCTGTAGCATTTTGATTGTCGAAGACCACCCCTTCCAGCACCTGTATTTGCAGAACCTGTTCAGCGAGTTGGGTGACTTCGATCTGGCGTGCGCCAGGGACGGCGAAGAAGCATTGGACTGCCTGAAACAACGCGACTTCGATATGGTCCTTACCGACCTGTTGATGCCGGGCATGGACGGTGTGCAATTCATTCAGAGCCTCGCCGCGCAACGCTCACGCCCGGCACTGGCGATCATGAGCGCCGCTTCACGACGAATGTTGATGGGCGCGAGCCTGGTGGCGAGCAACCTGCAAGTGAAAGTCATCGGGCTGATTTCCAAACCGGTGAATGCCGCCGCCCTGCGCTGCCTGATCGATCAATTGCAGGCACTGCGCCAAAGCGCCCCGGCGGCGAGCCATCCCGGCATTGATCGCCAGAGTATTCGCAACGCCCTCGACAACGGTGAACTGCAAGCCTGGTTTCAACCGAAGAAGGCTTTGAGCAATGGCCGGATCGTCGCCGCCGAAGCGCTGGTACGCTGGAATCACCCTGAACATGGCACGCTGTTACCCGGGGTATTTTTGCCGGCGTTGATTGCGTTCGGTCTCGAAGAGCCTCTGCTCTGGTGCGTGCTGAAACAGGCGATCGCCGCCCAAGCGACTTGGCGCGAACAGGGCTATGACATTCCGGTCTCGGTCAACCTGCCCACGCACTTGCTCAACAGCCACGACCTGCCCGACCGCATTCTCGCGTTCGTTCTGACCCATCAAGGCCTGCCCGCGCGGATCTGTTTCGAGTTGATGGAGTGCTCGGTGCCCGACGACATCAGCAATTTCTACGCTGGCGCCTGCCGCTTGCGGATCAAAGGTTTTGGTCTGTCGCAGGACGATTTTGGCAAAGGCTACAGCTCGTACATGAACCTGGTGTCGGCACCGTTCACCGAACTGAAAATCGACCGCGCGCTGGTGCAAGGCTGCAACGCCAACGCCGAACTCGCGCAAGCCCTGACCAGCATTGTCAGCCTCGGTCGCCAACTGGGCCTGACCGTAGTCGCCGAAGGCGTGGAAACCGCGCAAGAACTTGCCCTATTGCGTAAAATCGACTGCACTCAGGTTCAGGGTTTCCTGATCTCCCATGCCGTTTCAGCCGATCAGTTCCAGCACTTGCTGACCCACGACGGGCCGGCGACTGCCTATTGAGCGGCACGTGGCGGTTATTGAACGTCGCTCGCTACCGAGGTCACTGTGTCCCAAGGCTGCCCCATCACCGCTGGTCAGGCGCTCTAATGCCGCAGACCAATGCATTTCTGGATAAACTGGCCAGCAGTTCGTTGCGTTTGAACAAAAGCCTGCCAGTGCTCGGCGCGCTGGTGTTGTTTTTGCTCGGCGTCAGTTATCTGGGCGCGCAGCGCATGATTGAAGAACAGCGCGACACGCTGCAGTTTCACTTCGCCCGTTTGATGGAAAATATCCATGAGCAGGAAGCGTTCCTTCGCGATATCTCTCAGGCCAGTGCCAAGGGTCAATATTTTCCTTTGGTCGTGTTGCCCACTTATTCGCAAAAACCGCTGCCAGAAGAAGGCCCGAATGTCTATGAGGGGCGTGGCTTGCCGTTCTCACTGCCGTTCAGTGTAAAGATTGATCCGCAGAGAATCGCCGCCGACCAATACCCCAAGGTTTTCGCGCTGGGCAGTTATCTGGCCGCCTACTACAGCGCGTTCTGGGCGGCATCGCACTATCAATCGCCGCAAGTGATCCTGCTTAATGGCCCCGACAACTTCGACGTGGCCGTTCCCTCCGCCGGGCGCTTGCGCGGTGCCGGCCCGATACAAATCGGCGCGGTTGCCCAGATCATCAGCCAGATGAACCAGCACACACGCGAACAGGCTTCATCGACGGCCGATCATCAAGTGCATTGGGCACCCTACCCGCCCACTCAGGACAACGAAGCGACACCGACGCTGCTGGCCTACGTCAGGATCAATCTGCTGCAGCCCACACTGACCATTGAGGGCGCCGATTCCTGGGTGGTGCTCGGCACGTTGCTGAAACTGTCTCAGGTGAACAACATAGAGCGATTGATGGAGTGGTCGATTTACGATGACTTCACCTTGATCAGTCCCGCTGGCGAGGTTTTGACCGGCGCACAGCGATCTGCTCAGGCGCTGGATGAGGGCGTGAACTTCAATCGCGACGGTCTGGTGTTCAAACTTAGCAGTGCCGAAGATCAGCGCTGGACGGCGATCTACGTCATCAGCGTGCAGAGTTTTATGGATTACGCGCTGTGGCCACTGCTGGGCCTGTTCGCTCTGGTCCTGACCATGCTCGGATGTGGCCGCGCGTTCAATCGCTGGTACATGAACCGGGTCATCCTGCCGGCGCAGAGCGCTCACGCCAGCATCGCCGAAAGCGAGGCTTTCGGCCGCGCGATCATCGACACGGCTCCCACAGGCCTGTGCGTGATCCGCCGTAGCGATCACCGCGTACTGTTGCAAAACCAGCGTGCGCAGCAATGGCAGGACACCCGCGATCTGATGAGTCTGCTCCAGCAGTCGACCGGGCCTGGTCACGCGGAACTGGAGATTGACCGCCGCCACGTGCACGTCGATTTCGTGTCGACGCGTTACCAAGGCCAGGATGCCTGGCTGTGTGCACTGCATGACGTGACCCGGCATATCGAAGACGCAGCAGCGCTGGAAGAGGCCCGTCAGGCCGCCGACTCGGCCAACCAGGCCAAAAGCCGCTTCCTCGCCACCATGAGCCATGAGATTCGCACCCCGCTCTACGGTGTACTGGGCACCCTTGAATTGCTCGGACTGACACCACTCGCCCCGCGCCAGCAGGATTATCTGGACACCATCCAGCGCTCCTCCGCCAGCCTGTTCAAGCTGATCAGCGATGTGCTGGATGTGTCGAAGATCGAGGCCGGGCAAATGACTCTTGAGCTTCAGGACTTCTGCCCGCTGGAGCTGACTGAAGACGTCGTGCGTACTTACAGCGCATTTGCCCGCGCGAAAGGCCTGCAACTGTATGCCTGCATCGATTCGACCTTGCCGGATCGACTGCGCGGTGACCCGTTGCGCATCCGCCAGATCCTCAACAACCTGCTGAGCAACGCGATCAAGTTTACCGACAACGGCCGCGTGGCGCTGCGCCTACGCATGTTGCAAAACGCCGCTGGCAACACCGAGGTGCAGTGGCAGGTCAGTGATTCCGGCGTGGGGATTTCCCTGACACAACAGCAGCAGTTGTTCGACCCGTTCTATCAGGTCAACGACGCCGACAGTCAGGCCGGCGCGGGTCTGGGCCTGGCTATTTGCAAGTGGCTGTGCGAGTTGATGCAAGGGAAGTTGAACGTGGTCAGCGAACCGGGACTGGGCAGCAGTTTTACCCTGCAGCTCGCGCTGGAGACCGTGCCGGGGGCATTGGCTGACTGCCCTGCTTTCGCTGCCGGCAGTCCCACCGTTTATGTTCGTGCCCCCGTCAGCGAACTGGCGCAGCACCTTATTGCCTGGCTCAATCGTTTTGGTCTTGATTGCCGCTTGGTGGTGAGCGAGATGCCGCTGCCGTCGTCGCTGCTGGTGGACCTTTCGCCCATCGACAATGCCCCACTCCGGAACGGGCAACGGATCGTCGCCGTGCCGGGTGGCCCCAATCCGGCGCAGTCAAACGGCACCGACTGGGCGGTCGATGCCGATGATGTGCGCGCGATCGCATGGGCGATTCATCTGGCCCAACTCGGCGCCAATGCGCAGCGCCCAGCCTCGTTGCAGGCAAAGACCCGCCCGTTGAATCTGCAAGTGCTGGTGGCCGAAGACAACGTGATCAACGCGGCAATCATCAAGGAACAACTGGAAGCACTGGGCTGCACGGTGGTCGTCACCGCGAATGGCGAACAGGCCTTGGCGCAGTGGACACCCGGCCGCTTCGATCTGCTGCTGACCGACGTCAACATGCCAGTCATGAATGGCTACCGACTCGCCGAAGCGATACGCCAACAGGACACAACGCTACCGATCATCGGCGTCACCGCCAACGCTCTGCGCGAAGAAGGCGAGCGTTGCGCAGCCGTCGGAATGAACGCCTGGATGGTCAAGCCACTGAACCTTGCCACCCTGCGCGCGCAACTTGAACAACATTGCAAAATCGCTATGGCCCCCGTTATCGATGCCCCGCCGTCGCTATCTGCAAAAATGCGCGAGTTGTTTGTCACCACCCTGCGCCAGGATATTCAGACCACCCTGACGGCACTGGATGCGGCCGACGCCAATAACGTGGCGCAGCAACTGCACAGCATGGCGGGGGCGCTGGGAGCGGTGCAGGTCAACGTCTTGGCCAGCGCTTTTGTCGAGCTGGAATGTCGCTTGACCGGCATGGCCGTGACGCCCGCTCTGGCCGTGGCGGTGCGACAAAATCTGACGCGTCTGCAAGATCTGCTCGACTCCCTCGAATAACTTCACTCTGGATAAATCACTCATGGAAACCTTCAACGTTGTCATTGCCGATGATCATCCCATCGTGGTGCTGGGGGTGCGGGAACTGGTTGAGCGTGACCAACGCTTTCGCGTGGTGGGCGAAGCCGTTAGCTCCGATGAGCTGATCAAGCTGCTGGAGACCAAGCCTGTAGATCTGTTGATCACCGATTTCAACATGCCCGCCGATTCGCCTTACGGAGACGGTCTGAAACTGATGGAATACCTGACACGACACTTTCCCAAGCTCCGGGTATTGGTGCTGACCATGATTTCCAACCCCTTGATCCTGACGCGCCTGCGGGAGCTGGGCGTGCTGGCGGTCATTCAGAAAAACCAACTGCACGACGAAATCGAGACCGCCCTCAAAGCCATCGCCAAAGGCAGCCCGGTGCGCTGGCAAGCACCCGCGCCGACATCCGTAGTGAGCGACGGCGCCGCTCTGGATGAACGTTTTTCCCGGCTGTCGCCCAAGGAGCATGAAATTCTGCGTTTGTTCGTTCAGGGCCAAGGCGTCAACGACATTGCCCGTCACCTGAACAGAAGTGCAAAAACCATCAGTACACAAAAAATATCGGCAATGCGCAAACTTGAAGTCAGTAGCGACCAAGAGTTAATGGCCTATTGTATTGAGCGCAACTTGTTCAACTAATAAAGCAGCCACCTCTCTGATACTTTCGTACATCTAGGAATCGTCTGATGTTCCGTTAGTAAACCGCGCTTTATTGTGTTGCTTTAACCCCATCAATGGAAAAAGCAACATGAAAAAGTTGTCCCGAACGCTTCTCACCCTTTCGATCTTCGCTGCGGCCGGCAATGTCCTGGCAGCCGACCCGCCACTGACCCCGACCAAGGCCGGCACCGGCACGATCAACTTCACCGGCACCATCAACAACGATGCCTGCTCGGTTGCAGGCGCCGGCAAGAACAAAACCATTTCGGTCGACATGGGTGAAGTGTCGATCAAGGACATGGGCACCGCCACTGCGCCTAAAGGCAACGGCACCCTGAGCGTCGAGAACTTCGACATGAAGATCAACTGCAACGCCGGGACCAAGGTTGCGATGATCTTCGAGCCGACCAAGGGCGCAGGTTCGGGCATCGTTGCCGGAACCAAAGTGCTGAAGCTGATCGACGGTCTTGGTGCTGCGAAGAACATTGGTATCGCCTTGCTCGACTCCAACGGAGCGTTGATCGACCTGAGCTCGCCGTCAACTGCGAAGATCGAAAATACTCTGCAAGACAGCAACACCACGCTGAAATTCTCGGCCGCCTACGTCACCACTGGCGACGTGACAACCGCCGTTGCCGGTCGCGGTGACGCCACCCTGCCGTTCACGCTGCAATACGAATAACCCGCGCGAACACTCACGCCTGGTGCAGGGNGCCGGCCCTGCACCCTCAATCAACAGCGCGGTACCCCTTATGTTTTATCGTCACTCATTGTCCCTTTGCGCGGGCCTTTTGGGCCTGCTCGTGGCCAATCAGGCCATGGCCGGCATTTCCTTGAGCAGCACCCGTCTGGTCTTCGACGGCCAGCACAAGGAAGCCGGAATCACCGTGCGTAACAGTGGTGCTGATGTATTGATTCAATCATGGATCGACACCGACTCCAGTGAAACTGCCGCGGTACCGTTTGCCGTCACTCCGCCACTGGTACGCGTCAGTGGCGACGAACAGCAGATCCTGCGGGTGATCTACGAAGGCGCGGGCATGCCGACCGACCGCGAGTCGGTGGTCTGGCTCAACGTGCAGGAAATCCCCCAGAATGCGAAGACCCAGAACACCCTGCAACTCGCCGTGCGCCAGCGCATCAAGGTGTTCTTCCGCCCGCCGGGCCTGAAAAACAACGCCTATCTGGCACCGGGCGAATTGACCTGGCGCCTGGCCGAGCGCGCCGGCAAAAGCGTGCTGATGGTGAATAACCCCGGTCTTTATCACGTGTCCATCGCCGATATCACTCTGCAATCCGGCGCACTCAGTGAGCACCCGTTTGATTCGATGATGATCGCGCCCGGCGAACGCAAAGAGTTCGTGCTTAAACAACTTCACTCGACGAATGCGGCAAGTTTGTTGTTCAGCAGCATTAATGACTATGGCGCCCAAGATCGCTTCACCGCGCAACTTTCCAACAGCGTCGACACTCGCGCCAGTCCAAAGAAAGAAACGCCATAACTCGCGAATCGCACTGATCGCACACATTCACTGTATTTCTCTTCGCTCCGTTAGTTCGTATCGGAGGTGATATAGGGTTCCTGCATGTTTTTACTCAAGCGCGACGGATGGGCGCCATTTTCGGTTGCTCTGGTTATCAGTTGCACCTGCCTGGCCGATGACGAAGAACAATTCAATACATCGTTTCTGCAAGGCGCCCCCTCATCTGTCGACCTGCAATCACTGCTCGCCAGCAGTCGCGTGCTGCCCGGCATTTATCGGGTCGATCTTTACGGCAACGAAACGCTGGTCGGCCGGCGCGATATCGATTTCCGTCGCCATCCTGGTACGGGAAAGATCGAAGCCTGTCTGACCCTGGAGATGGTGCAGCAACTGGGGGTCGACATCGGCAAACTGCAGGCCGCCGGCAAACTGCTCGGCGATGACCCGAACGCCTGCGTCGATCTGCCCGCGTTGATCGATCACGCTACTGTCCGTTACGACGTGCCGCGTCTGCGGCTGATGGTCAGTGTCCCGCAAAGTGCCATGGAGCGTGGCCGACGGGGTTACGTCGACTCGGCGCTGTGGGACGAAGGCGTACCCGCCGCGTTCATCAATTATCAGTTGAGCAGCAGCCGCAACAGCACCCAAACCGAGAACACCCTGTCCAACAACCTCGGCTTGCGCAACGGGATCAACCTGGGTGGCTGGCGCCTGCGCAACGAATCGAACTTCAACAGCAGCACTGGCCGCCCCAGCACGTTCAAAAGCAACCGCAGTTACCTGCAACATGACGTGACCGCCGTGAAAGGCCAGTTCAGCGCCGGGGATATTTTCTCCGATGCCGACCTGTTCGACAGCGTGCGCTACCGCGGGCTGAAGCTGGCGTCCGACGACGGTATGCGTGCCGACAGCGAACGCGGTTATGCGCCGGTGATTCGCGGCATTGCGCAGTCCAGCGCGACCGTGGAAATTCGCCAGAACAACTACATCCTCTACACCGCCAACGTGCCGCCGGGGCCGTTCGAGATCAGCGATATCTACCCCAGCGGCTCCAACGGTGACCTGGAAGTGACAATCATCGAAGCCGATGGTCGGCGCCGAGTGACGGTGCAAGCGTTTTCCAGCTTGCCGATCATGGTTCGCCAAGGCCAGTTGAAGTACAGCGTCTCGGCCGGCCAGTACAACAGCAACAGCGAGGATCAGAAGACCCCGCAGTTTGTCAGCAGCACACTGGCGTATGGCATCAGCAGCAACTTGTCCGGGATCGTCGGGGTGCAGGCCACGGACAACTTCAAGGCATTGTCCGTCGGCGCTGGCCGCAATACCGCCATCGGTGCGATCTCACTGGACTTGACCCACTCCATGAGCAACACCTTCGGCGAAACGCTCACCGGCAACAGCTTGCGTGCCCTGTATGCGAAGACGTTCACTGGCACCGACACCAACTTCACTCTCGCCGCCTATCGCTACTCGACCGAGGGCTATCGCACCCTCACCGAGCACGTAGAGGAGTTGAGCCGCGATGGCCAGCCACGTACCGGCAACTCGAAAACCCGTACCGACCTGACCGTCAATCAGAGCCTGGGGCGCAACCAGGAATATGGCAGCGTCTACATCAACGCCAGCGACCAGCGTTACTGGGGACGCGGCGGTTCACAAAGCCTGTCGGCCGGTTACAGCAACTATTGGGGGGATGTGAGTTACAACCTCGGCGCGACGTATACCAAGGATGTCGGCAATTACGGGCCGGCGAACAACGACACACTGGTCAACCTGTCGGTGTCGTTCCCGCTGGGTTCCAAGCCCCGCGCTCCCCGGGCGTTTGTCTCGGCCAGCACGCAGAAATCCAGCGACACCACGCAAATGGGCATCAACGGCTATCTGTCGGAAGACAGCGACACCTATTACTCGGTACAAGCCGGCAACAGCAGCACCGCTGGCAGCTCCGGTTCGGTCAACCTCAGCACCCGCACCTCGGTGATGGATATCAGTGCCGGTTACAGTCAGGGCCGCGGTTACAACTCGCAGAACCTGAACCTGGCAGGTTCGATCGTCGGCCATGCCGGCGGGATCAACCTCGGACAAACCGTGGGCGAGACGTTCGCGCTGGCTCAGGTCGAAGGCGTGGAAGGAGTGAAAATCGGCAGTTTCACCGGGGCCAGCACCGGCAATAACGGCTTCGCCGTGGTGCCCAATGCGCAGCCCTATCGCGTGAACTGGATCAACCTCGACACCCGCGATCTGGGCGGCGATGTCGAGATCGACAATGCGACCCGACAAGTGGTGCCACGCCGTGGTGCCGTGGTGCTGGCGCGTTACACCAGCAAGACCGGACGCCGCGTGCAGTTCGCCTTATTCGATGCGCAGCACCAGCCGATCCCGTTTGGCGCCTCGCTGGAGGACAGCGCCGGCAAGCAACTGGCGATCTCCGACCCGGGCGGCAAGGCACTGGCGCTGGTGGAGGCCGACGCCGGCACCCTGATCATCAACTGGCAGAACCAGCGCTGCGAAGCGCCTTACGCGTTGCCGGAGCGCAACAAGGCGCTGAACTATGAGCGGGTGGCGCTGGTGTGCCACGCGACAGCCTCTGAGAAATCCGCAGATCTCCAGTGATCCAACGTCTGCGCCGACGACTGAGAAGACGCCATCGCTGGCAAGCCAGCTCCCACAGGGTCCTTGCCGGTCACAACATTCAGGTGCACCAGAGAGACTTGTGGGAGCTGGCTTGCCAGCGATGGAGGCGACTCGGTTTAAGGAGGAAGCGCGATCTAGAAATCGCGCTTGTAGAAGATATCCAGCGAACTGGCGACACCGCTGGCCGCTTCGACATAAACCTTCTTGCTCAGCTTGTAACGCAGCGCAATGGTGTTGGCCGGTTCGAACACGCCAACGCCGTAACGCAAACTGAGTTTCTCGGAGATGTTGCCGCTGGCGACCACGCTGGTGGTGTTGCCGCTGCCCTGGGTATCGAGCTGGAAGTCCTGAATCCCCAGGTCCTTGGCCAGACTGCTGGTGACCCCGGAGCTGCCCATCAAGCCCAGGCCCAACGCCGCTTGCGCGAGCATGTTGTTGTCTTCGCCGTTGGTGCTCAGCGGACGCCCGAGCACCAGATACGACAACGCCTGTTCCTGGCTCATGGCCGGTTCGGAGAAGATCTGCGTGGTCGGTTGCTCGGCACTGCCGCTCAGGCGAATACCGGCGATCACGTCGTCGGTCTGGCGAATCGCCTCGATGTCCAGGTACGGCTGATCGATCGGGCCGGCAAACAACAGTCGCGCACGGCGCACGTTCAGGCGCTGGCCGTAGGCGCGGTAACGGCCGTCGTTGAGCCACAGCTCGCCACGGGTGTCCATGTTGTCGCCGATGTGCACGTGACCTTGCAGGTTGGCGGTCAGGCCGAACCCGGCGAAGCTCAGTTTGTCTTCGCCGACCACCACGTCGATGTCCATCTTCATGGCCAGCGGTGGTTTGCCCTCTTCGGTCTGTGCCCCGACGATGATCGTGTCGTCGGACACCTTCACCGTTGACGGCGGCAGTTCACGCACGGTGATTTCGCCTCGCGGCACCTGGACCTTGCCGGCAATTTTCAGCTCGTCGCCGGCCATGGAAATTTTCAGGTCTGGCGCCACTTCCAGTTTGGCGTAAGGCTCGACGGTCACCGGCAGTTGCGTGCCTTTGAGCGCGACATCGACCATCAGCGCCTGCCCCCAGGCGACGTTACCGTTCAAGCTGCCCTGCCCGCTTTTGCCGCTTTTCCAGCCACCATCGAGGCGCACCGATTCGCCGGCAATCACCGCTTGCAGCTGCAGGTCCTTGAGTTCCATCGGCAGCTCGGCACCGGACACTTCGCCGTCGCTGAGTTTGACGGTGCCGTTGACCAGCGGCGCCAGCAGCCCGCCGGAAATCGTGCCGCTGCCGTTGAGGCGTCCGGTGAGTTTTTCGACCATCGGCACAAACGGCCGCGCCACAGACAGGTCCAGCCCGCTCAGGCGGAAAGAGCCGCTCAACGGTTTGTTTTTCGGCAGCGGATTGAGCTGCGCCTGCACCATCAACTCGCCGAGTTTGCCGCCGACGAAGTTGAGTTCGGTGTCCACCCGCTTGGGTGTGAGTTTGCTGGTGAGCTTCAGGGTCTGGTACGGGAAGTCCAGCCACTGATCCTTTTCTTTCATGCGCAAGGTGCCGCCGCTGGCGTCGATGCTGACCACGCCATTGGGGCCGCTGGCCGGCAGATCCAATTGCAGATCGGCGTTGAGCCTGCCTTGCCAGCCAAAGTCTTTCGGCAACCATTGCGCGAGACTTTCGATCGGGAACTGCTTGAGGTGGTAACGCAGTTTCGGCTCCGGCAGCAGGCGCTGATCTTCGCCGCACAGGCTGGCATTGCCGGACATCCAGCAATGCGCGCCGAAGTTGATCCTGCCGTCAGCGAGGCGTTCGAGTCTGGCCGGGTTCTGCAGTTTCCAATCCTGGCCGCCGGCCTGAATGTCGCCACTGGCCAAACGTCCGCGCCAGTTGCCCTGATCCAGATTGCCGTCCAGACCGAGGGCCAGTTTCAGCTTCGGCCCGAGCAGGTCGAGGTTGAGTTTCTGGTGCTTGATGTCGCCTTGGGCGCTGGCGGTCAACACACCGAGGTTGGTGTCACCGGCCTGAATGCCGCTGCCCTTGAGGTCGATCTTTGCCCGTTGCGCACTGTCGAGCGTGGCATCGAGATTGAGGCTTTGCAGACGATTGTCCTGAAACGCCAGTTGCGAACCTTGCAAACCGAGCTTGCCTTGCGGTGCCTTCAGCGTACCGGCGACATTGACCAGCCCCGTGACCTGCCCGCGCAACTGCGGCCAGAGCTGGGCCAGGCGCGCCAGCTTGATGTCGATCTGCCCGGTGAGTTTCTGTTGCAGGCTGCCCTTGCCGCTGATGCTGTTGTCGCCGAGGCGGATTTGCAGGGCGTTGAGGTTCCATTGCTCACCGGCACCGTCCGCCTTGGCCTGGAGGACGGCCGGTTGCCCGCGCAGTTTGCCCTTGAGGTCGAGGTCGGCGGTGAGGCTCAGGCGTTCGTTCTTCATTTCGCCTTTGCTGCGCAATGGCCCGGCCAACGTGCCCGGCAGTTCCGCGACCCAGTACGCCGGGTTCAACGCAGAGAGATCCAGCGCGGTGTCCCAGGCGATGCCGTCGGCGAACTGCACGTTCACATGCCCTTCAGCCTTGCCCTGCCCGGCTTCCATCTTCAATTGCGGCAAGGCGATCTGTTTCAGGCTGCCGCTGAACGGACTGCTGAGGCTGAATGCGCCCGCCGGACCGTCCAGTGCAGCGGCGAAGTTACCGATGTACTGACCGTCGGTGTAGGAGACTTCGCCAGTGAAGGTGCGCAAGGCGACTTGGGGTTCATCGATTTCGTTATAGAGCCGATGCCACGGAAAGTCCTGCCAGTTGATGTTGGCTTGCGCCGTGAGGCCCTTGCTCCAGTCGACACTGCCGGTGAGTTTGAGGCTTTGTTTGTCGTTGGCCGTCAGGTCGAGGCCGGCAATCTGCGCGCCACTGGCGTCGACTTTGCCTTTGAGCAGCAGCGCCACCGGCCCCTTGTCGGCGGGCAGCGTGGCGTTGCCATTGAGCTGGTAACCGTTTTTCAGATCACCTTCGCCGGTCAAGAGCAGCTGATTCAATTGCAGGGTGTCCGGCAGGTCAGCGCTCGGTTTGAACGCATCGCTGGTGATCCGCACCTTGGCCGGCAGATTTTCCGCCAGCGGTTGCAGCTCGCCGCTCAACTGGCCGTCAAGGTAACCGTGGCTGTCGGCGTACAGGTTGAGGGTTTTCAGCAGATCGCCGTCGACTTTCAACGCCAGCGTCCAGGGGCCAGTGCCAGGGGACGGCAGGCTCAGGTCACCGGCGATGTTCAGCGGCCAGTTGCCGGTCGGTTGCAGCAGGCCGGAGAGGTTCAGGCTGAGGTCGTCGCGCTGCAGTTTCACGCTGTCGATCTGCAGGCCCTGGGCGGTCCAGTGCGCCGCCAGTTGCAGGCCCTTGAGCTGCTCGCTGCCGTTGAACAGCAGGCTGCCGACTTGTACGTCACCGAGTTCGATGGCCACCGGCAGTTGCAGATCCGGCAGTTTGATCGGGCCGCTGTCGGTGGTTTCTTCACTCGGCGGGAATTGCAGAATCACCTGATCAGCCTTGAGCTGTTCGATGCACAGGGTCATGCGCGTCAGGCACAGCGGCGACCAGGCAAAAATCGCCTTGCTCAGCTCGACGCGACTGCTGTCCTGCTGCCACAGCAGATGATCGGCGCTCCATTGGCCACCGAGACGCCCCTGGAAATTCTCCACGCTCAAACCCGGCACCAGGCTCAGCGCCCAACGGCTGCCGGCCTGCGTCCCGAGTACGGCTGCGATGCTCAATACAACCAACAGCACCAGCGTCAACAACGCCAGTGCCGCTATTTTCAAACCACGCTTCACAGCTCAGGCCCCATGGAAAAGTGCAGCCGGATGCCGCCGTCGTCGTCCAGCGCGTGAGCCAGGTCGAGGCGGATCGGCCCCACCGGCGAGACCCAGCGCACACCGATACCGACCCCGGTCTTGAGGTTCGGCAGTTCGAGTTTGTTGAAGGAGTTGCCCTGGTCGACGAAGGTCGCGACCCGCCACTTCTCGGCAATCGAATACTGGTACTCGACGCTGCCGGCGACCATGTAACGTCCGCCGATGCGGTCGCCCTTGGCGTTTTCCGGGGACAGGCTCTGGTAGTCGTAACCGCGCACGCTCTGATCGCCACCGGCGAAGAAACGCAGCGACGGCGGTACCGAGTTGTAACCGTTGGTGGCGCTGCCGCCGACCTGCACCCGACCGAGAAAGCGGTGGTTGTCGAACACCGTGGTCAGGCCTTTGATCAACGCCGTGCCATATAAAAGGTTGTTGTCCGAACCGAGGCCTTCCTTCGCGACCTTGCTTTCAAAGGTCAGGCGATAGCCGTTATGCGGGTCGATGCGGTTGTCGCTTTTCAGGTACGAGTAACTGATGCCGGGCATCAGCAAGGTGCTGAGGCCAGAGTCGTCGCCGAGTTCATATTCTTCGCGCTGCCATTTCAGCGAGATCACTCGCTGCCAGCCGCTGGGCAACTTGCTGTGCCATTCCGGGCCGAAGGTCAGCAGCTTGCTCAGGGTGTCGGAGCCGTCGATGTTTTCATATTGATAACCACCGGCCCAGCGCAGTTTGTCGGTCAGCGGCGGGTCGAGCGGGATGTCGTAGAACAGACCGACGTTTTGCCGTGGCGCCGACAGTTCGGCTTCCCAGCCGTAGCTGTCGCCCTGCGGGTTGACCCAGTGGCGGGTCCAGTTGGCTTTGATCCGGGGGCCGACGTCGGTGGAATAACCGAGGCCCAGGCCCATGGTGCGCGGCTTGCGTGTATCGAGTTTGACGTCGACCGGGATCACGTCGTTCTTCGCCGCCGTCGGTGCGGCATCGACGCGCACGCCTTCGAAATAGCCGCTCGATTGCAGGTCGCGGTTGAGTTCGGCGATCAGCTCGGAGTCATACGGGTCGCCGGCCTTGAACGGCACCATGCGCTGCAGCAGGTCTTCGTCGAACGGCGTGTCGCCCTCGAAACTGACGCTGCCCAGCGCATAACGCGGGCCGCTGTCGTAGATCAATTCAACGTCGGCCACCCCGGCACGCGGGTCGACCAGGAGTTTCTGGCTGGTGAAATGGCCGCTGAAGAAACCGAAGCGCGAGGCCTGGTTCTGGATCAGGCGTTTGGCGTCTTCATAACGCCCATGGTTGAGCACCGCGCCGGACTTGAGCGTGTCACTGCTCGGCACACGAAAGGATTTGAGGGAGGCCGCGGGCCCGTCGACGCGGATGGTCACATTGCGCAGACGAATCGGCTCGCCAGGATCGATGTTCAGCACCAGGCGCGGTTTATCACCGCCCTTCACATCGCTGTCGATCTGCGGCTGGTAATAACCCAAGGCTTGCGCGGCTTTGCGCGCCTGCTCCTCGGCCCCGCGACTGAAGCGCAGCAAGGCTTGTTCGTCACGATCGCCGAGGCTGCCGATATAGCCTTCTATATTGGCCTTGAGTTCGTCGTTGGACGGTTTGATCCGCACGTCCAATTCACTTTGCGCCAGCGCCGCGCAGCTGGTTAACAGCAGGAGCACGCCACTGGTAAATCTTCCTGGAAACTTCATAGGCGCGGATGCTATCACGGGCTTGGGAGCGTGATAGAACAGGAAATTTCCGAAGAAGTTCGATTGCTATGCTGTTGCAGTTTGTAACACCTGCGGATTGGCGTGGAAAAACACGTGTTCACGCACCGGGCCCACGGCCACTTCGCCAATCTCTTCGTAGCCCTGGCGTTTATAGAATTCCAGGTAACGCGGGTTGCCGGTGTCGAGTACCACGCCTTGCGAGGTTTCGTCCACCGCGCACCAGTTGTGCACCGCCGTCAGCAACTGCTCACCGAAGTGTTTGCCCTGAAACTGCGGGTGGATTCCCAGCAGCGGCAACATGTGCACCGAGTCGCTGGGCACGCACGCCGCCACCGCATCGTGATAGGCCAGATAACGTCGGGTGCAACGGAAACCGGTGCTGAGCACCATGCGCAGGCGCCACGCCCAGCTCTCGGTGATCCCCAGACGCCGTTGCGGCGGCGCGATCAGGGCAATCCCGATCAGGCGGTCGTTGACCAGCAGACCGATGGCCGGCAGGTCCTGCAGGAAATGCTGCTTGACCAGCTCACGCACCGTGGCCCGTACGCGCTGCTCGTAGCCCGGCCGCTCGGCCTCGAACAAGTAACCGAAGGTCGGCTCGTGGCGGTACGCCTGATACAGCAACGATCGGGCTTCGCGCGAGTAACCGCGGTCGAGCATGTGGATGTCGGCGATGGCAGTCTGGGTTTCAGGCATGACGGTGATTCTCCCCCGGGGCGCAGCGCAAATGACTGCGCTCTTGATGGTACGAACCTGTTGCAGGTGGCGCAGTTCCCCACAGGTATAGACCAACTCGGGATCTTCATCGACCGGGCGGGCCTCATCGCTGGCAAGCCAGCTCCCACAGTGCCTGCGTCGCACACAAAATATGTGAACACCATTGAACCTGTGGGAGCTGGCTTGCCAGCGATGGGGCCCCACAGACAGCACACATCTGACAGAACACAGCGAATCTGCTTACCCCACACTGGCCCCCATCCCACATGTCAGCTAGCATCGCCCTTTTGCCAGGACTGCCGACCATGAAGATCGTTTCCTTCAACATCAATGGACTGCGAGCCCGTCCGCATCAGCTGGCAGCGCTGATCGAAAAGCATCAGCCGGACGTGATCGGCCTGCAGGAAACCAAGGTCCACGACGACCAATTCCCGTTGGAAGAAGTGCGTGCGCTGGGTTATCACGTTTATTTCCACGGTCAGAAAGGCCATTACGGCGTTGCCCTGCTTTCGCGCAGTGAGCCGATCGCGATTCACAAAGGCTTCGCCAGCGATGAAGAAGACGCCCAGCGCCGCTTTATCTGGGGCACCTTCGCCGACGCCAATGGCGTACCGGTGACCATCATGAACGGCTACTTCCCGCAGGGCGAAAGCCGCGACCACCCAACCAAATTCCCGGCCAAGCAGCGCTTCTACAGCGACCTGCAAACCCTGCTGGAAAGCCAGTTCCACAACGAACAGCCGCTGGTAGTGATGGGCGATGTAAACATTTCCCCGGAAGACTGCGACATCGGCATCGGCCCGGACAACATGAAGCGCTGGTTAAAAACCGGCAAATGCAGCTTCCTGCCGGAAGAACGTGAATGGATGGCCCGCCTGAAAAACTGGGGCCTGACTGACAGCTATCGGCACCTGAACCCGGACGTGACCGACATGTTCAGTTGGTTCGACTACCGCAGCCGCGGGTTTGAGGATGAGCCCAAGCGTGGTCTGCGCATCGACGTGATTCTCGCCTCCCATGGCTTGCTGCCGCGGGTCAAGGATGCGGGCGTGGACTACGAACTGCGGGGCATGGAAAAGCCGTCGGATCATGCGCCAATCTGGCTTGAGTTGAGCTGATATTGGTCATGATCAAAAGATCGCAGCCTGCGGCAGCTCCTACATTGGAANGAACGCGTTTTCCTGTAGGAGCTGCCGCAGGCTGCGATCTTTTGATCTGTCATGTTTTGGTCATGCACCTGACTTAATCTCCCCGGCAATCCCCTTGGCCTGATTCGGTGCCGGCATGACCCTGCGTGTTCTGTTCGCTTTTCTGTCGAGTGCATGGCTGACGGTCAGTGCCGCCACCCTGCCCGTCCCCGAAAACGGCCCGGCATTGCGCATTCAGGGTTCCAACACCATCGGCGCCGATCTCGGCCCGGCGCTGGTCGAAGGTTTTCTGCAAGAGCAGGGTCTGCTGAAGATTCACCGCGAAAACCCCGACAACGCCAACGAACAACACATCGTGGCTCAGACTGCGCAAGGCCAACGGGTGGTGATTGAAGTCGCCGCCCATGGTTCCAGCACCGGGTTCACCGCACTGAAAACCGCCAGCGCCGACCTCGCCGCCTCCTCACGCCCAATCAAGGACAGCGAACTGCTCAACCTGGAAGCGCTCGGCGACCTGAAAAGCGCTGAGGCCGAGCAAGTGATCGCCATCGACGGCTTGGCGATCATCCTTCACCCCGGCAACCCCCTGCAGCAACTGGACACCGAGCAACTGGCGCGGATCTTCAGCGGTGAGGTGAAAACCTGGGAAGACGTCGGCGGGCACGGCGGATCGATTCATTTATATGCGCGGGATGATCAGTCCGGTACCTACGACACGTTCAAGGAACTGGTGCTGGTTCGTCGTGGGAAACACCTGAGTTCCACTGCGAAACGCTTCGAATCCAGCGAGCAATTGTCCGATGCGGTGAGCAACGATCCGCAAGGCATCGGTTTCATCGGCCTGCCGTATGTGCGCCAGGCCAAAGCCGTGGCCATCGCTGACGGCGCATCGCAGTCGATGTTGCCGCTCAACAGCCTGATTGCCACCGAGGACTATCCGCTGTCGCGGCGCCTGTTCTTTTATTTGCCGCCCAGCAACCAGAATCCGTGGGCATCGGCGCTGGTGGCGTTTGCGCAAAGCCCACAGGGCCAGAAGATTGTCGCGGCCAACGGTTTCATCAGCCAGACCGTGCACGCGATGACCGTCACCCCGAATGCGCTGATGCCCGAGGGTTATCAATCCCTCAGCCGCCATGCCCAGCGTCTGACGGTGAATTTCCGTTTCGAGGAAGGCAGCGCCAGCCTCGACAACAAGGCGCGGCAGGATCTGGCGCGGGTGCTCGACTATATAAAGCGCCACGCCAAGACCGAGCGCGCGGTGACGCTGGTGGGGTTTGGCGACGAGAAAGACGACCCGGCACGGGCCGACCTGCTGTCGAAACTGCGGGCGATGGCGGTGCGTCGCGAACTGGTGAGAAACGGCGTGGTGATACGCGAGGTGCGTGGGTTTGGCGCGCTGATGCCGGTGGCGGCGAACAGTGCGGATGAAGGCAGGATCAAGAATCGGCGGGTTGAGGTTTGGGTGTACTGAATCTGATGTTGATGTGTTGAACCTGCTTACGTCATCGCTGGCAAGCCAGCTCCCACAGAGATTTCCAGTGAACACAAAGTTTGTGAACACCAAACAAACCTGTGGGAGCTGGCTTGCCAGCGATGAACGATGACGCGGTACTGGATCAGCGCTCGCTGCGCAGCATTTCCTTCGGCACATACTTGCCGATCTCGAACTTGCCAATCGCCGCGCGGTGCACTTCGTCCGGGCCGTCGGCCAGGCGCAGGGTGCGTTGCATGGCATACATGTAGGCCAGCGGGAAATCGTTCGACACCCCGGCCCCGCCATGGATCTGGATCGCCCGGTCGATCACCCGCAGCGCGACGTTCGGCGCGACAACCTTGATCTGTGCGATCTCGCTCTTCGCCACTTTGTTGCCCACGGTGTCCATCATGTACGCCGCTTTCAGGGTCAGCAGGCGCGCCATGTCGATTTCCATCCGCGAGTCGGCGATCTTGTCGACGTTGCCGCCCAGACGCGCCAATGGTTTGCCGAACGCGGTGCGGCTCACCGAACGTTTGCACATCAATTCCAGTGCGCGCTCGGCCATGCCGATCGAACGCATGCAGTGGTGAATGCGGCCCGGGCCAAGGCGACCCTGAGCGATTTCGAAGCCTCTTCCCTCACCGAGCAGCACGTTTTCGTACGGCACGCGCACGTTGTCGAACAGCACTTCGGCGTGGCCGTGCGGTGCATCGTCGTAACCGAACACCGGCAGCGGACGGACGATTTTTACCCCGGGGGTGTCGACCGGTACGAGGATCATCGAGTGCTGGGCATGGCGCGGTGCGTCGGGGTTGCTCAGGCCCATGAAGATCAGGATCTTGCAACGCGGATCGCAAGCGCCGGAGGTCCACCACTTCTTGCCGTTGATCACCCACTCGTCGCCATCACGCACGGCACGGGCGGCCATGTTGGTCGCGTCAGACGAGGCCACGTCCGGTTCGGTCATGGCGAACGCCGAGCGGATCTCGCCGCGCAGCAGCGGTTCGAGCCAGCGCTGTTTCTGTTCTTCGTTGGCGTAGCGCACCAGCACTTCCATGTTGCCGGTGTCCGGCGCCGAGCAGTTGAACGGCTCTGGCCCGAGCAGCGAACGGCCCATGATCTCAGCCAGCGGTGCATATTCCAGGTTGGTCAGCCCGGCGCCGAGTTCCGACTCCGGCAGGAACAGATTCCACAGACCTTCAGCCTTGGCCTTGGCTTTGAGTTCTTCCATGATCGCGGTCGGCTGCCAGCGATCGCCCTCGGCAACCTGGCGTTCGAACACGGCTTCGGCCGGGTAAACGTAAGTGTCCATGAACGCGGTCACGCGCTCACGCAGTTCTTGCACCTTGGGCGAATAAGCGAAATCCATGAGCAATTACCTTCTATGGGCAGAGGTTGTTCAGATCATGCAATCGATGCTAGAACAGCGCTGATAATTTACCTAGCCTATTCTCGGCGTGTATAAACATTCATCACCGATATATGATCCGCTGATCGTCAGCCCCTAGAACAAGAGAAGCCGCGTAATGAATCTGAGTAAGGTCGACCTCAACCTTTTCATCGTCTTCGACGCGATCTACACCGAAGCCAACCTGACCCGCGCCGGGCAGATTGTCGGGATTACCCAGCCGGCGGTGTCCAACGCGCTGGCGCGGTTGCGCGAAACCTTCAATGACCCGCTGTTCGTGCGCACCGCTCAGGGCATGGTGCCGACGCCGATGGCGCAGAACATCATCGGCCCGGTGCGCAACGCGCTGTCGCTACTGCGGGTGTCGGTCCAAGAGAGCCGGATTTTCAACCCGGCGCAGGCGGTGAAGACTTACCGCATCAGCATGACCGACCTGACGGAGGCGGTGATTCTGCCGCCGCTGTTCCAGCGTTTGCGGCGTCTGGCGCCGACGGTGATCATCGAGAGTTTCCTGTCCAAACGCCGTGAAACCACCAAGGAACTGGCGGCCGGGCGTCTGGATTTCGCCGTGGATGCGCCGCTCAACACCGATCCGCAAGTGCGTCACGTCAAGCTGATGGAAGACCGTTACGTCTGTGCAATGCGCAAGGGTCATCCGCTGGCGGGCAAGGAAAAACTCAGCCTCGACGATTACCTGTCGCTGACACATATCCACATCTCCAGCCGCCGCAGCGGTCTGGGCTATGTCGATCTGTCCCTGGGGAAAATGGGCATTCAGCGCAAGATCGCCCTGCGCTCGCAGCATTACTTGATGGCGTCGCAGGTCATGCAGCAGACCGATATGGTCATGACCGTGCCCGAGCGTTTTGCCCGGCGCAACGACTTGCATGCGTTCAACCTTCCAGTCAACGACGTGCCGCCGGTGGAGACTCACCTTTACTGGCATGAGAGCACCGACCAGGACCCAGCCAACCGTTGGATGCGTGAGCAGATCATCGAGTTGTGCCAGCAAGTGGCGGCGCAGGAGAAGAAGCTCGATAAGGTGTAAGGCTGGCTACCGCGTTTTCGTTCTTCGCGAGCAGGCTCGCTTCCACATGGACTTGTGCACGCCACTGATCCTGTGGGAGCGAGCCTGCTCGCGAAGAGGCCAGCACTAGCGCCACACATTTTGAACCTTGACGTAAACGTCAACTCGCCATTAGCTTAGCGCCAAGACCTTTTTTCGAGCGCTTTCATGAGCAGCCAGACCTACAGCATTTCCGACCTCGCCCGCGAGCTGGACATCACCACCCGGGCGATCCGCTTTTATGAAGAGCAAGGCCTGCTCAGCCCTGAGCGCCGTGGCCAGGAACGCATCTATTCACCCCGCGACAAGGTCAGCCTGAAGCTGATCCTGCGCGGCAAGCGCATTGGTTTCTCGCTCGCCGAATGCCGCGAGTTGATCGAACTTTACGACCCGTCCAGCGGTAACACCAAACAGCTCAACAGCATGCTGGCGAAAATCAGCGAGCGCCGGGCACAGCTCGAGCAGCAGCTGCTCGACATCGAACAGATGAAGCTGGAACTCGACACCGCGGAAGAACGCTGCGTGCAGGCGTTGGAGCAGACGCTCAAGGGTCAGCAGGCTATTTAACGGAAAAACCTATCCCCTGTGGGAGCGAGCTCGCTCGCGAATACGGTCCGACTCAAATCTTTCGTCGACTGATCCACCGCTTTCGCGAGCAAGCTCGCTCCCACAAGGGGGCATCCGCAGTCTTTAGATAATTACAGGTCAACCCCATGTCCCTCCCCTCCCAAGTACGCCTGATCGAAGTCGGCCCGCGTGACGGCCTGCAGAACGAAGCCCAACCGATCAGCGTGGCCGACAAGGTGCAACTGGTCGACGCCCTGAGCGCCGCCGGTCTTGGCTACATCGAAGTCGGCAGTTTTGTCTCACCGAAATGGGTGCCACAGATGGCCGGTTCCGCCGGAGTGTTCGCGCAGATCCAGCGCAAACCCGGCGTGACCTACGGCGCACTGGCGCCGAACCTGCGCGGCTTTGAAGACGCACTGGCTGCGGGGGTCAAGGAAGTCGCTGTGTTTGCCGCTGCGTCCGAAGCGTTCTCGCAGCGCAACATCAATTGCTCGATCAGCGAAAGCCTGGCGCGCTTCGCACCGATCATGGAAGCCGCGAAACAGCACGGCGTTACCGTGCGCGGTTACGTCTCCTGCGTGCTGGGTTGCCCTTATGAAGGCGAGGTCGCGCCGGAACAAGTGGCGATGGTTGCGCGTGAACTGTACGCGATGGGCTGCTACGAAGTGTCCCTCGGCGACACCATTGGCACCGGCACCGCAGGCGCGACCCGTCGGTTGTTCGAAGTGGTGTCGGCGCAAGTGCCACGGGAAAAGCTTGCGGGGCACTTCCACGACACCTACGGCCAGGCCATGGCCAACATCTATGCCAGTCTGCTGGAAGGCATTGCGGTGTTCGACAGCTCTATTGCCGGCCTGGGCGGCTGCCCGTACGCCAAAGGCGCGAGCGGTAACGTCGCCACCGAAGACGTGGTGTACATGCTCAACGGCCTGGGTATCAAGACCGGTATCGACCTCGACGCCCTGATTGCAGCGGGTCAGCAGATCAGTGCGGTGCTCGGTCGCCCGAGCGGTTCGCGTGTGGCCAAGGCCCGTAACGCCCAGTGAGGGCGAAGGTGTTACCGCGGTGTCTGAAACGTGGGCATAGTCGAGTAACACGGAAACAAATTGTCTGGTTTTGCCTGAAGGAAAAATCCTTCAAAAATCTCAAGCCATTGATTTAAAAGAGTTTTAAAAAGTTGGCACGGCTTCTGCTATCTCTATGGCATAACAAGAATAAAAAGCAGCAAACCAATAAAAATAAGACGTACCGACTCTGACATAACAAAAACAACACGGCAGAGACGCAGCTAACAGATTTTTTTGGAGAAGGTGTGCTTTTCAGGGTGTTCCTCGGAATGACCCGCAACCGGGCAGAGAACAATAAAACTACCTTCAGGTAGCGCCCGAATCGGTTGGATCGTTTAACGAGAAAGCAGATCAGCGCTCAAAAAAATACGTTTGCTCTTGACCCCGGATGGGGGTCGCCAAAAACAGCGGTAAAGGGCCACGGTTGCCAAAAACAACAACAGACCGCCCCTCAATAATAAAAAAGAGCACGCGACGACAAAATTAAAGGGGAGCTTCGGCTCCCCTTTGTGCTTTCTGCAATTCCCGAATTCCCGAACATCCCTGTGGGAGCTGGCTTGCCAGCTCCCACAGGGGTGGTGGTTACCGTTCGATTGTTTTTAACTCCTCAATACTGATCTCACGCATCCGGAATTTCTGGATCTTGCCCGTCACCGTCATCGGAAACTCCTCCACAAACTTGAAATGACGCGGCGTCTTGAAGTGCGCGATGCGCTCCTTGCACCAGGTCTGCAGTTCCAGTTCGGAGGCATGGTGGCTGGGGTGGAATTTGATCCAGGCGACGATCTCCTCACCGTAACGCGAGCACGGGATGCCGATCACCTGTACGTCTGCCACCGCCGGGTGAGTGAAGAAAAACTCTTCCAGCTCACGCGGGTAAATGTTCTCGCCCCCGCGAATAATCATGTCTTTGTTACGCCCAGCGATGTTCACGTAACCCTCATCGTTCATGCTCGCCAGGTCGCCGGTATGCATCCAGCCCGCCTCATCGATGGCTTCGGCGGTGGCTTGCGGGTTGCTCCAGTAACCGAGCATCACGCTGTAACCACGGGTGCACAACTCACCGATGGTACCGCGCGGCACCAGGTTGCCGGCCTCGTCGATGATCTTGCTTTCGAGCTGTGGCTGAGTGCGGCCGACGGTGGTGACGCGCAGTTCCAGTTCGTCCGATGGACCGGTCTGCAGTGACACTGGGCTCGTTTCCGTCATGCCGTAGGCAATCTGCACTTCGCTCATGTGCATCTCACTGATGACCCGCCGCATCACTTCGATCGGGCAGGTGGCACCGGCCATGATCCCGGTGCGCAGGCTCGACAGATCGAATTCGCCCCGCAGCGGTTGATCAAGCATGGCGATGAACATGGTCGGCACGCCGTACAACCCGGTGGCTTGCTCTTCAGCGACGGTTTGCAGGGTCAGTAGCGGATCGAACGCGTCATTGGGGTAAATCATCGTACTGGCGTGAGTGATGCAGCCCAGGTTGCCCATGACCATGCCGAAGCAGTGATACAGCGGCACAGGGATCACCAAACGGTCACCCGGGGTCAGACCGATGCTCTCGCCGACCATGTAACCGTTGTTGAGGATGTTGTAGTGACTGAGGGTCGCGCCCTTGGGGAAACCGGTGGTGCCGGAGGTGTACTGGATGTTGACGGGTTGGTCGAAGTGCAGGCTGTCGCTGCGTTCACGCAATTGTTCGGCAGAGACAATGGCGGCCAGATCTGCCAGTTGCGACCACGGGAGAAAACCCGAAGGTGGCTGCGGATCGAGGCTGATCAACCCGCGCAGCTCCGGCAGGCGCTCACTGCGCAGTTCGCCGATGGATTGTTCGGCCAGTTCCGGCAGCAAGCCTTGCAACATGCCGTGATAGTTGGAGCTCTTGAACGCTCCCGCACAGACCAGCCAATGACAACCGGATTGCTTGAGTACGTATTCGAGTTCGGAGCTGCGGTAGGCCGGGTTGATGTTGACCAGGATTACGCCGAGCTTCGCGGTGGCGAACTGTGTGATGCACCACTGCGCGCAGTTCGGCGCCCAGATGCCGAGCCGGTCACCGGCCTGCAAACCCAACGCCAGCAGCGCTCTGGCATGCACGTTCACCGCGTCGGCCAGTTGCTGCCAGGTGTAACGCAGCTGCTGGTGGCGCACCACCAGCGCCTCGCCGTCCGGGTACTGCGCGACGGTCTCGTCGAACTTCTGCCCGATGGTCATCGCCAGCAAGGCTTTGCTCTGGGAACCACGGGTGTAGCTGCGCTGCGGGTTTGCACTGGGTTGATCCATGATGACCCCTATTGTCTTTATTAGTGGGTTTACCGGAGCTCACTTTTTTGCGGGTGGCCTTGTGGTGAGGGGATTCATCCCCGATGGTGTGCGAAGCGTACCCTCAGCTTTTCCTGTCGAACCGCATTCACAGGTTTTGGGTCGGCTTCGCCAACCATCGGGGATAAATCCCCTCGCCACACAAGCTCGCGCCCACAAAAAAGCAGTCCGCTTTCAATCCTGAGGTGCCCCTACTCTCGCTCAAGTTGACGTTAACGTAAAGGGTGATTGACAGCCAACCAGCGCAGGCTTACGTTAACGTAAAGGTGAGAGCCGTTCGACTGCCCTCCCCACCCTACAAAAAAGCCAAAAGGTGACCCATGAGCTACCCATCCCTGAATTTCGCCCTCGGTGAAACCATCGACATGCTGCGCGATCAGGTTCAGTCCTTCGTCGCCGATCAGATCGCCCCACGCGCCGCGCAGATCGACCACGACAACCTGTTCCCGGCCGACCTGTGGCGCAAGTTCGGCGACATGGGCCTGCTGGGCATCACCGTGCCGGAAGAGTACGGCGGTGCGGGTCTGGGTTACCTGGCGCACGTGGTGGCGATGGAAGAAATCAGCCGCGGTTCGGCCTCGGTGGCGCTGTCCTACGGCGCGCATTCCAACCTTTGCGTCAACCAGATCAACCGCAACGGCAACCACGAACAAAAAAGCAAATACCTGCCCAAGCTGATCAGCGGCGAACATGTCGGCGCCCTCGCCATGAGCGAGCCGAACGCCGGTTCCGACGTGGTTTCGATGAAATTGCGCGCCGATAAACGCGGCGACCGTTTCGTCCTCAACGGCAGCAAGACCTGGATCACCAACGGCCCTGACGCCAACACCTACGTGATCTACGCCAAGACCGACCTGGAAAAAGGGCCGCACGGTATCACTGCATTCATCGTCGAACGCGACTGGAAAGGCTTCAGCCGCAGCAACAAGTTCGACAAGCTCGGCATGCGCGGCTCCAACACTTGCGAGCTGTTTTTCGATGACGTCGAAGTGCCGGAAGAAAACATCCTCGGCGTGCTCAACGGTGGCGTGAAAGTGCTGATGAGTGGTCTCGATTACGAGCGCGTCGTGCTGTCCGGCGGCCCGACCGGGATCATGCAGTCGTGCATGGACCTGATCGTGCCGTACATCCATGACCGCAAGCAGTTCGGCCAGAGCATCGGCGAGTTCCAGCTGATCCAGGGCAAAGTCGCCGACATGTACACCCAGCTCAACGCCAGCCGCGCCTACCTGTATGCAGTGGCCCAGGCCTGCGAGCGCGGCGAAACCACGCGCAAGGACGCCGCCGGGGTGATCCTCTACACCGCCGAACGCGCGACGCAAATGGCCCTCGACGCGATCCAGATTCTCGGCGGTAACGGCTACATCAACGAATTCCCGGCCGGCCGCCTGCTGCGTGACGCCAAGCTCTACGAAATCGGCGCCGGCACCAGCGAGATCCGGCGCATGCTGATCGGCCGCGAACTGTTCAACGAAACCCGCTAAACGGAGCTGTCCATGGCTATCCTGCATACCCAGCTCAACCCCCGTTCAGCGGAGTTCGCCGCCAACAGCGCGGCAATGCTCGAACAGGTCGACGCCCTGCACACCCTGCTCGCCCACGTGGCGCAAGGTGGCGGCGCGAAAGCCCAGGAAAGGCACACCTCGCGCGGTAAATTGCTGCCACGTGAGCGGATCAATCGCCTGCTGGACCCGGGCTCGCCGTTTCTGGAAATCAGCCAGCTCGCCGCGCACGCGGTGTATGGCGAAGACGTTCCCGCCGCTGGCGTGATTGCCGGGATCGGTCGCGTGGAAGGCGTCGAGTGCATGATCGTCGCCAACGACGCGACAGTGAAAGGTGGCTCGTACTACCCGCTGACCGTGAAAAAACACCTGCGCGCGCAGACCATCGCCCAGCAGAACCGATTGCCGTGCATCTATCTGGTGGACTCGGGCGGCGCTAACCTGCCGCGTCAGGACGAGGTGTTCCCGGATCGCGAACACTTCGGCCGGATCTTCTTCAACCAGGCCAACATGAGCGCGATGGGCATTCCGCAGATCGCCGTGGTCATGGGCTCGTGCACCGCTGGCGGCGCCTATGTGCCGGCGATGGCGGACGAAGCGATCATGGTGCGCAACCAGGCAACCATCTTCCTCGCCGGCCCGCCGCTGGTGAAAGCCGCGACCGGAGAAGTGGTCAGCGCTGAAGACCTCGGCGGTGCCGATGTGCACTGCAAGATTTCCGGGGTCGCCGACCATTACGCCGAGAGCGACGAACACGCCCTCGCCCTCGCCCGCCGCAGCGTCGCCAACCTCAACTGGCGCAAGCTCGGTGAAGTGCAACAACGCACGCCGATTGCGCCGCTGTACGCCAACGATGAGTTGTACGGTGTGGTTTCCGCCGACGCCAAACAGCCGTTCGACGTGCGCGAAGTGATTGCGCGGCTGGTCGACGGCTCTGTGTTCGATGAATTCAAAGCCTTGTTCGGTACCACGCTGGTGTGCGGCTTCGCTCACCTGCACGGCTACCCGATCGCGATCCTCGCCAACAACGGCATTCTCTTTGCCGAAGCCGCGCAGAAAGGCGCGCACTTTATCGAACTGGCCTGCCAGCGCGGCATTCCGCTGCTGTTCCTGCAGAACATTACCGGCTTCATGGTCGGGCAGAAATACGAGGCCGGCGGCATCGCCAAGCACGGCGCGAAACTGGTGACCGCCGTGGCCTGCGCCAAAGTGCCGAAATTCACCGTGATCATCGGCGGCAGCTTTGGTGCCGGTAACTACGGCATGTGCGGGCGCGCTTACGACCCGCGTTTCCTGTGGATGTGGCCGAATGCGCGCATCGGCGTAATGGGCGCCGAGCAGGCAGCGGGCGTGTTGGTGCAGGTCAAGCGCGAGCAGGCCGAACGCAGCGGGCAGGCCTTCAGCGCCGCGCAGGAAGCCGAGATCAAGCAACCGATCCTCGACCAATACGAAGAGCAGGGTCACCCTTACTATTCCAGCGCACGACTGTGGGACGACGGCGTCATCGACCCGGCGCAGACTCGTGACGTGCTGGCTCTGGCCTTGTCCGCGTCGCTGAACGCGCCTATCGAACCGAGCCGCTTCGGCGTGTTCCGGATGTGATGCTTTTTTTGTGGGAGCGAGCCTGCTCGCGAAGACGGTCTGTCAGCTCCGGATACTTCGACTGATACACCGCTTTCGCGAGCAGGCTCGCTCCCACAAGAACCGTGGAGACGGAAGAATATGAGCGACTTCAACACCCTCGAATTGCAGAGCGATCCACGGGGTTTCGCGACCCTGTGGCTGAGCCGCGAAGAAAAGAATAACGCGTTCAACGCCGAAATGATCCGCGAACTGATTCTGGCGCTGGACAAGGTGGCCAGCGATGCCAGCCTGCGTTTCCTGCTGGTGCGCGGACGCGGCAAACACTTCAGCGCCGGCGCCGATCTGGCGTGGATGCAGCAATCGGCCGAGCTCGATTACCACACCAACCTCGACGACGCCCGGGAACTGGCGGAGCTGATGTACAACCTCGCCAAGCTGAAAGTCCCGACCGTGGCCGTGGTGCAAGGGGCGGCGTTCGGCGGCGCGCTGGGTCTGATCAGTTGCTGCGACATGGCGATTGGCAGCGATGACGCGCAGTTCTGTCTGTCGGAAGTGCGCATCGGCCTGGCCCCGGCGGTGATCAGTCCGTTCGTGGTGCAGGCCATCGGCGAACGGGCTGCGCGTCGCTACGCCCTGACGGCTGAACGTTTCGGCGGGCAGCGTGCGCGGGAAATCGGTTTGTTGTCCGAGAGCTACCCGGTCGCCGAGCTTGATCAAGCCGTCGAACAATGGATCGACAATCTGCTGCTCAACAGTCCCGCCGCAATGCGCGCCAGCAAGGATCTGCTGCGCGAAGTCGGCAACGGCGCACTGACCCCGGCGCTGCGCCGCTACACCGAAAACGCCATCGCCCGGATCCGCGTCAGCCCTGAAGGCCAGGAAGGCTTGCGCGCCTTTCTGCAAAAACGCCCGCCAAGCTGGCAAGCTGCAACCACCCCCAAGGAGCCGCGTTGATGAGCGCACCTGTTCTCACCACCCTGCTGGTGGCCAACCGTGGCGAAATCGCTTGCCGGGTCATGCGTACCGCCAAGGCGCTGGGCCTGACCACCGTCGCCGTGCACAGCGCCATCGACCGCGAAGCGCGGCACAGCCGGGAAGCGGATGTCCGCGTTGATCTCGGTGGCAGCAAAGCCGCTGACAGCTATTTGCAAATCGACAAACTGATCGCGGCGGCCAAGGCCAGCGGCGCGCAGGCGATTCATCCGGGTTATGGCTTTCTGTCGGAGAATGCCGGCTTCGCCCGCGCCATTGAACAAGCCGGGCTGATTTTCCTCGGTCCACCCGCCTCAGCCATCGACGCGATGGGCAGCAAATCGGCGGCCAAGGCGTTGATGGAAACCGCCGGCGTGCCGCTGGTGCCGGGCTATCACGGCGAGGCGCAGGATATCGATACCTTCCGCGATGCCTGCGCACGTATTGGCTATCCGGTGCTGCTCAAGGCCACGGCCGGTGGCGGTGGCAAAGGCATGAAAGTGGTCGAGGACGTCAGCCAATTGGCCGAAGCCCTGGCCTCGGCGCAGCGTGAGGCGCAGTCGTCGTTCGGCGATTCGCGAATGCTGGTGGAGAAATACCTGCTCAAACCGCGCCACGTGGAAATTCAGGTGTTCGCCGATCAGCATGGCAACTGCCTGTACCTCAACGAGCGTGATTGTTCGATTCAGCGCCGGCACCAGAAAGTCGTCGAAGAAGCCCCGGCCCCGGGCCTGACCCCGGAGCTGCGCCGCGCCATGGGCGAAGCGGCGGTGCGTTCGGCGCAGGCGATTGGTTACGTCGGCGCGGGGACCGTGGAGTTCCTGCTGGATGCGCGTGGCGAATTTTTCTTCATGGAGATGAACACGCGCCTGCAAGTCGAGCACCCGGTCACCGAAGCGATCACCGGACTCGATCTGGTGGCGTGGCAGATTCGTGTGGCGCGCGGCGAAGCGTTACCGATCACCCAGGATCAAGTGCCGCTCAATGGCCATGCGATTGAAGTGCGCCTGTATGCCGAAGACCCGTCGAATGATTTCCTGCCCGCCACCGGGCGTCTGGATTTGTATCGTGAATCGGCTGCGGGACCAGGGCGTCGGGTCGATAGCGGTGTCGAGCAAGGCGATGAAATTTCGCCGTTCTACGACCCGATGCTCGGCAAGCTGATCGCCTGGGGCGAAGATCGCGAGCAGGCGCGGCTGCGGCTGTTGAGCATGCTCGATGAGTTCGCGATCGGCGGTTTGAAGACCAACATCAACTTCCTGCGGCGGATCATCGCGCATCCGGCATTTGCCGATGCGGAGTTGGATACCGGGTTTATTCCGCGTTATCAGGAAACGCTGCTGCCTGCTCCGAGGGAGTTGAGCGATGAGTTCTGGCAAACCGCAGCACAGGCTTTCGCACAGGGTTTGCCGAGCGCTGTTCGGGAAGATGATCCGGGATCGCCGTGGGCCTTGAACCGTGGTTTGCGCGCGGGCCTGCCGGCGGAAATCACTCTGCACTTGAGCTGCGAGGGCCAAGACCGGGCGTTGACGCTGGGCATCACCAGCCACGCCCGACTTTGCGGTGAAACGCTGGTGGTCGAGCGCGACGGCGTGCGCCGCACCTTGCGCGCCATTCGCCAGGGCGATTCGCTGCACCTGCAATGGGACGGCGAGTTACGGCGTATTCAGACCTACGACCCGATCAGCGCCGTCGACGCCAGCCACAGCCATCAGGGCGGTCTGACTGCGCCCATGAACGGCAGCATCGTGCGGGTGTTGGTAGAGACCGGGCAATCGGTCGAGGCCGGCGCGCAACTGGTGGTGCTGGAGGCGATGAAGATGGAGCACAGCATTCGCGCGCCCCATGCGGGAGTGATCAAAGCGCTGTATTGCCAGGAAGGCGAAATGGTCAGCGAAGGCAGCGCTTTGGTTGAACTGGAAGCCTTGTAGCCAGAGGATCGATCCTGCGCCGAACGAGGATCGATCTGGCTAGAAACGCGCTGTGGCCTGAACCACTACGCCAATGATTCGACACTCATCGGTGAACAAGGCTTTGGGCCAGGTCGGATTGAGCGGTACCAGATAACGCTGGCCGCCCTCTTCGTCCAGCTTGCGAAAGATCGCTTCATCGCAGCCTTGCCACTGGGCGATCACCAGTTTGCCTGGCAGCGCTTCCACCTCAGGGTCAACCAGAATCAGCATGCCCTCGGCAATGCTCTGGCCGGTCGGTGCGGTCATGGAATCCCCCGCCACCGTCAGCCAGAACGCCGCACCACGGGCGTGATAATCCGTCAGTTCGAAGCGCTGCTTGTCCTGCGTCGGAGCATAGGTTGTGGCTGCACTCTCGCGGATTTCGCACGAGGTGGACCAGTCACTGACCGGGTAGCGGAAGTACGGGTTGTACTTCTGTGCCAATGGCATTTCGTCATCCGCCGCTTCCTGCGGTTCACGGATCACCAGCACGACTTCGAGGAAGTCCATGCCCAGCGCCTGCAACACGCGGTTCATTTGGGTGATGCCCGGTTCGCGGCGTTTGTTCAGCCAATGGCCGATGCCGCCCTGGGACATGCCGACGCGCTCTCCGAGCTCTGTTTGAGTGATTTTGAGTTCACTCATCTTGGCCTTGACCAACTCAATCCATTTATCCATGTGCGGCACCTTACTTGCCCCGCCTTCGGCCGGCAAAACACATATTGTAGTATTTAAATTCTGGTCACAACTACGCATCGTACTATCCTGAAAGCACGGACTTCCAATCGAACAAGGAGTGACCCTTCACCATGAATATCAGCAGCAAAGACTTGCCCGATCTGCAAATGGACACCACGTTTACCTCCCCTCAAGGCAACGCGGCAGCGCAGCGAGCGCTGGATTATTACTTGAAACCAGCTGTGTCAGAACCCGAGGTCGATGAGCGTTTTTTTGACGTGAAACGCCATCTCAGCGGCGAGGAGGCGCTGGTGCATGCGTCGGATCTGCTGCGTTGCGCAGCGGCCACCGCCTTCAAGGCAGCCGAAAACCTGCAGGGCGCAAGCCGTGACCTGGCCTTTTCGGTGGTGCATATGGTGGATATGGCGCGAGCGATGGTCGACCATTCGATTGATGGCGAGCAGCTCTGACGAACACGGGAAATGAACGGACAGGAAAGAATTTTCCAATCGCGCAGATAAAAACGTTTGACTTGCAAATGATAATGATTATTATTGCAAGCAACTGGTCGCGAGATCAGTCGATGGACCAGAGACCTTAGGTCGGTCTTCTGGACTATCTCCTCATCAGGCTAATCACGGTTTTTGACCCGGCTTTTTGCCGGGTCTTTTTTTGCCCGTTTTTCGGGCTTATGGCTTCAGGCTAATGAAGTCTGTGGGTGCTGCAAATTCGATGGCGCGGATAATATCAAAAGAATATCGCTTGGCAAGCCTGGCCCGGCCAGATTGGGGCAAACCAATGACAATTGGCACTTGAGAATCAATCGCACAGTCTCTAAGCTGCTTGCGCGTCACGGAAGACGCCCCCCTACCGCAAGCCGCAATTTCCCTCGGTTTCACCTCAGCCTTGCGTGTAAAGTAGCCGCCATAAAAATCATATTCAGGAATCGATTATGACCGTGGCCAAATCTTCGTTCGACATCAGCGCCAACTTCGACAGCGGCAACATCCAAGTCATCGACATCTCCAATCCGCTCAACCCGGTTCTGGCCATCCGCCCGGATACCCGCAGCGCGCATTTTCAATGGTTCCACTTCAAAGCCAGCGGCCTGCATGTTCATCAAGAGCACTGGTTTCGCCTGGTCAACGCCAGCCAGTCCTCCTACAACAAGGCCTGGACCGGCTATCAGGCTGTCGCTTCCTACGACCACGTCAACTGGTTCCGCATTCCCACCAGTTTCGAAGGTGACAGCCTGCGCTTTTGCCTTGAAGCCGAACAAACCCACGCCTGGTTCGCCTACTTCGAACCCTACAGCCGCGGTCGTCATGACTGGTTGATCGAGCAGGCGCTGACCAAGGCCGGCACCGAACTGCTGGCCACCGGCAAGAGCGTCGAAGGGCGTGACATTCAGTTACTGCGCAAGGGCAGCGGTGCCGAGAGCCAGCGCAAAATCTGGATCATCGCGCAACAGCACCCGGGCGAGCACATGGCCGAATGGTTCATGGAAGGCGTGATCGAGCGCCTGGAACGCCACGACGATCCGGTGCTGAACAGACTGCTGGCCAGCGCCGATTTGTATCTGGTGCCGAACATGAACCCGGACGGCGCCTTCCACGGTCACCTGCGCACCAACGCCATGGGCCAGGACTTGAACCGCGCCTGGCAGAGCGCCAGTCAGGACGTCAGCCCCGAGGTACTTTTCGTACAACAACAGATGGAAAAGTATGGCGTCGATCTGTTCCTGGACGTACACGGTGACGAGGAAATCCCCCACGTGTTCACCGCCGGTTGTGAAGGCAATCCGGGTTACACGCCGCGCATCGAGAAGCTCGAAGAGCATTTCCGCACGCACCTCAAGCACACCACCAAGGACTTCCAGACCCAGTTCGGCTACACCCGCGACGAACCGGGCCAGGCCAACATGACGCTGGCCTGCAACGCGGTCGGTCAAAAATACGACTGCCTGTCGCTGACCCTGGAAATGCCGTTCAAGGATCACGACGATCATCCGAACAAAGAAACGGGCTGGTCGGGCAAACGCTCGAAACAGTTGGGCAAAGACGTGCTGACCACCATCGCCGACATGGTCGACACCCTGCGCTGATTCCTCCCCCGCTCCACCCGAAGATCGCAGCATTGTCTGCGATCTTTTTTTTGCGCGATCAAATGCCATGACCAACAAGGTTGCAAATTAAAACCAGAATGCTTACTTTTATTCTGGTTTTAATTTGAAACCCAAAAAGGAATCAGGGCATGCAACCTCAACCGCTCAAAAGCAGCGTGGTGCTGCTGTTCGCCATTGCCTGCGGTCTGGCCGTGGGCAACGTGTATTACGCGCAGCCGCTACTGGACGCCATGGCCGACGCATTCGCCATGTCACCGGCAAGCATCGGTATCGTCATGACCTTGACGCAGATCGGCTATGGCATCGGCCTGGTATTGCTGGTTCCTCTCGGCGATCTGCTCAACCGACGCCGACTGATCGTCACCCAGACCCTGCTCTCGGCAGTCGCCCTGCTGATGATTGCGCTGGCACCCAACAGTCTGTGGCTGCTGCTCGGCATGACGTTGACCGGTTTGCTCGCGGTGGTGACGCAGGTGCTGGTGGCCTACGCCGCGACATTGGCCATCCCGGCGCAACGCGGTCGAGTGGTCGGCGTGGTCACCAGCGGCATCGTCGTCGGTATTCTGCTCGCCCGTACCGTGGCCGGTGCCATGGCTGATCTGGCCGGCTGGCGGGCGATTTATCTGTTGTCGGCGGGGCTGACGCTGCTGATGGCCCTTCTACTGTTGCGCGTCCTGCCCAAGCGTGAGTCCGCGCAACCGTCCAGCGCTTACGGCGCGCTGATCGTCTCGGTGTTCCGCCTGTTCAAACAAGAGCCGGTGCTGCGACAACGGGCAATCCTCGCCCTGCTGACCTTCGCCAGCGCCATGGTCCTGTGGACGCCGATGGTACTGCCGCTGGCCGCCCCGCCGCTGTCGTTGTCCCACAGCGAAATCGGCCTGTTCGGACTGGCCGGCGCCGCCGGGGCACTGGCTGCAGCACGCGCCGGACATCTCGCCGATCGCGGTCTGGGCCAATGGGTCAGTGGTGTGTCGCTGCTGCTGATGCTCGCCTCGTGGCTGCCGATCGCCGTCACCCAGTCTTCGTTGTGGGCGCTGTTGCTGGGGGTGATCACTCTGGATCTGGGCCTGCAGGCCGTACACGTCACCAGCCAGAGCATGATCTACAGCGTGCGCCCCGAAGCGCAAAGCCGCCTCACTGCCGGCTACATGCTGTTCTACTCGATTGGCAGCGCCGTGGGTTCAATCCTTTCCACGGCAACATACGCGTGGGCCGGCTGGAGCGGCGTGTGCCTGCTCGGCGCCGCTATCAATGCGCTGGCGCTGGGTTACTGGTGGCTGACCCTGAAAAGTGGCGCGCCACAGCGGTGCGCCACACAGGCCGGTTAATCGCGCTCGCGACCGCGCAACATGCTGTCGAGCACCTCGTCGCGGCGCACCCAACCGTGGAACAGCGCCGCCGCCAGGTGTAACAGCACGGTCAGGAACAACAGGTACGCCAGATAACCGTGCGCCCTGCGCAACAGGGCAAACACCTGCGCATCGGCCGGCAGGATCGACGGCAATTGCAAGGTACTACTGAGCATCACCGGCTCCCCCGACGCACTGATCATCGCCCAACCGAGCACCGGTAGCACCAGCATCAAGGCGTACAACAACACATGCGACGCCTTGGCCGCCATCACTTGCCAACCCGGCAGATCCGCTGGCAGCGGTGGCTGTCGGGTGGAAAAACGTACCAACAGGCGCACGACCACCAGCAGCAGAATCGCAATCCCCAGCGGTTTATGCAGGTGAATCAACCATTCATGCCGCTGTGAAACCGAAGTGACCATGCCGGCGCCAATGAACAACATGGCGATGATCATCAGCGCCATCAGCCAGTGCAGGAGCCGCGCCAACAGCGCGAAATGAGTCGGTTGCGTGCTCATGGGCGAGCCTCCTGTCTGGCGGCGGGCAGTTGGCTGACTTCACTGGTACGTCGCAGGTAGGAATCGGCGTAACCGGCGGAACGCGCAGCGAGCAACGGGTCGTCGGAGCCTTCGATACCGGCGGGCAGCACCAGCGGATCGTAATTGATGTCGCGGCATTCACCGCTGAGCTGCGGCTGGGTCTTCTCCAGTACCAGCGTGCCGGCGTTGATCACCTTGCGGCCGTCGGGCCAGGTTTTGCTTGCATCGTTCACCGGGTCACCGGGGTTGGCCAAGGTGATGTTCAACTGCCAGCGCAACGGCCCTTCGGCCAGTCGCTGCACCAAATCCTTTTCCAGAAAATCCGCGCCCTCCAGCGCTGTTGCTCCGGCGGCATCGCGCGCCAGTGGCGTGACGCTCCAGCGCACCGCCTGCTTCTGCCCACTGGCGCTGACCAGATAGAACGCATTCACGCTGTTGTAGGTTTCGGTGGCATAGCTGGCCGAGGGTTTGGCGGTCTTCACCCACGTCAGGAACGGCACGGCTTCCGGGTGCGCGGCGAAGAATGCCGGCACCTTCGACGGGTCCGGTTTGCCCGTGACCGGATCCGGCGACTGCGCCTGCTGCAATTGATAGAACGCTTCGGGCGTGCCGACCGGGAACACCGGCATGCTGTTCATCCCGGTGCGCCATTGCTGACCGTTGGCCTGACTGAAACGCAGCGCCAGACTGCGAATCGGTACGCTGCTGTCCGGGGCGTAGGGATTGCCCGCCGGCAATGCGAAGCGCCCGACCACCGGAGTCCGCGCCTCGTTGAACACCTGCGCGGTAGAAAACGCCCGCGCCTCGCCGCTGCTCTCGAAATGCCCGATCACGCATACGCCTTTGGCGTGGTTGCGACGGAAACCGGGATGCACGCCGTTGTTTTTCTCCAGCACATCGACCAGCGCCTTGGGCGTCAGACGTTGTGGGTCAAGGTTACCGTGCACGTAGGCAAACGCCCCGGCGACAGCGGCAACTACCACGGCAATCGCCGTCAGACGCAACACTGTGCTCGCGGCACTCAAGGGTGGGCGCGACGGCCTGCCCGGCGGTGAAGTGCGATCAACCATGAATAACTCCAGGGCCATCGGCCACAAGTAGGAAGAATCAGCAAGACGCACCCCAGCGGGATTTATTCCATGGCCCGGTATTTATTTTTCCGAACGTGGAATAACCTCGCACGGCAGACGTCTCCCCTAGTCCACAGCGTAGTGACTAGCAGAAATTCATGAGCGAATTCGACGAACAGTTGAGAGAAATCATTCCCAGATTGCGCCGCTTTGCCGTGTCGTTGACCCGCAACAGCAGCAGCGCCGACGATCTGGTGCAGGCCAGCCTCGAGCGGGCCCTGTCCGGCTGGAGCGCGAAACGCGCCGAGGGTGATGTGCGCGCATGGCTGTTCGCAATCCTCTATCGGCAGTTTCTCGACGCCCATCGGCGCTCCCGTCGTTATGCGCGGATGCTCGAATTATTCACCGGTCGCGATGACGCCGAGCCCTCGACCGAGCGCACGGTGATCGCCCAATCGACCCTGCAAGCCTTCGATCGCCTGCCTGCTGAACAGCGAGCCCTGCTGTTGATGGTTTCGGTGGAAGGCTTGAGCTACAAGGAAGTCGCGCAAATCCTTAACGTCCCCAGCGGCACGGTGATGTCGCGTCTGTCCCGCGCTCGTCAGGCCTTGCGCCAGCTCAGCGACGGCGAAATCAGCAGCCCTTCCTTGCGGATACTCAAATGATCAGCATGCCCCCCAGCGAACGCGACCTGCACGCGTACGTCGACCACCAACTCAGCGAGGCCGATCGGCGCGTCCTCGACGCCTGGCTGGCCAATCATCCGGACACCGCCGCACAGGTTCGCGCCTGGCAGCAGGATGCCCAACAATTGCGCGCTGCGCTGGGCGGTGCGTTGCAACAACCGACGAATCCGCAGTTGGATCCCGCGCAGATTCGCCAGCGTCTCAAGCGTCAATCACGGCGTCATCTGGCCAGCGCGGCAGTTTTGCTGATCGCGGTCGGCCTCGGTGGTTTCAGTGGCTGGCAGGCGCGGGAAATGACCCTCGCGCGCGCCTCTGTGCTGCCAATGACCGATGCCTTGCAGGCCTATCGACTGATTGCACAGCAGGGAATATTGCCGGCGGACTATAAAGTCGACAGTGACGGCGACATGCAGCATTGGCTCGACCGGTATTTCACTCAGGCCAGTCGTCTGCCGGATCTGAAATCCGCCGGCTTCGAACCGGTCAGCGGCCGTCTGCTCAGCACCGACGAAGGACCGGCGGCGATGGTGATGTATGAGGATCGCAGCGGTCACAAGGTCAGTTTCTACGTGCGGCCACCGGGGCCGAAAAACACCTTTCTGCCACGCGGCAGCCGCAGCGACGGCGATCTGCAGGCCGATTACTGGTCCGGCGGCGGGTACAATTATGCGATGGTCAGTCCGACAGACTCGCCGGCGGCGCAGCAGTTGAAGCAATCAATACAATTCTGAAAGCCCCCCTGTAGGAGCTGCGGCACGCTGCGATCTTTTGATNTTAACATCAAGGTCAAAAGATCGCAGCGTGCCGCAGCTCCTACAGGGGACTGTGTTGGGTCAGAAACCCACGTCCAGCACCACATTGTCCAGGTAAGTCCCCGCCGGCGGCGTGGTCTGGTCGGTGTAGATTTTCGCGTTGTAATTGAAGATCTGGCTCCCGGTGCCCAGACCATTTCCTGGATTGACCTCGGCGTCAGTGCTCGACCGGCGCGCACTGCCGACACTGCCCCAACGAGTAGTCCCGGCGCTTTTGAAGATGTCGTAGGCCAGATAATTGCTCCCGGAAATCATCCGCCGCCGACCGCCGACACTGACCGGGTTCTGCCCATCGCTCAAACCGACGGTGTAGGCGCTGCCCTTGGTGCAGGCCAGATTGATCGTCTGCCCGGTCACCGGCGTAAAGGCGCTGATCACCGGCGCGCTGCCAAAGGCAATGTTTGGCGCGGTAATCGTGCAGTCGTTGGACACGGTCAGGTTCACTGTCAACGTCGCCGTACCGCTGTTGATGTCGCGCCCCAGGCAAATACTGCCGGCACCGATCCCGGAGCAGTAATTCCAGTTCCAGAAAATACTCAGGGTTTCTGTGTAGACCCCGGCGGCAACGTTGCTGCCAATGGTCGTACTCAGGTACAGCGGCACGGTTTTCGGGGTGGTGCCGTTGAGCAGCCCCAAAGCGTCGATGATGCCATTGCGGGCGAAGTCGAAGGCGGTGCCACGGGTCACCGGGTAGCTGGTGCTGTTGTTGGCGTAGATCGTGTAGCCGATGACATCGCCGGTCGGCCCGAGCAAGCCGCTCTGGGTCGAGGTGATGGTGGCGTAAAAGTGATCATTGCTGGTCAGCAGGGTCAGCAGCGAACCCGTACAACTCAACCCGGCGTTGAGCGTGGAACTGGGCTGCGTCGTGGTGCGCACGGCAATCGAACTGATCGAACCGAACGCCGCCGCAGTGGTACTGACCACCGAACACAAGGCCTGTGCCGCCCCAGGCAGCAGCAGCGCCAGACACAGGCAAATCCGCGCCGCGCTCATTGACACACCAACGGGCCGATCAGCGGCACCTGGCTTTGTTGCATATCCACATTGAACTGCGACTTGCAGGTCTTGCCGTCCGCCAGCGTCACCAACAACGAGTTCTGTGCCTGCAGGTTTTCCAGGTAGACCAGGCCATCCCAGCCAACCACCGTGCGCGCCCCGCTTTGCTCGTGCAACACGCCCGCGCCCAACGGCAGTTCACGTTGCTGCGCGTCCACCAGCACGATACTCGCAGCGATCACCCGACTCAGTGGAAACTCCAGCAAATAACCGCTGCCCCGGCGCACGGCGATGCGCTGCTCGACGTTGGGGCTGCGCACGTTGGCCGGCAGGTTCAGCGGATCGATTTCATATTTGCCACGGTAATAGGCGCTGCTCCAAGGCACCAGCAGATGGCCGTTCTTGTCGGTTTGACCGACCTGCTGGTTTTCGTAGCGCACTGGAATGTCGGCAAAGCCATCGGTACTGACCACCACAAATGCATCGTCGATACGATTGGCCGCGAATACCTGGCGATCCATCCACACCAGCGAGCCACTGGCATCAGCCCAACGGGTTTCGGCGTCTGAAGTGCCGTAGACCCCGGCCTGCAATTGCACCGATTGCAGACGCCAGGTCAGGTCGGCCTGACGATAATCGGGGCCATCACCCTCGGCGTAGCCCAGATTGAAACCGACCCCGCCCTCGGTCGGCACCGAACGACTGTAATTGACCCGCTGCTGACTCTGCCCGGTCTTGCTGCGCTCGCTGCTGATCGCCAGACTGCCGCGCAGATCGAACGGAATCACCAGTTGCGCCTGCACCGCCCAGTGGCTGTCGCCGATCTCGCGGTTGGCCGAAAGGTAGAAACTGCTGTTGCGCCACAACGGCTTGCTCCAGCTCAGGTTGAGCAGGCGCGTGCGCGAATCGTCCGCCGCGCGCACGTCGAAATAGCCGGCACCGAGGCTACCCCAACGGTCGAGGTTGACACTCAGGGTCGCCTGCTCGCTGCGCCGGCTGAGGCTGATGTAAGGCGTGTCGATCACACTCAGGTCGGCGTATTGGTCGCGGCGTTGCAAGCGTTGCCAGGAAAAACTGTAGCGCTGGCTGCTGTACTGATAACCGAGGCTGAACTGGTTGCCCCCCTCGCCTTCGAAACGGCTCTGACTGATGGCGCTGTTGAGCACGCCGAAATTGCCCAGACGCAGGTTGCCGCCGATGCCGCCGAGGGTCAGCGAATCCGCCGCTTCGGCATGGCTTTCCAGAGTAAAGCTGTCACTGACGCCGTAGCGCAGGCTGCCGGAGGTGACTCCGGTGCCGTAGCTGAAGTCCTTCAAACCGTAATCGCGGCGCAACGTACCGGCAGCCACGGAAAAATCGCTCAGGCCTTTTTGCAGCAAACTGCTGGTGACATAGAACGGCACCGTCGTCGACACTTGCCGCCCCAGCGCATCGGTGGTCACCACCACCGCCTCCCCGGCGCCGTTGATGAACGGAATGTTGGTCAAGGTATACGGCCCCGGTTGCAGGTCGGTGCTGCTGGACTTGTAGCCATTGATAAACAGATCTACCGAGGACGGCACCGCCGCTTCCCCGGCGAACTGCGGCAAGGGATAGGTCACCAGATCCGGACGCACGGCAAAGTCCCGCGAGAACTGCACACCGCCCAGACGCACCGAGTTGCTCCAGGGCAAGGCGCCGCTGATCACGTCGCCGCCTTCGTAGGTGAGCATTCGCTCGTCATCCGAGTAACGCCAGGTGGTGTCGTAGCGCAGATAGCCGTTGTCCAGCGTACTGAGCGAATCGCCGGACAAGGTGCGCCGGTACTGCCCGGTGTTGGACAGGGTGCCCCAGCCGTCGAACAGCCGCAGCTCGTTCCAGGCCGCCAGATAGGTGCCGGCGTCGTCGGTGTCGTTGAGGTACAGGTCATAATTGAACAGCGCACCGAAGCTGCTCAGCGCAGGAGTGCGCGGATAGTTCTCGCGATTGCCGATGAACTGGTCCGGCAGCCACTGCGGCGGAACATCCAGCAGCAGGCGCTGACCGACACTGTCGTACTCGATGTGCAGTCCCGGCAGGCCATCAAGATCGACTTCGTCAGCACTACCGTCAGGCAGTTTCATCCCGGTTTCGCGTAATGCGCTCGCCGGCAGAAACAGATGCCCGTCACGCTGCTGTACCGCCACCACCCGCCCGGTGTTCATCTGATTGACCACCAACTCCAGAAACAACTGTGCATCACTGACGGCCTCCATGCCGCTGGGAGGCGGCGGCAATTCGCCGGCCCCGGTGGGTTGCACGACCATCAGGCACCACGCGCCAGTCATCAGCCACAACGGACGCTGAATACGACGAGCCCATCCTGAGCTCATACACGCTTTACGTCCGTCAATGGACTGAATCCTCCTGATGCCACTATTGCCAAAGCCAGTTATCTTTCTCTGGAATGTTGACGACACGATGTAATCATTGTGGCGAGGGAGCTTGCTCCTGCTCGGCGGCGCAGCCGTCGTCAGAACTGTTTGAGCGGACTACCTGACACGGCTTGGGGCTGCTTCGCAACCCAGCGGGAGCAAGCTCCCTCGCCACAAAAGTCCACTCGGCATGGCTCCTTTTTCAGCGCTCCGGCGCAATGCTCTGCACCTGCGCCCCGCCATTGACCCGCACCTGCAGCGCCGACTCGCTCGCCAAGGGGCCCGGTGCCGGCCAGCGCATCACCGCCCCCGGCAGCACGTAACCCAACAGGCCCTCGGCCAACGGCTTGCTTTGCCCGCCCTGTTTGATCGCCACGTCAGTCAGCCGCGCATGCACTGCGCCCTGATTGCGCACTTCGACATACGGCCGGCCGTCCACCGCCACCGTGCGCCAGCTCAATTGCGGCAGCCCCACGCCTTTGGGATCGCGCGGCCGCGTGCTGTCCTCCTTGCTCCACAGCCCCGCGCCGTAGGCAAACAACGGCACCGAATAACGCATCTGGAAGCGAATCGCCGCCGCCGTTTTGCCGCCCTCGGCAGCCGGTGGCTGAGCGCCAGGGATTTCGTCGATGATGATCCGGTAAGCCAGTTCCTGTCCCGGCGGCACATCCTTGGTTCGGGTCAGGCGCACCAGTTGTTTCTGGCCCGGTTCGATCTTCGCCACCGGCGGGCTGCCGATCACGTCACGCTGGTTCTGGTATTGCTCTTCAAAGCCGCTCTGGCTCCAGCCGAACACTCGGATCTGCAGGTTGGCGGTTTCCGTGCCGCGGTTCTCCAGCCACAACGCACTGGCCTGTTGATCGGCCTCCAGCACCGGATCGATCGGCCAGATCAGCACCGAACTGGCGGCCTGCGCATTGCCAGCCCCAAGCATCATCAGCGCCAGCATCACGCGCTGCGCAACCGAATGCCGTGAAGTCACTGCCCCCATGAACCTGCTCCTTGTCGGCCATTCAAACGTCGCCTCACCACGACAGTTGCACCTGCAACACGTCGCTGTACGTCCCCCCAGGCTGATTGCCCGGCAACTGCACCTGCCCGTAAATCGGCAGGCTGATGTTGTTCGCATCGCTGTAAGCCACCGCCACGCTCTGACTGATGCCCAGGCTCTGGCTGTAAGCCGCATCGCGAAACAGCGCGTACGCCACCCGCGCACTGCCGCTGTTGAGCTGCATATGCCGACCACTGCTGTTGTACTGGCCGCCATCGACGCTCATGTTCAGCGTCACGCCCGGTGTGCACTGCAACTGCACGCCACCGGTCAGCGCCACTTGCACCGTGCCGGTGCCCAGAGCCGAACTCGTACCGAAATTCAGCCCACCGTAATTCGAGACACCGCCCACCACCAGGCATCCCGGCGTGATGGTCGCGCTGACCTGAAAGCTCTGGCTGGTCGCCGCCCCCAGTGACAGCGGCACACTGCCCGCACAGAGCAGGAGTAGCGCGGCACAGCCTTGGCGGCGCATGGCATCAGAACGTCAGTTCGACAGCGACGGTGTCGGTGTACGTCCCCGCCGGCAACCCGGCCTTGCCCACCGCCTGACCGTAGATATTCACCGTCTGCGCCACGCCAGTGCTGGTCGCCAGGTTGATCGTGCCGTCGATCGGCAGCAGCTGCGAATGCCCGGCATCGGTGTAGAAGTCGTACGGCACATAGTTGGCGACACCGTCGTACAGCGCGCGAGCGCCACCCGGCGATTGCCCGTCGTGAGCACCCGCACGCACCTTGACCACCGGGGTCGTGCCGCTGGAGCAGAGAATCGACAGCGCCCCGCCGCCACCGCCCAGAACCTGCCCGCTCGCGGTGGTGAACAGGCTGTTGGCGGTGCCGAAGTTCAGCGCACCAAAGTTCAGCCCGGTGGAACCGCCGGCACCGTTGACCTGACAGCTGCTGATCAGGGTCAGGCTAGCGGTGATCTGGCCGGTGACCGTGGTGGCGGCGTTGGCACTGGAAACCAGCGTCAGGCCGAGCAACGACAAACCTATCCTTGATGCAAACTTGCGCATGGTGTCCGTCCTCTACGGGTTACCAGTCGAGCGTCACCGTCAGCGTGTCGGTATAGACACCTGCCGGTACCGCGCGGGTATTCGCCACCACCGTGCCAAAGACCGGAATCGGTATCTGCGCACCGCTGGTGACAGCGAAATTGTGTTGTTGGCCGATGCTGTAGCGTTGGCTGCCGGAGGCATCCAGGAACAGTTGATAAGGCAGGGTCTGGCGTCCGTTGCTCAGGCGGCGGGTGGTGCCGTCGCCATGAGTGCCGCCGTCGATGGTGACCGTGAAACCGGTGACCGAGGGATTGCAGGCCACATTCAGCTTGCCGCTGCTGTCGCCGTCGAGACTGGCCTTGATGGGCGAAGTCCAGGTCGGCCCCTGCTGACCGAAATCAAGGGTGCCCAGATTGCTCACCGGAATCGCCGGGGTGGCGCTGTTGGTGACTTCGCACCCGGCGATCAGGATCAGTCGCGCGTTGATCTGCCCGCTGATCGCCGCCTGTGCGTCGTCAGCGAGCAACAGCAGCGTACCCGTGGCGATGACCATCCAGTGCTTGCCTGTCATTGCGTCCGTCCCTACTCCTTCAGGATGCTTGCGTCTCCCGCGCTCAGTACTGAACGCCCCTTCCCTGCGCAGCCCGCCTCCAGCGGATTGCCTGAAATTCTGCACTTACCAGGTCACGGTGACCTTCACCAGGTCCGAATAGCGCCCGACCTGTGGCACCTGGGCCAGACGCTCGATCCGCGCATACAGCGGCAGCTCCACGGTGCCGGTGTCCGGCACCCGACCGCTGACCGGCACGTTCACCATCAACGGCACCCGGCGCGCCGCGTCCTGAAACAGGTGGTACGGAATCGGCTTGCTCCCGGCCGCCCCCGCCATGTAGCGAACCTCACCGACGCCGCCGTGCAGGCCACCGTCGACACGCAACTGATAAGGTGTGTCGGGGTTGCACTCCAGGCGTGGCAACCGCTGGTTGGTCAGCGCCGCACCCAAGGGCCCGGCCGGATCATCGAGGCGCGCGGTGCTGCCGAAATCCAGCACGCCCAGTTGTTCGATACCCGCCTCGCGCTGCTGGCCGATCAATTGGCAACCACGCATCACGTCAACGCGGACTTCAACCTGAAGATCCGCCGCATATACCGCGCTCCCAAGCACCCCGAGCAGGCCCACCACCACACGTGCAATCACGGTCCCATTCCTTGGCAGGGAACATTCGGATGACGTTACTGTGTTTCAGGTTAGCAACAGTCGACGAATCCGCCAGTCGATTGGATCCATGGATCTTCCGGGATATGTTTCGAAAGGTTGGCAATACAACGAATTACATCGCTGCAAATAGCTGTACGTTCCACACAATGTTGTTCAGTAATCGCCCATTGTCGACACGCCGCCATGGAGCCTGACGCCGCCTCTGGTTACACTACGGCGCCGCGCTCCCGGGCGCCGGCCTGATGACTACGGAGTGACTGCACTGTGCCCTCTCGAGCGCCCAAACGATCGCCACTGACCCAACGCTGGTCGGCGCTGCGCCGCTGGCTCGCCAAGGGCCGGCCAGCCAGTGCCGGGCATGACGCCACTGCCCGCACGATCTACGAATACTTCCGGCTCAAGGCTCACAGCCAGGGTTACACCCTCAGCCACAGCCAGCAGCGGGTGATCGATTACATGGCACAACAGGCCAGCCTGTTGTTCGGTGCCAGGCCGCAAATGCCGCCGAGTCTGTACCTGCATGGTGCAGTCGGACGCGGCAAGAGCTGGCTGCTCGAAGGCTTTTTTCAGGCCCTGCCCACCACGCAGAAACAGCGCGTGCATTTCCATGAATTCTTCGCCCGATTGCATCAGGGCATGTTCGAGCATCGCGAACAGAACGATGCCCTCGGCGTCACCCTCGATGAACTGTTACACGACTGCCGGGTGCTGTGTTTCGACGAATTTCATGTGCATGACATCGGCGATGCCATGCTCATTACCCGGCTGTTCAAGGCCCTGTTTCAGCGCGGCATTGTGTTGCTGGTGACCTCCAATTATCCGCCGGAGGGCTTGCTGCCTAACCCGCTCTATCACGCGCGTTTCAAACCGGTGATCGACTTGATCAACGCACGCATGCACGTGATGGAGGTCGGCGGCCCCCACGATTACCGCAGTCAGGCGAGCAATCATGCGCACCAGGTCTTCACTCAAGGCCATTATGTGTGGCCGGCCGCAGCGACCCAGCGCCAGGCGCTGAATCTGCCGCCCGAGGGTGCGCCAGCCATGGCTCTGCCGGTGGGCAGCCGCCACATTCAGGCGCGCCTGTGCGAGGGCCGCCGGGTGGCTTTCCGCTTCAACGATTTGTGCGAGCAACCGACGGCGGTGATGGATTACCTGGAACTGTGTCGGCGTTTCGACCAGTGGATCATCGACGACCTGCCGGAACTGGACGAACGCTCGATCGCCGCGCAACAGCGCTTCATCAATCTGATCGACGTGCTCTACGACCAGGACAAACACCTGACCCTGCTCAGCCGCTTGCCGCTGCGCGAGACCCTGAGCGGCAACGCCATCGATCTGGCCCGCACCCGCAGCCGTCTGGGGCAGTTGCAGGAAATCCACTGATCCACTCAAGTCCCTTGGGGGAGCGAGCCTGCAGGTCAGATCAATGCAAACCCGGACTTTGCCGTTATCATGTCGCCCATTCCGAGCGCCCGGCGCTTCTTCATTTGATAGTGAACCTGCACATGCACACCCTTGCTCAATTGCGCGCCGGCGAGTTGTCGGGCATTACCCGGCTGGACCTGTCCTGCGGCCTGACCGAGTTCCCCCGGGAAATTTTCGATCTGGCCGATACGTTGGAGGTGCTCAACCTCAGCGGCAATGCCTTGAGCAGCCTGCCGGACGACCTGCATCGGCTGACCCGCATGCGCATTCTGTTCTGCTCGGACAACCACTTTACCGAGGTGCCGGAGTGCGTCGGCCAGTGTGCAGCGCTGACGATGATCGGCTTCAAGGCCAACCGCATCCGCCACGTGCCGGGCGCTGCATTGCCGCCGCGGCTGCGCTGGTTGATCCTGACCGACAACTGCATCGACACCCTGCCCAGCGAACTGGGCGAGCGCCCGTACCTGCAAAAACTGCTGCTGGCCGGCAATCGCCTGCAAGCGCTGCCGGCGTCGATGAGCCAGTGCCACCGTCTGGAGCTGATCCGCATCGCGGCCAACCAGTTGCGTGAACTGCCGCAGTGGCTGCTGACCCTGCCGAGCCTGACCTGGCTGGCATATGCCGGCAATCCGCTGGAAACCGAAGCCGACGCCGCCGCGCTGGAGGCCACGCCGCTGATCGACTGGTCGACACTGCGTCTGCAACAGCGTTTGGGCGAAGGCGCTTCCGGGGTGATTTCCCGGGCACAGTGGCAACGTAGCGCAGACTCGTCGGTGCCGGTCGCGGTGAAGCTGTACAAAGGCGAGATGACCAGCGACGGTTCGCCGCTGCATGAGATGAACGCCTGCATCACCGCCGGCCTGCACCCGAACCTGATCCGCGTGGAAGGCCGTATTCACGGTCATCCTGACGGGCAACACGGGTTGGTGATGCAACTGATCGACCCGAGCTTTCGCAATCTCGCGGCATTGCCGAGCCTGGCGAGTTGCTCGCGGGATGTGTATGCCGAGGACTGCCGCTTCAGTGCCGAGGTGGCACTGAACATTGCCCAAGGGATCGCATCGGCGGCCGAACACTTGCATCAACAGGGCATCACCCACGGCGACCTCTACGGCCACAACATTCTGTTGAACGATCAGGGCGATTGCTTGCTGGGGGATTTTGGCGCGGCATCGTTCCATGCCACCACTGACAATCTGGAAACCCGGGCGCTGCAACGCATCGAAGTGCGGGCGTTCGGGGTTCTGCTGGGGGAATTGCTGGCGCGCATCGACTCAGGGCTGAGTGCCGAGCGGCGCGAAGTGCTGCAAGCGCTGGAACAGCGTTGCTGTCAGCCGGATGTGCTGGCGCGGCCGGGGTTTGGCGAAGTGATTCAGGTATTGCACACACAATGACAAAAAGATCGCAGCCTGCGGCAGCTCCTACAGGGTTATGTGTACACCTGTAGGAGCTGCCGCAGGCTGCGATCTTTTGATCTTAGCCCGCCAGACCGACAAACATGTCCTGCACGTCATCGTGGTTGTCGAGGCCTTCCAGGAACGCTTCAACTTCAGCCATCTGCTCGGCACTCAGGCCGCTGACCGGGTTCTTCGGCTGATAGCCGAGTTTCGCCGACAACACCGTGAAACCTTGCTCAGGCAGGGCTTTCTGGACGGCATCAAGGTCGGTCGGATCGGTCAGGAACAGGGTCGCGCCCTCTTCACCCGGCTCGAAGTCCTGGGCACCGGCCTCGATCGCGGCCATTTCCGGGTCGGCGTCCGGGGTGTCCGGCGAGGCTTCGATCATGCCGACGTGGTTGAAGTCCCAGGCCACCGAACCGGATGCACCCAGTTGGCCCTTGCGGAACGCCACGCGGATTTCCGCGACGGTGCGGTTGATGTTGTCGGTCACACACTCGACGATCAACGGAACCTGGTGCGGCGCGAAACCTTCATACGTCACACGGTGGTATTGCACGGTTTCGCCCAGCAAGCCAGCGCCTTTCTTGATGGCGCGGTCCAGGGTTTCCTTGGGCATCGAGGCTTTCTTGGCCTGTTCGACCACCAGACGCAGGTGTGCGTTGGTGGCGGTATCGGCACCGTTGCGGGCAGCGATGGTGATTTCTTTCACCAGTTTGCCGAAGATCTTGCCCTTGGCGTTGGCTGCCGCTTCTTTGTGTTTAACCTTCCACTGTGCGCCCATTACTCACTCTCTTGATCTGTGGCGCCGAGACATCTATTGGCCGACGCATGGCGCCAAGTTTATACGGCCTAAAGTCGGCAATCGACCAAAAAAATTCATTGTTGAATCGACATCTTCACCACGACTTGTAGGGCGATTCTGAAAAGCCCACCAGCCACGACCATTAATGCTCGCGTTTTCGTACCCTCTGCCGTCCGTATTGCCCGACAGAGCCCGTATGAATGCTCAATGACCAGCAAAGCCCGTTCACCCTGACCCTGACCGACGGCCCACTGTGCCTGCCGGTCCTGTGTTTCAGTGGCAAGGAAGCACTCAATCAGCCGTTTCGTTTCGAGATTGAAGTGATCGCCCTGGCCCCGGCCTTGGCGCCGGGCAGCCTGCTGCGACAACCGGCGTTCCTGCGCCTGGGCGACGCTCACGGCATTCACGGCCTGATCCACAGTGTCAGTTGTGAGCATCGCGCCAGCCACCGCATTGGCTACCGATTGACGCTGGTGCCGTACCTGCAACGTCTGGCGCAGTCGCCACAGCGTCGGGTCTTCGTGCAAGCGAGCGTGCCGGCGATCCTTGCGCAACTGCTCGAAGAGCATGAGCTGCCAGCCGACAGTTACCGGATCGAAATGAGCGTCGGCCCTTACCCACCACGGGAATTTTGCCTGCAATACGAGGAAAGCGACCTGGCCTTCCTTCACCGTCTGTGTGAGGAGGAAGGCATTCACTATCACTTCGAACATCGCCCGGACGGGCATGTGGTGGTATTTGCCGACGACAACCTGAGCCTGCCGCAGGAACCGCTGGCAGTGCCGTTTGCCGTGACCGACGACACGCCCTCACCACGTATCAGCACGCTGTTACAGCGCCATGACGCGACACCGGTCATGGCCGCGCCCGGCATTCGCAATCGGGGCCAGGCAGTCATCAGCGCCGACGCGGCCAACCACCCTGTGCCGGCGCTCACACCGCGGAACCTGTCGAGCGACCAGCGTCACACCGAACAACGCAGCCGACGTCATCTGCAGCGCCAGCGCTGCCAGTCGCGCACGATTCGCGGATCCGGCGATTGCAGCGCGTTGCGCAGCGGGCATCTGCTGCAGATCAGCGAACACCCGATCCATGCGTTCAACGAGCAATGGCTGATCACCGAACTGCACCATCAAGGCCGGCACCCTTCGATCCTTGATCCGACAACCGAGGTGCATGATTACCGAAACGACTTCAGCGCCCTGCCCTGGTCGAGCGACTTTCGCCCGCCCCTGGCGCAGCCGCGCCCGAACATCGGCGGCTATCACCTGGCACGAGTGCTGGGATCGCCTGGCCAGCCAGCGCCACTGGATGAGCGCGGGCGCATCGGCGTCAGCCTGTGGCCAACGCAAACACCTGAGCCTGCGTCCCTGTGGTTGCCGATCGCGCTGACCGGCGCCGGCCGGCTCGCCATCCACCAACTGCCCCGCGCCGGCAGTGAGGTGTGGGTGAGCTTCCTCGACAGCGACCCGGATCGACCGATCCTCTGCCTCGCCCATCCACCCCCGGCGCCACCGAACGAAACGCCACCACCGCGCGACGACAGCCTGTTGCTCGACTGGCTGCTCCACGGGGCCGATCCGTAAGCATCGCAGACATTGGAATTGAGTACAGCTGCCGGAAAGTGGTTGGCCGGGAGGTTGCTATCACGAGCAGGCTAACTCCTGCAGTTGGATTGGGTGTGGGCAGTGGGAGATTGGTCGGCTGTCAGGCCGTCTTCGCGAGCAAGCTCGCTCCCACAGTGGGAATGGGTGTTGGCAGCTGGAGACTGGTCGGCTGTCAGGCCGCCATCGCTGGCAAGCC
>NZ_JBQEPG010000021.1:73698-103502 GCF_052045635.1 Pseudomonas sp. 22189
CCGTCTTCGCGAGCAAGCTCGCTCCCACAGTGGGAATGGGTGTTGGCAGCTGGAGACTGGTCGGCTGTCAGGCCGCCATCGCTGGCAAGCCAGCTCCCACAGGTGGATTGGGTGTGGGCAGTGGGAGATCGGTCGGCTGTCAGGCCGTCTTCGCGAGCAGGCTCGCTCCCACAGTGGGAATGGGTGTTGGCAGCTGGAGACTGGTCGGCTGTCAGGCCGCCATCGCTGGCAAGCCAGCTCCCACAGTGGGAATGGGGGTGTTCAGTTGGAGATCGGTTGGCTGTCAGGCCGTCTTCGCAAGCAGGCTCGCTCCCACAGTGGGAATGGGTGCGGTCTGTTGGAAATTGGTCGGCCCATAGGCCGCCTTCGCTGGCAGGCTGGCTCCCACAGAAAAGCAAAGCAGCCCAGGCAGACCGCATGCTTTTCACCACTCAACAGGATGAGCGTTAGCTCGGCTGCAGCTCTTGATCTTGCCGTGCCGGCCCCATCGGCAGGCTGAGTGGAGGGGTTTATCCGGGGGTGGGAGCGCAGCGACCGTTTGGCGCAGCCAAACACAGCGAGAGGAGGTGCAGCGAAGCAAAGCGTAGGCGCTGCCCCCCGGATGAATCCCGTAACAAAGGAACCCGAGCCTAAGCGAGGGCCGAACGCCGGGGCCAAGCCTTTTGCTTACTTTTCGGCGTCTGGAAAAGTGAGTCGCTGTAAGAGCGAAACCATAAGAAGCCGTTACCGCAGAAACGGATATGTACTCGGTAACCCAAAAGAACGCAGCGCCCGCCAGCCACCAATCACCCCTTGTCAGCCTTGCCCGCCGCCGCCGCAAACTTCGCCAACCGCACATCCAGATGCCGCGGCCGCCGCCCATGATCCTCAGCCCGCTCCTTGCGCCGAATCGCATTACGCACCATCAACGACCCCAGATACCGAATCGGCTCCGGCGGAAAATACCCCAACGGCCCGTTCACCAAGGGCGAACGGGTCCAGAGGTTATCGAGCCCCTGCACCAACGAGGCAAGAATCTGCCCGCCCATGTGACACGGCCCGACGCCACTGCCGGAATAACCAAAGCCATAAAACACATTGCCACTGGCACTCATCTGCCCAAAAAACGGCAACCCGGTCACCGAACGATCCGACGGCCCATTCCAGGTCGCATCCACCTTGACCTCGGCAAACGCCGGAAAAAACGCCCCAAGGCTGCGCTTGAGCAAATTCGCATAGGGCGATGGCTGATCGAACACCGGCAGCATCCGCCCGCCAAACGCAAACGTGTTGCCACCCTTGCCAAGCATGATCCGGCCATCCGGGGTGTTGTGGTAGTAGTGCACGAAAATCCGCGAGTCGAGCACAGTAACGCCACTGGTCAAACCGATTTCCTGCAGCAGATCCGGGCGCGGTTCGGTGATCAGCATGTCGCTGGAGACAATCGCCACGCTGCGTTCAAACTGCGGGAACGCCCGGGCCATCCACGCGTTCATCGCCAGCACCACACGGTCGGCTATCACGCAGCCCCCAGCGGTGTGAATACGCGCCGGACGGCCCTCCTCCAGGCCGGTCATCGCCGTGTTCTCGTGGATCTTCACGCCCAGTTGCAACGCCACCCGACGCAGCCCGCGCACCAGTTTGCCCGGTTGCACACTGGCCGCCGCCGGCGAAAACCAGCCCTCCAGATGCTTGCTGGAACCGGCCATGCGCTGCACATCGGCCAGCGGACGCTGGGTGAACGAGTTGATGCCGTTGCGCTCAAGCGCCGCGATCACGGCGTCGGTCGAACCGACCTGCGCCTGGTTGGTGGCGGTGTACAGCGTGCCGTCGAGGCGGTAATCGGCATCGACGCCGAACTGTTCGCAGAACGCGCCGATGGCGTGGATGCTGCGCTCGGACTCCTTGACCAGGCGCACCGCCTCCTCGACGCCGAACAGGCGCTCGAGGGTGAAATACTTGGCCGACCACGACAACGCGCAACCACCGTTGCGCCCACTGGCACCGGCGCCGCAGATGTCTGCTTCGATCAGCAATACGTCGAGTTCAGGGTTCTGCTGCTTGAGCATGATCGCCGTCCACAACCCGGTGTAGCCGCCGCCGACGATGCACACGTCGGTGCGCACTTCGCCTTGCAGCGGCGGGCACGTCGCGGATGGGTCGGCCTGCAAGGCTTGCTCTAGCCAAAACGGTCGCATGGGATTCTCCAGTCAGATGGCCACGACACGGCCTGCCGCGAACGCCGCAGCAGGCCGCAGGGCAAGGGTTTTCAGTTACGCAGGGGTTTGATGGTCAGTGGGCAATTGGGAATGGCCGCGCGCGGCTCCATCACCCCGACCGGGCGGCTGTTCCAGTGCGGAATCAGCACCAGCGCCGAGAACAATGCGCAGCCGGCGAAGACGATGAACACCGTCACCGAATCGAAGTAACCCGGCAGCAATCCGCCGAGCACCGCGCCGACCGAGCCGCAGCCGTTGACGAAACCGGCTGCCGTGGCACCGGCCTTGGCCTTGCCGAAGTCAATGGCGGCCGCGCCGCTGATCATCGAATCCGGCCCGTACAGGGTCAGGCCCATGACGAACAGCAGCGCCACCACCAGCATCACGCTGCCGGTGTGCAAGGCTCCCATGAACAGCGCCAGGGTCACGGTCAGCGCCAGCAGGCTGAGGACGCAGGCCGGCATGCGCCGGGCGCCGAACAGCTTGTCCGAGGCCAGGCCGATCATGATCGGCCCGAGCAGACCGGCCAGTTCGAACGAGGTGGGAATGATCGCTGCGCCGACCTTGCCGACACTCGGCATCTGTTCGAAGACGATCACCGGCCCCCACAACAGAATCGCGTAACGCGCCGGTTTCAACATGAAATACGCCAGGCCCAGCACCAGCACCGTGCGGTTGCGCAGGATTTCCTTCAACGGCTCCCAGACGCTGAGCTTGCTGTTGGCTTCGGTTTCCGCGGCACTGAGTTCCGGCTCCGGTTCCACCGCCGGCAGGCCGACGTCTTCCGGTTTGTTGCGCTGAAAAATGAAGAACAACAGCGCCACCACCGCGACCACTGCCGCGCTGGAAATGAACGCCGCGTGCCAGGTGCCCATCAGCGTATACGCCCACCAGCCGGCGAACGGCGAGGCCACCAGACCGCCAAACGCATAGCAGGAGCTCCACAATCCGAGCACCCGCCCACGCTGCTGCGCCGGGAAGAAACTCCCAAGGTTTTTACACAATCCCGACCAGCCGGTGGACTGCGCCAGCCCCTGGATCAGCATGCAAGTGGCGAAGATCGGCAAGGTCGCGAAACTGCCCATCACCAATGCCGCACCAGCGGAAATCAGCAGCCCGCCAAGCACCACGACCCTCGGGCCGAAACGGTCGGCAAGCATGCCCCAGGTGAATTGGCCGATGGCGTAGGCCGCCAGATAGATCGCATCGAGGTTGGCCATGGCCATCTTGTCGAGCATGAAGGTCGGGTCTTCGGCGATGCCCAGTTTGGCCACCGAAAATGCTTTGCGGGTGAAATAGAAAGCGGCGTACGCGAGCCAGGTGACAGCGAAAATCTGCATGCGCCAACGCGCAATGGTGCCGATGTGCTTGTTCATTGTGGTTCTGACCTCAGGATGTGAGTGTGCCGGCAGAATCGTTAAGTAAACGCCTGTGTTTTTTATTGTTGAGCACTGCGCCAGCGCCCATCCCTGATGGCGATAGCGGTCAGATGAGTCCTGTTGTTGCACGCACAGGCTCATCGCCAACGCTGCTGTCCGAGCGGACAGTCAGCGCTGGCGTGAGCGGATCAAAGCAATTACTGTTTAATAAATAAAATCGATTTATCGTATTTCACACATAAGCTCAGCTTGTTACTGGAGCCTGCATGTCGGTGTCCCACGCCCAGCTCAAAGCCTTTCACGCCGTGGCTGTTCACGGAAGCTTCACCAAAGCCGCCGAACGGCTTTTTCTCACACAACCGGCGATTTCCGACCAGGTGCGCAAACTCGAGGAACGCTTTGGCGTGTTGCTGTTTCACCGCAACAAGCGTTCGGTGCGCCTGACCGATCTCGGTGAGCGTCTGCTGGCGATTACCCAACGGCTGTTTGTGATTGAGGCTGAAGCACAGGAGTTGCTGCAGGATTCCCGGGCCTTGCAAACCGGCAGCCTGATTCTGGCAGTGGATGCGCCGGTGCATGTGCTGCCGCAGATCGCGCGGTTTTGCGAGCGCTACCCGGGGATCAGCGTGAAGATCGAAACCGGCAACACCGATGAATCGCTGTTTCGCCTGTTCAACTATCAGGCCGATCTGGCGCTGCTCGGGCGCGATGTCACTGATGAGCGCCTGCTGTGCGTGCCACTGCGCAATGACCCGATGGTGGCGTTCGTTTCGCGCCATCATCCGTGGGCCGAGCGTGAGTCGATCTGCCTGGCGGATCTGGATGACACGCCGCTGGTGCTGCGCGAGCACGGCTCGGTGACCCGGCAGACCCTGGAAGAAGAAATGGCCGGCGCCGGGTTTCGCATCCGTCCGGCGATTCAGGTCGAAGGCCGGGAAGCGGCGCGCGAGGCGGTGGTGGTGGGAATTGGTGTGGGGGTTGTTTCGGCGGCGGAGTTCGGCGCGGATTCGCGGGTGTGTGCGTTGCCGATTACCGATTGCACCCGGCGCTTGACCGAAACGCTGGTGTGCTTGCGCGAGCAGAGTTCGCGGCGGGTGGTGGCAACGTTTCTCGATATGGTGCGCGAGAGCCTGATCTGACCCACCACCTGTAGGAGCTGCCGCAGGCTGCGATCTTTTGATTTTGCTTTTAAAAAACAAGATCAAAAGATCGCAACCTGCGGCAGCTCCTACAGGGGGATATGGGCATGGCGCAATACTTGTCTACGATGTATCAGGCTGTCGCCAGACCGAAGAACGCCTGAATCAAGCGCAACTCCCGCCGCCGCTCCATGCAGCCGATCATGTGCCGATTGACCAGCCCGTCCCCGACAATCGGAATCGCCACCACCCGCGGGTCATGGCTGACCTCCACCGAAGACACCACACCCACCCCGAGTTCCGCCGCCACCGCTTCGGTCACCGCCTCACGGCTGTCCAGTTCCAGCAACACTCGCGGATGCACCGCCGCCTGATTGCAGGCCTGATCAAAGGTGCGCCGGGTGATCGAACTCGGCTCGCGCAACACCATGATCACCTGATCCAGCTCCTTGAGCTTCACTTCGCCGGCACGCTGCGCCCACGCATGCGCCGCCGGCACCAGCGCGCAGATCCGCGATTCGCTCAACGCTTGCAGATGCAGGCCCTTGCGCGGTTCGACCTCGGTCAGCACCGCCACGTCCGCATGCTCGGACAACAGCGCGGCGAGGGTTTCCTGCGCATTGCCCAGACGCAGGTTCACCGTGATTCCAGGATAGCGCGCACGCAGGCTGGCGAGCATCGGCATGACCATGTGCGGACCGTCCGCCGCCACTTCGAGGCGCCCGGTGAGCAACTGACGATTGGCTTCGAGCAGGGTTTGCGCTTCTTCGGCCAAACCGAACATCGCGCGGGTGATCGCCGCCAGTTTGGTGCCCTCCTCGGTCAGTTCGACCCGACGCGCGGTGCGCCGTAACAGGGTGATCTGGTAGTGCTCCTCCAGCGCCTTGATGTGTCCGGTGACCGCCGGCTGACTGATGAACAGGCGCACGGCGGCGCGGGTAAAGCTGCCTTCCCGGGCCACGGCGTCGAAGGCGCGCAGCTGGAACAGATTCATGGATAACCCTCACTGATGGCTGGCATAACAACAAACAATTTGATTGATAGACCGCCGAATTGCAACGTATGCCCCGTAGCTTCATCCCACAGCGCTATCGCGAGGACACACGAATGAGTACTGCCGCACCCACCCTGCTCACTCCCGGCCCGTTGACCACGTCGGCCCGCACCCGCCAGGCAATGATGATCGACTGGGGGTCATGGGATGACCGCTTCAATCAACTGACCGCCAGCCTCTGCGAGCAATTGCTGGCGATCCTCAATGGCGCCGCCACTCACCACTGCGTGCCATTGCAGGGCAGCGGCACCTTCGCTGTCGAAGCCGCCATCGGCACACTGGTGCCGCGTGACGGCAAGGTGCTGGTGCTGATCAACGGTGCCTACGGCAAGCGTCTGGCGAAGATCTGCGAAGTGCTCGGCCGCTCGTTCAGCACCTTCGAAACCGCCGAAGACGAACCGACCACCGCTGCCGACGTCGATCGTCTGCTGCGTGCCGACGGCGACATCAGCCACGTCGCGCTGATTCATTGCGAAACCAGCACCGGCATTCTCAACCCGTTGCCGGAAATCGCCGAGGTCGTCGCGCAACACGGCAAACGCCTGATCATCGATGCCATGAGCTCGTTCGGCGCACTGCCGGTGGACGCGCAAAAAGTGCCGTTCGATGCGCTGATCGCCGCTTCCGGCAAGTGCCTGGAAGGCGTGCCGGGGATGGGTTTTGTTTTCGCCCGCAAGGAATCGCTGGCAGCAGCGGCCGGCAACTCGCATTCGCTGGCGATGGACCTGTATGACCAGCACACGTATATGCAGAAGACCGGCCAGTGGCGCTTCACCCCGCCGACCCACGTGGTCGCGGCGCTGCACGAAGCGTTGCTGCAATACAACGAAGAAGGTGGCCTGCCCGCTCGCCATGCGCGCTACGCCGCCAACTGTCAGGCGTTGATGGAAGAGATGGGCAAGCTCGGGCTGCGCAGCTTCCTGCCGGCGGCGATCCAGGCCCCGATCATCGCCACCTTCCATGCCCCGCAAGATCCGCGCTACCAGTTCAAGGACTTCTACGAACGGGTCAAGGCCAAGGGTTACATCCTCTACCCCGGCAAACTGACCCAGGTCGAAACCTTCCGCGTCGGCTGCATCGGCCACGTCAGCCCGGATGAAATGCGCCAGGCCGTGGCGGCGGTGGGTGAAGTGCTGCGCGAAATGGAAGTGCTGGAGATCTGAATCACCACGATACCTGTGGGAGCGGGCTTGCCCGCGATAGCGGTCTGACCATCAGCATAGATGTCGACTGAAAGGGCCCCATCGCGGGCAAGCCCGCTCCCACAGGATCGCCGAACCTTTTGAATTGCATTGCCAACACAGGATTCTTATAGCCATGAACTACGTAAACCCAAGCAAACTGCAAGCCGCGATCCTCGACTGGGCCGGCACCGTGGTCGATTTCGGCTCGTTCGCACCGACGCAGATCTTCGTCGAAGCCTTCGCCGAATTCGACGTTCAGGTCTCCATCGAAGAAGCCCGTGGCCCGATGGGCATGGGCAAGTGGGATCACATCCGCACCCTGTGCGATCAGCCGCAGGTCGCCGAGCGTTATCGCAAAGCCTTCGGCCGCACCCCGACCGATGATGACGTGACCGCGATCTACAACCGCTTCATGCCGCTGCAGATCGAGAAGATCGCCGAGCACTCGGCGCTGATTCCCGGCGCACTGGAAACCATTGCCAACCTGCGCCAGCAAGGGATCAAGATCGGTTCCTGCTCCGGCTACCCGAAACAGGTGATGGACAAGGTCGTGGCGCTGGCCGCTACCAACGGCTACGTCGCCGACCACGTAGTCGCCACCGACGAAGTGCCGAACGGTCGCCCATGGCCGGCCCAGGCTCTGGCCAACGTGATTGCGTTGGGCATCGATGATGTCGCGGCCTGCGTGAAGATCGACGACACTGTGCCGGGCATCCTCGAAGGCCGTCGCGCCGGGATGTGGACCGTGGCGCTGATCTGCTCGGGCAACGCGCTGGGCTTGGATTACGCCGGCTACCGTGCGCTGGGCAGCGACGAACTGGCCAGCGAACGCAAACGCATCCACGCGCTGTTCGCCGATTCGCGCCCGCACTACATGATCGACACCATCAGCGACCTGCCGGAAGTGATTGCCGACATCAACAAGCGTCTGGCCAATGGCGAGATGCCGCAGTCGAGCTGATCGCGCTTTTCGTCAACACAACAAAAAACGCCAGGGTCTTTGCGACTCTGGCGTTTTTTTTGGCTAAACCCTGACACAGCGCAGTGAAACTCCGATCAGCCTCAGGCAAATCCGCCAAAGCGGATTACAGTTAAAACATGCCGTCGCACAAGAACGGCACGTGGCGACCCTGATCCGTGAGGAAACACCGTATGCCGTGGACAAGTTCCGAATCACGCTACAGCACTGTGTCCGTGCTGCTGCACTGGCTGATGCTGGTCCTGTTGGTGCTGGTGTATGCCAGCATGGAGTTGCGCGGGATCTTTCCCAAAGGCAGTGGCGGCCGCACGCTGATCCGCGAAGTGCATTACATGCTCGGCCTGACCGTGTTCGTGCTGGTGTGGTTTCGCCTCGTAGCGCGCAGCATCGGCCCGGCACCGAAAATCTTCCCGGCATCGCCGCAATGGCAAACCCTGTTGGCGCGGGTGATGCACTGGCTGTTGTACCTGTTCATGATCAGCATGCCGATCCTTGGCTGGCTGATCACCAGCGCCGAAGGGCATCAGGTGATGTTCTACGGCTTCGATCTGCCGTTGCTGGTCCATGAAGACAAGGCGTTCGCCAAGCAGGTGGAGCACTGGCACGTGTTGATCGGCAACATCGGCTACTGGCTGATCGGCCTGCATGCGCTGGCGGGGCTGTATCACCATTATGTGGTGGGCGATAACACGTTGCTGCGGATGATGCCCAAGCGCGCGCCGCGCTGACGCCAAGTTTTGACCATTGTAGTGAGGGGATTCATCCCCGATGGGCTGCGCAGCGGCCCCTCATTGAACACGCAGTGAGTCTGATCCACCGTGTGCACAGGTTTTGGGGCCGCTTCGCAGCCCATCGGGGATAAATCCCCTCACCACAGGGTTACTCATTCATTCTGTGGTGAATCCTCGTCGCCCCTGCAAACCTCCGGTGTGCACGAAGATCAACCGTGTGCCTGGCTCGAATCTGCCGGCCTCGATCCGCTCCTTGAGCGCCAGCAACGCCTTGCCGGTGTACAGCGGCTCCAGCGCAACGCCGCTACAGCGTTCAATGCTCTCGATGAATGCAAGTAGCTGCGTGTCAACCTTGGCGAAGCCACCGCGACTGGCGTCGAGCAGCTCGTAGTCGGCAGCAGCGACACCTGCCTCCTGCATAATCGCCGCCACCTGCGGCGCCACGCCATGATCCTCGGGCACCGCCAGTGCGCCATACACCGGATGCGCCCCTGCCTCGGCGAGCACCAGCCCTGCCAGCGTCGTCCCGGTGCCGCAGGCCAGCCACCAGCCGTGATAATTGCTCCAGCCCAGGTTGCCCAGTTGCGCGATCACCTGCTCCTTCAACACCTTGCAGCCCAATGCGCCCGCCAATCCGCCACCGCCCTCCGGCACCGCATGAAAATCTGGATACTGCGCCCGCCACGGCTCCCAGAACCCCGGTTCATGCCGCGCCCGATAGCCGCCGTAACCAAGCCAGTGCAGTTGCATGCCGAACGCGTGTAGATCGCTGACCGTCGGCGTTTGCTGTGGATGGCCGCGCAACAGGCCAACCGTTTTGAAGCCAAGACGCTTGCCCGCCGCCGCGAGCGCATGCAGATGATTGGAATGCGCACCACCGAGGCTGATGACGCCCTTCGCGCCAGCGCGGTCGGCGGCCTTGAGATGCTCGACGAGTTTGAACCATTTGTTGCCGCTGATCAGCGGGTCGATCTGGTCCAGACGCAGGATCGCGACCTCGATTCCGGCGCGGGTGAGCCAGTCGAGTTCAAGCATTTGGAGGGGAGCTTGGGGCAACCAGTGGGCGGGAGGAAGAAGCATGGGCGACTGATCATTCTGAGTAGAGCCGGCATTCTAGTCGCTCATAAGCAGCCATCGCGAGCAGGCTCACGCCTGCGTTGGTTCGATGTTGTTCACTGCCTCTGTGAACAACACAATCCCTGTGGGAGCGACCCTGCTCGCGAAGGCGTCGTGTCAGTCGACCTGTGTATTGGCTGACACTCCGCTTTCGCGAGCAGGCTCGCTCCCACAGGTTAAGCGGCGTAGCTTAGAGCTCAGCGGCGAGGCGCGAACCCTGGTTGATCGCGCGCTTTGCATCCAGCTCCGCCGCCACATCAGCGCCGCCGATCAGGTGCACGTTCTGCCCCGCTGCGACCAGACCGTCCTGCAGATCGCGCAGTGGATCCTGGCCGGCGCAGATCACGATATTGTCCACCGCCAGCACTTGCGGCTCGCCGGTTTCGCCGATACGGATGTGCAAGCCTTCGTCGTCGATCTTCAGGTATTCGACGCTGTTGAGCATCTGCACCTGTTTGTTCTTCAGACCGGTGCGGTGGATCCAGCCGGTGGTTTTGCCCAGACCATCACCGACCTTGGTTTTCTTGCGCTGCAACAGGAACACTTCACGGGCCGGTGCGTGCGGCGCCGCCTTGATCCCGGCCACGCCACCGCGCGCTTCCAGGTTCGTGTCAATGCCCCACTCTTTCCAGAACGCGGTGCGATCCAGACTGGTGGCCACGCCTTCGTGCACAAGGAATTCCGAGACATCGAAACCGATGCCGCCCGCGCCGATCACCGCCACGCGCTTGCCCACCGGCTTGCGCTCAAGGATCACGTCCAGGTAACTCAGCACCTTGGCGTTGTCGACGCCAGGAATTGCCGGCACACGCGGCGCGATGCCGGTGGCGAGGATGATGTCGTCGTAACCGCCCTCGACCAGCTTCGCCACGTCGACGCGAGTATTCAGGCACACCTCGACATTCGTGGTCTGCAGCTTGCGCTTGAAGTAGCGCAGGGTTTCGAAGAATTCTTCCTTGCCCGGCACCCGCTTGGCGATGTTGAACTGGCCGCCGATTTCGCTGGCCGAATCGAACAACGTCACCTGATGTCCGCGCTCGGCGGCCACGGTCGCGGCGGACAGGCCGGCAGGGCCGGCACCGACCACAGCGATCTTCTTGATCTGCTGTACCGGCAGATAGTTGAGCTCGGTTTCATGGCAGGCACGCGGGTTGACCAGGCAACTGGTGAGCTTGCCGCCAAAGGTGTGATCGAGGCACGCCTGGTTGCAACCGATGCAGGTGTTGATTTCGTCGGCACGGCCTTCAGCGGCCTTGTTGACGAAGTCCGGATCGGCGAGGAACGGCCGCGCCATCGAGACCATGTCGGCATCGCCTTCAGCGAGAATCTGCTCGGCGATTTCCGGGGTGTTGATGCGATTGGTGGTAATCAGCGGAATGTTCACCGACCCGCGCAGCTTGGCGGTGACCTTGCTGAACGCCGCGCGCGGCACCTTGGTGGCGATGGTCGGGATCCGCGCTTCGTGCCAGCCGATGCCGGTGTTGATGAGGGTCGCACCGGCCTGCTCGATGGCTTTGGCCAGGGTCACGATCTCTTCCCAACTGCTGCCGCCCTCGACCAGATCGAGCATCGACAAACGGAAAATGATGATGAAGTTCGGGCCGACCGCTTCACGCACTCGACGGACGATTTCCACCGGCAGGCGCATACGGTTTTCGTAGCTGCCGCCCCAGCGGTCGGTGCGGTGGTTGGTGTGGGCGGCGAGGAACTGGTTAATGAAGTAACCTTCCGAGCCCATGATTTCCACGCCATCGTACTCGGCCGTCTGCGCCAGTACCGAGCAGGTGACGAAATCGCTGATCTGTTTCTCGATGCCTTCCTCGTCCAGCTCTTTGGGCTTGAACGGGTTGATCGGCGCCTGGATCGCACTCGGCGCCACCTGTTTCGGACTGTAGGCATAACGCCCGGCGTGAAGGATCTGCATGCAGATCTTACCGCCCGCCTCGTGCACCGCGCGGGTGACGATGCGGTGCTTGAGCGCTTCTTCCTCGGTGGTCAGCTTGGCTGCGCCGGAGTACACGCCACCCTCGTCGTTCGGTCCGATACCGCCGGTGACCATCAGGCCGACGCCGCCACGAGCACGTTCGGCGAAGTACGCCGCCATGCGTTCGAAGCCACCCGGTTTCTCTTCAAGGCCAGTGTGCATCGAGCCCATCAGGGTGCGGTTGCGCAGTGTGGTGAATCCCAGGTCCAGCGGGGCCAACAGGTGCGGGTAATGAGCGGCGGTCATCGGTAACTCCACAACGTGCGATCACGGAAATTGCGGGAGCTCTGCGTCCCCCGTCAGTCATGTTCGACAGACTAAGAGTCGCACTGCTGTCACTCAATGACCGAAACTGACAAGTTATTGATCCAAATGCGCAGCGCCCCTTGGCAAGCGCAGGCATGCGCCCTACCCTAGTCGCCACACCCTGTATCCGGTTGTTGTTGGTTTTCATGCGCAAACTTCTGTACCTGTTTTTCTCCATGGCCATCGTTGCCGCCCTGACCACCTACGCCATGTGGGCGGCGGACCGGCCGGCGGGACATTACCTGTCGGACCTGCGCATCAAACTGGCGGTCGATCAGGGCACGCCCGGCGACCGTGGCAACTTGCTGGGTATCCAGCCGGAACTGTTCCCCACCGACTACCAAAGCCCGGAGCGCCTGCACCGCAAACTCGCGGCCTATCTGCAGCAAGCGCAGGATCAGGGGCTGCTGAATGAAAAAACCGTGGTGGTGCTGCCCGAGCATGTCGGTACCTGGCTGATGATCAGCGGCGAGAAAGACGAGCTGTACCAGGCGCCGACCCTGGTCGAAGCGATGAACTGGCTGGCGGCGAGCAATCCGTTGCTGTTCGCCCGCGCCTGGCTTACTGCCAAGGGCGACAACCGCCTTGACGATGCCCACCTGCGGATGAAGTCCAAAGCCATGGCCAAGGATTACCAGGCACTGTTTGGTGGGCTGGCCAAGGAATTCCACGTGACGCTGGTGGCCGGCTCCATCGTCCTGCCCGAACCGAGCATCCGCGACGGCCAGCTCAAGCCCGGTAGCGGCGCGCTGTTCAACAGCAGCGTGGTGTTTGGCCGTGATGGTGTACCGCTGGGCCAGCCCCAGCGGCAAATGCACCCGATCTTCGAACAGCGCGATGTGATCGAGGGCGAAGACGCCCACGCGATCAACGTGGTCGACACGCCGGCCGGACGCCTGGGCGTGCTGATCGGCAGCGACAGCTGGTACCCGGACAACTATCGCCAACTTGACGAACAAGGCGCGCAACTGGTAGCGGTGCCGGCCTTCGTCGTGGGTCACGGTGCGTGGAATCAGCCGTGGGCCGGTTATAAGGGCTCAAGTACACCGGGTTCGGTCAGCCTCAAGCCCGGGGAAATCAGTGAAGGTCAGGCCTGGCATCGCCTGACGCTCACCGCACAGCCGCCGAGCAGCCGTGCGATCGCCGGCATGAGCGTGTTCCTGCGTGGGCAGTTCTGGGACAAGCCCGGCTCGGGGCAAAGTTTCCTCAGCAGCAACGGCCAGCAATTCGCCGATGGCGAAGCCCGTGGCGCGCGTCTGCTGAACATCTGGTTGTAAGCCATGAAACCGCTGCCGATGCGCCTTGGGGATCTGTCGGTAGGCTTCGTGCACAGCCTGGCCGATGCCGTGCGCAGCCACGGCGTCGAGCCGCAACCGCTGCTCGAACAATACGGCCTGGACGCGGCGCGATTGGCCGAAGCCGGCGCGCGACTGTCGATCCCGCGTTACATGCGGCTGGGGCACAGCGCGATCCAGTTGACCGGCGATCCGGCGCTGGGCCTGAGCATGGGCCAACTCAGCCGCTTGAGTCAGGCCGGGCTCGCCGGGGTCACCGCTGCACAGGCACCGACCGTGCGCGAAGCGGCCCGCTGCCTGATCCGTTTCGAGCCACTGTACGGTTCCAACTATCGCGGGCAGTCGAGCTTTCACGAGGATGCCCATGGCGCGTGGCTGCGCTTCTATTCGATCAGCCCGTACAACGCTTATAACCGCTTTGTGGTGGATTCGATCATCGCCGGCTGGCTGCATCAGCTGTCCAGCGTCAGCCGCGAGCCGTTGCGCGCCGAGCGCATCGACATCGAATTTGACGCGCCGGACTATCGCGACGCCTACAGCGTGCTGGGCGATTGCTCGATCCAGTTCGGCGCCGAACGCAATCAACTGCGCTTGAGCCTCGCCAGCCTCGCTCTGCGCAACCCGGAACACTGCCCAAGCACCTGGAAACACTTGCTTGCGTTGTGTGAACGGGAACTGGAGCAATTGACCCGCACCCGCAGCCTGCGCGAACGCATCACACAGTTGTTGGGGCCGTTGCTCAATGGTGGCCGGGAACCCGACCTGGAAGAAGTGGCGGCGCGTCTGAAGCTGCCGACCTGGACCTTGCGGCGCAAACTGGCCGAGGAAGGCACACAGTTTCGCGCCATACTCAACGACACCCGCCGCGACCTGGCAATGACCTACATCCGCGATACCGAACTGGCGTTCGGCGAGATCGCCTATCTGCTGGGCTTTGCTTCAGCCGAGGCGTTTCAACGCGCCTTCAAACGCTGGAGCGGCCAGACCCCCGGCGAGTTTCGCCGCAGTCACCGCAAAACCGCCTGACGCCTTACAACTCGGTGGCGTCTTCGGCCGGTTCTGGCTGATCGAGTTCATATGCGTGGTATTCGAGCAGTTCTTCTTGATAATCGTCCATCGTTTCATCCCCCTACTGCCCGTTGAAAATACAGCCCGGTCAAGTGACCAGTGCCTCGAGCTTATCGTGCCCGTATGAAGGGAAAGTGACATCCCGCCTTCATGAATAAAACGTAGCAGGTGGTCAGGAATTTATCGCTGGAGTTTTGTCCGGGGAATGTAACGGGATTTGAGTGCGCCACAAAACAAATGTGGGAGCGAGCACCCCCGCTCCCACAGCAGAGCCCGCGCGGCTCACTGCATCGCCGGAATCGGCTCCGATGGCGGCGGGATATTGGTCGGGTTGGCCGGCGGCGTGATCGTTTCGGCAGCCGGTGCAGGATCTGCACTCGGTGCCGGGGTGATCGGCGCGGATTCCGCAGGCGGCACCACGGGTTCGGAACCCGCTGGCGTCGGTGCAACCGTGGCCGGCGCAGGCGTCACCGCCGGAGTGGCCGGCGTCATGGTCTGGGCTGGCTCGACAATGCCGGCCGGCGGTGGCGCTGGCGCTGTCTCGACTGCCGGGGCAGGTGTTGTCGGCGCTACAGCCGCAGGCTTCGGCTCCGGGACCCCCAGATCAGTCTTGGGTTTTTCTTCGATGTGCGCGGCTTTCTTCGCATCGGCTGGCAGGAACAGCTCAACCAGGGTGAAGAAACGCTCATAGAACTTCTGCGACGTCACGGTCTCACTGGCCACCTTGACCATCGAATCATCGGACGAGCCGATCGGCATCGACACCGAACCCAACACGCCGACTCCGAGGCTGGCAGAGTTGTTGGTCTTCTTCAGCGCGTAGCGATCCTGCAAGGCATTGGCGAACACCGTGGCATGGTGTTTGGAACTGCCGTCTTCGGTACACACCACGTTGAAGCTGATCTCCATGTGGGTTTCACCGGTTTGCTGGAAGCTTTTGTGGCCACTGATCAGTTTCGGGTCACTGCTGGTGATGATGTAGCCCTGGCTGAGCAACGCACGACGGGCCGCCTCGCAACTCGCGGTGTCGGCCACCGGATAATTGCGCGAGAACGTGCCGGAATCATCGAAGTTCTCATGCTCATAGATCGGCTTGTCCTTCGAACAGCCAGCAACAGCGGTCAACAACAGCGCCAACCCAACGACACGCATGGGAGTTGAAATCAACATTGAACATCCTGAGGGAAAACAGTCCGGGGCGTATTGTGCAACAGAACTTGGCCCTGCGGCGCATGGATTGTGTCTTAAAGCCGTTACAACCCTATTGACCATGGTTTGCCGGAAAAAGTCGCAGCCACTCGCCGCACGGGCGAAACGGCCAGCCGCCACACCCAAAACAACGGAAACAGCCAAATCCCAAGCATAAAAAAGCCCCGACCATCAGATCGGGGCTTTCCTGTTACCGCTCAGTCAAACATCAATAGCGCTTGATATCCGCCTGACTTTCCAACTGCTTGCGGAACGCCGCGAAATCCTGCTGACCTTCACGCGAAGCAAGGAAGCGACGGTACTGCGCCTTCTCTTCATCAGTCGGCGCTACTGCTTCATTCACACCGTCCAGGCGCACGATCATCAGGCTACCGTCCTGCAAGGTCACGCTGCTGAACGTCGGCTTGCCCTTGGCCGCCGGTTTCGGCATACGGAACAACGCCTGCAGCACAGTCGGATCAACCCCTTCCTGAGCGCGAGTGGCCGCTGTGACAACCTTCCAGTTCTGACCCTCGACAGCCTTGTCCAGCGGAGTCTTGCCATCGCGCAGACTGGCGATCAGCTGGTCAGCCTTGGTCTTGGCCGCAGCACTGGCATGCTCCTTGGTCAACTGCGCGCGAATCGCCGTGTTGACGGCTTCCAGAGGCAACTGCTCAGGCTTCAGGTGTTCCTTGGCACGCAGCACGACCACGGTTTCCGGGTCCAGCTCGATGCCGGTGCTGTTGGCATTTTCCTCCAGCACTTCCTGGCTGAATGCAGCGCTCACCACAGCACGGTTGGCCGCAATGCCTTCACCACCTTCACGGCCGAACGGCTTGGAGGTGTGCACAGTCAGTTTCAGATCTGCCGCTGGCTGGGCCAGGTCAGACGCTTCGAACGCCGAGTCTTCCAGTTGCTTGGTCGCCTCGACAAAACGCTGCTCGACCTGTTGAGTCTTCAGCTCGCGGGTCAGCTTGTCTTTCAGGCTGGCAAGGGTCGGAACTTCCGGCGCTTCAACACCCAGCAGCTTGATCAGGTGGTAACCGAAGTCGGTACGCACCGGCTCGGACACTTGATCCTTGTTCAACGCGTACAGGGCTTTTTCGAAGGCTGGGTCATAGACGCCAGGACCGGCGAAACCGAGATCACCGCCATTGTTGGCCGAACCCGGATCCTGCGAGAACTCCTTGGCCAGCGCTTCGAATTTCTCGCCCTTGGCCAGACGCGCCTGGACTTCTTCGATCTTGGCCTTGGCCTGAGCGTCAGTGGTCTTGTCGTTGACTTCGATCAGGATATGCGCGGCGCGGCGCTGTTCCGACAGGTTGGCGATCTCTTTCTGATACGCCGCCTGCAGGTCTTCGTCCTTGACCGCAACCTGGTCGAAGAACGAAGACTTCTTCAGCTCGACGTAATCGACAACCACCTGCTCGGGGGTCATGAACTCCTTGGCGTGCTCGTCGTAATAAGCCTTGACCTCATCGTCGGTCAGCTTGACCGCGGCCGGGTCGGCCTTGACGTTCAGCGAAGCGAAATCGCGGGTCTGTTTTTCCAGACGGGCGAATGCCAGCACTTCAGCGTCGGTGACGAAACCGCTGCCGGCAACACCGGCGCGCAACTGACCGATCAGCATTTCCTGAGCCAGCATCTGGCGGAATTGCATGCGGGTGTAGCCCAGTTGACGAATCACCTGATCAAAGCGCTCGGAACTGAACTTGCCGTCCACCTGGAATTCAGGGGTCTGCAGGATCACCTGATCCAATGCACCTTCGGAGAAAGCGAATTTCGATTGTTCTGCGCCTTGCAACAGCAGCTTGCGATCGATCAGACCCTTGAGGGCCGATTCGCGGAGCATTTTTTCGTCAAGCAAGGAAGCATCGAAATCCTTGCCCAGCTGTTGCATCAGCTGACGGCGTTGCATGTCAACGGCCTGGCTCAGCTCGTTCTGGCTGATTTCTTCACCATTGACCTTGGCCGCATCGTTGGTGTGCGTCGTGGCCTTGAAAATAGCGTCGAAACCGGTCAGAGCCATCAGTGCAACGATGACCCCGATAATGGTCTTGGCAATCCAGCCTTGTGAATTGTCCCTGATATTCTGCAGCATGCGTCCCCCAGAAACGGTTGAACTTCAAAAATTTGGCAACCGTGGAGCGTGGGTAGAATCCGGATAGAAGAAAGGCGCATCCGAGGATGCGCCTTCTCGTAACTGGCGGAGCGGACAGGGCTCGAACCCTCGATCCCGGCGTTACAGGCGGCTGTTCCAGCGACCTGCTCTACCGCTCCGCTGCCAAGTCAGGCATGACCCCGACCCGGATGGGTAAAAACCTGAAACAAACTAACTTAGTTGACAGCTTCTTTCAGTGCTTTACCGGCTTTGAAACCTGGCTTTTTAGCAGCTGCGATTTGCAGCGTCTTGCCGGTCTGTGGGTTACGACCAACGCGAGCTGGACGATCAGTCACGGAGAAAGTGCCGAAACCAACCAGAACAACGGAGTCGCCGGCCTTCAGAGCGCCAGTGACGGATTCGATAACAGCGTCCAGCGCACGGCCAGCAGCAGCTTTCGGGATATCAGCGGATGCAGCGATAGCATCAATCAGTTCCGACTTGTTCACTCTAAGTCCCCTTATATCTATTTTGAGATGATTCTAAGTTTTTTGGTGAAAGCAAAAACGAGTGCTGAATGGCCTACAGACACTTAAGAGCCGCTTTATAACAAGGGCTCTAAAAAGCTGTCAAGGAAGCCCCCCAGGCAAAAACGTATTAATGCGTGCTAATTCTTTCCTTTGAATCAGACTCACGTTTTTCGTCCTTGGAAACTATCTCCGGAGCCACATCCGGCAAGGGCTCCGGCGCGTATTGCAGCGCAATTTGCAGGACCTCGTCAATCCATTTAACCGGTTTAATCTGCAGATCCTGCTTGATATTGTCAGGAATCTCCTTCAGATCGCGCACGTTCTCTTCCGGAATAATCACAATCTTGATTCCACCGCGGTGAGCGGCGAGCAGTTTTTCCTTCAGACCACCGATTGCCAGCACTTGACCACGCAAGGTGATTTCACCCGTCATGGCGACATCGGCGCGCACCGGAATCCCGGTCAATGCCGATACCAATGCCGTGCACATGCCTACACCCGCGCTTGGACCGTCTTTCGGCGTCGCGCCTTCCGGCATGTGAATGTGGGTGTCGCGCTTTTCGTGGAAGTCCAGCGGAATGCCCAGACTCTTGGCACGGCTGCGCACAACGGTCAGGGCTGCAGTGATCGATTCGACCATTACATCGCCCAACGAACCGGTCTTGATCAGTTGACCTTTGCCCGGTACCACAGCCGCTTCGATGGTCAGCAATTCGCCGCCCACCTGCGTCCACGCCAGGCCAGTCACCTGTCCGATCTGATCCTGTTGCTCGGCCAGACCGTAGCGGAATTTACGTACACCCAGGAAATGCTCCAGCAGATCAGCTGTCACTTTTACCGAGAAGCGTTTTTCCAGCGCATGTTCTTTCACAGCCTTGCGGCAGACTTTGGCGATCTGACGTTCGAGGCCACGCACACCGGCTTCACGGGTGTAGTAACGGATGATGTCGCGGATCGCTTCCTCGTCGAATTCCAGCTCGCCCTTCTTCAGACCATTAGCGGCAATCTGCTTGGGCGACAGGTACTTGACGGCGATGTTGATCTTTTCGTCTTCGGTGTAGCCCGGCAGACGAATGACTTCCATCCGGTCCAGCAATGCCGGCGGGATGTTCATCGAGTTCGAGGTGCACAGGAACATCACATCGGACAGGTCGTAATCGACTTCCAGATAGTGATCGTTGAAGTTGTGGTTCTGCTCCGGATCGAGCACTTCCAGCAACGCCGACGCCGGGTCGCCACGCATGTCGCTGCCCATTTTGTCGATTTCATCGAGCAGGAACAGCGGGTTGCGCACACCCACTTTTGTCATCTTTTGAATCAATCTTCCTGGCATCGAACCGATGTAAGTCCGGCGGTGACCACGAATTTCCGCCTCGTCACGCACGCCACCCAAGGCCATGCGCACGAATTTGCGGTTGGTGGCGTGAGCAATCGACTCCGCCAGCGAGGTTTTACCCACGCCAGGCGGACCGACCAGGCACAACACCGGGCCACGGATCTTCTTCACACGTTTTTGCACGGCGAGGTATTCAAGGATGCGTTCCTTGACCTCTTCAAGGCCGTAATGATCGGCATCGAGAATGTCTTCCGCACGCGCCAGATCCAGACGTACCTTGCTCTGCGCCTTCCACGGCACCTGCACCAGCCAGTCGATGTAGGAGCGCACCACGGTGGCTTCAGCGGACATCGGCGACATTTGCTTGAGCTTGTTCAGCTCGGCGGTGGCCTTGGCCAGGGCATCTTTCGGCAGGCCGGCCGCATCGATGCGCTTTTTCAGCTCTTCGATTTCGTTGTGACCTTCGTCACCGTCACCCAGCTCTTTCTGAATGGCCTTCATCTGCTCATTCAGGTAGTACTCGCGCTGACTGCGTTCCATTTGTTTTTTGACGCGGCCGCGAATGCGTTTTTCGACTTGCAGCAGATCGATCTCGGCATCCAGCAAGGCGAGCACGTGCTCGACGCGGGCCGACAAATCGATGATTTCGAGGATTTCCTGCTTCTGCTCGATTTTCAGCGCCATGTGCGCGGCCATGGTGTCAACCAGGCGGCCAGGCTCATCAATGCTGTTGAGCGACGACAGGACTTCAGCCGGGACTTTCTTGCCCAACTGCACATATTGTTCGAACTGCGACAGCAGGCTGCGCACGAAAACTTCCGATTCGCGCTCGGCAGCATCGACTTCGTCGATCAGCGAGACTTCGGCGCGGCAATGCCCGTCGACTTCGCTGAAGCGCTCTACAGCGCCGCGCTGCTCACCTTCGACCAGAACCTTGACGGTGCCGTCTGGCAGCTTCAGCAGCTGCAGCACCGTCGCAATCGTACCTACGCGATAGAGAGCGTCTTCACCGGGATCATCGTCAGCCGGGTTTCTCTGGGCCAGCAGCAGGATCTGCTTGTCGCCCGTCATCGCGGCCTCGAGGGCTTCGATGGATTTCTCGCGCCCCACGAACAGCGGGATAACCATGTGCGGATAAACCACGACATCACGCAATGGCAGGAGAGGCAATTCGATGGTTGTCTTCATGATTTCGCCTCTACGGCGGCCATATGGCCGTAATCAGATGGAATTAAGCTTGAAACCAAGATGGGGGCTGCCTTGAAAAAAAACAAGCGCAAAGCGGATGTAAAAAACGACATAAAAAAAAAGAGGCCCGAAGGCCCCTTCTTTGTTCCGGCAGTGTGGACACTTACGCGTCCGGCGCTGCCTTGGCCGTCGGCTCACTGTTTTCGTAGATATACAGTGGCTTGGACTTGCCTTCAATCACGCTTTCATCGATGACGACTTTGCTCACTTCAGACTGCGAAGGGATTTCGTACATCGTGTCGAGCAGCACACCTTCAAGAATCGACCGCAGGCCACGGGCACCGGTTTTACGCTCCAGAGCTCGCTTGGCAACCGATTTCAGTGCGTCGGTCCGGAATTCCAGATCCACGCCTTCCATCTCGAACAGCTTGGCATACTGCTTGGTCAGCGCATTTTTCGGCTCGGTGAGGATCTGCATCAGCGCAGCCTCGTCGAGCTCGTCCAGCGTCGCCAGAACCGGCAAACGACCGACGAATTCCGGGATCAGACCGAACTTGACCAGATCGTCAGGCTCGACTTCACGCAGGGATTCACCGACTTTTTTGCCCTCTTCCTTGCTGCGCACTTCTGCGTTGAACCCGATACCGCCCTTGGTGGAACGGTTTTGAATAACCTTTTCCAGACCGGAGAACGCACCACCGCAGATGAACAGGATGTTACGGGTGTCGACCTGCAGGAACTCCTGCTGCGGATGCTTGCGGCCACCTTGCGGCGGGACGGAAGCGACCGTGCCTTCGATCAATTTGAGCAAGGCCTGTTGCACGCCCTCACCGGAAACATCGCGGGTGATCGACGGGTTGTCGGACTTGCGGGAAATCTTGTCGATTTCGTCGATGTAGACAATGCCCATCTGGGCCTTTTCCACGTCGTAATCGCACTTTTGCAGCAGTTTCTGAATGATGTTCTCGACATCTTCACCTACGTAACCGGCCTCGGTGAGGGTGGTGGCGTCGGCGATGGTGAACGGAACGTTCAGCAGGCGGGCCAGTGTTTCGGCCAGCAGGGTTTTACCGGAGCCTGTCGGGCCGATCAGCAGGATGTTGCTCTTGCCGAGTTCGACGTCGTCAGCCTTCTTGTCACGCTGGTTCAGACGCTTGTAGTGGTTGTATACCGCTACGGCCAGAACCTTTTTCGCACGTTCCTGACCGATTACATACTGGTCAAGGATGCCGCTGATTTCTTTAGGCGAAGGCAATTTATGCGCGCTGCTTTCGGCCTGTGCTTCCTGCACCTCCTCGCGGATGATGTCATTGCACAAGTCGACGCACTCGTCGCAGATAAAGACCGAGGGGCCGGCAATCAATTTGCGTACTTCATGCTGGCTTTTGCCACAGAAGGAGCAATAGAGCAGCTTGCCGTTGTCCTCGCCGTTGCGGGTGTCAGTCATTCGTTCGATCCAAATCCGATAGGCTTGCAACACAAGATGAAGGCTATTGCGGGCTTTTTCAAGCCCGCTGGTGGTCGGACCTGCCGACCCACCTTATTTTGAGCTGCTTATTTTACGCAGGACGCTGGTTGATGACTTCGTCGATCAGACCGTATTCCTTCGCAGCTTCTGCACTCATGAAGTTGTCGCGATTGGTATCGCGCTCGATTTCTTCAAGCGTACGACCGCTGTGCTTGGCCATCAGCGTGTTCAGACGCTCGCGGATGAAGAGGATTTCCTTGGCATGGATTTCGATATCCGAGGCCTGGCCCTGGAAACCGCCCAGCGGCTGGTGAATCATCACACGCGAGTTCGGCAGGCAGAAACGCTTGCCTGGAGCACCGGCCGTCAGCAGGAATGCACCCATGCTGCACGCCTGACCAATGCACGTCGTCGATACGTTTGGCTTGATGAACTGCATGGTGTCGTAGATCGACATGCCCGCTGTCACCGAACCGCCCGGGGAGTTGATATAGAGATGGATGTCCTTGTCCGGGTTTTCCGCTTCAAGGAACAGCAATTGCGCACAGATCAGGTTGGCCATGTAGTCCTCTACAGGACCCACCAGAAAGATTACGCGCTCCTTCAGAAGGCGCGAGTAGATGTCATAGGCGCGCTCGCCACGAGCAGATTGCTCGACAACCATCGGGACCAGGCCGCCGGCGGCCTGGATATCAGAGTTCTGCTGAATATACGAATTACGGAACATGCTCTGCAGTCACTCCCAAATAGTTATGTCTTGAATACGCATAAGCCAGCTCGAAGGCTGGCTTATGTGTGTACTTCTTAACGCAAAAACAATCAGTCGGCTTTTGGAGCTTCTACCGGCTTGACCGCTTCTTCGTAAGAGACCGATTTGTCGGTCACGCTAGCTTTCTGCAGAACAGTATCCACAACTTGTTCTTCCAGCACAACCGAACGGACTTCGTTCAGTTGCTGCTCGTTCTTGTAGTACCAGGACACGACCTGCTCAGGTTCCTGGTAAGCCGAAGCCATTTCCTGAATCATTTCACGAACGCGGGCTTCGTCAGGCTTCAGGTCGAATTGCTTGACCACTTCAGCGACGATCAGACCCAGCACTACACGGCGCTTGGCTTGCTCTTCGAACAGCTCGGCCGGCAGTTGATCAGGCTTGATGTTGCCGCCGAACTGCTGAACAGCCTGCACGCGCAGACGGTCAACTTCGTTGGACAGCAAAGCCTTTGGCACTTCGATCGGGTTGGTGGCCAGCAGACCGTCCATGACCTGATTTTTTACCTTGGACTTGATGGCCTGACGCAGCTCACGCTCCATGTTCTTGCGAACTTCGGTGCGGAAACCGTCGATGCCGCTTTCCTTGATGCCGAATTGAGCGAAGAACTCTTCGTTCAGCTCTGGCAGCTTCGGCTCGGACACGGTGTTTACAGTCACGGTGAACTCGGCGGTTTTGCCGGCCAGGTCCAGGTTCTGATAGTCCTCAGGGAAGGTCAGGTTCAGAACGCGCTCTTCGCCCGCTTTAGCGCCCACCAGGCCTTCTTCGAAGCCCGGGATCATGCGACCGGAACCCAGCACCAGCTGAGTGCCTTTGGCCGAGCCGCCAGCGAAGGCTTCGCCGTCAACCTTGCCAACGAAATCAATGTTCAGCTGGTCTTCGTTCTGAGCGGCACGATCGGCCACTTCAAAACGGGTGTTCTGCTTGCGCAGGATGTCCAGCATCTTGTCCAGATCGGCGTCAGCCACGTCAGCGCTCAGGCGCTCGACAGTGATGCCGTCGAAACCGGCAACGGTGAACTCAGGGAACACTTCGAATACGGCAACGTATTCCAGGTCCTTGCCAGCTTCCAGCGACTTCGGCTCGATCGAAGGCGAACCGGCAGGGTTCAGCTTCTGCTCAACCACGGCTTCATAGAAGGAGGACTGAATGACATCACCAACAGCTTCCTGACGAGCGTCAGCACCGAAACGGCGCTTGATTTCGCTCATTGGCACTTTGCCTGGACGGAAGCCAGCAATCTTGGCCTTTTGGGCAGTCTGCTGCAGACGCTTGTTGACCTGGCTCTCAATGCGCTCAGCCGGCACGGTGACGCTCATGCGGCGCTCAAGAGCAGTAGTATTTTCAACAGAAACTTGCATGGATATTCCTCGTTGCACAGACGTTAGCCGGCCGTTTCCGACCCCAGAATCAAGGGCATGCATTCTAGTGGGTCAAACTCAAGAAGTCACCCTACTGAAAACGGGTAAAAAAACAGCAGGCCATTTATAGGTGTGAATGCAGCAATGCATTCCACCCCGAAGACGAATAAAGACCATCACGCCAGGGCTCTGCTTCAACCGCTTCTATATATAGAAGAGACTGCGAGCCATCTCCCTGACGGCCGATCCAGCGAACATGGCCGGTGGTCGACACGCAGGCTGCAAGCCCGTAAACACGACGAAACGCCCTGCCCTTCGACCTGAAACCCAGCACAACAAACCACAAACCGTAAAACAAAAAAGGCGCCAGACTGTTAAATCTGGCGCCTTTCGAAATATGGGGTGGACGATGGGGATCGAACCCACGACAACGGGAGTCACAATCCCGTGCTCTACCAACTGAGCTACGCCCACCATATTGCGTCACAAAAAAGCCATTCAACTTCTTTGCTGAACTTCATCAGGCCTGCGGCAAGAATGAAGCTTTAATTGGTGCGGATGAAGAGACTCGAACTCTTACGCCTCGCGGCGCTGGAACCTAAATCCAGTGTGTCTACCAATTCCACCACATCCGCAGATGAAGCTTTTAAAGCAAAGGCGCCAGACTGTTACATCTGGCGCCTTTCGAAATATGGGGTGGACGATGGGGATCGAACCCACGACAACGGGAGTCACAATCCCGTGCTCTACCAACTGAGCTACGCCCACCATATCGCGCTACTTGTGCCAAAGCTGCCTAATGGCGCACCCGGCAGGACTCGAACCTGCGACCATCCGCTTAGAAGGCGGATGCTCTATCCAGCTGAGCTACGGGCGCCTTATTAATCTGTACTCTTGGAGGACTACAAACTAAATGCTTTCCAGCTTCGCAGAACGCTAATTCCGCTCAACCTTCTTAACCAGTGCTAGGCTGTGCCCGACAAGTGCGACGAATAGTATAGAGCGCTCCCAAGGTCGTCAAATCCTTTTTGAAAAAAATTCATTTAATTAAAGGAGTTAGGGGAATTTGCTGACCAAGCGCCTTTGCCCTCACCGTCTGACATGCGAGAATGCGTTCTCTTTTTTTCCCCTCTCGATGGTTAATCACGCGCAATGACTGCACAACTAATCGACGGCAAATCGATCGCCGCCAGCCTGCGCCAGCAGATCGCCCAACGAGTTGCCGAGCGTCGCCAGCAAGGCCTGCGCACTCCCGGCCTCGCGGTGATCCTGGTCGGCAGCGATCCTGCCTCTCAGGTTTATGTCTCGCACAAGCGTAAAGACTGTGAAGAGGTAGGCTTCCTCTCCCAAGCCTACGACCTGCCCTCCGACACCACTCAAGAAGCGCTGACCGATCTGATCGATCGCCTCAACGACGACCCGGCCATTGACGGCGTGCTGCTGCAACTGCCCCTACCCGAGCATCTGGACGCGTCCAAATTGCTGGAGCGCATCCGCCCGGACAAAGACGTCGATGGCTTTCATCCTTATAACGTCGGCCGCCTGGCCCAGCGCATCCCGCTGCTGCGTCCGTGCACGCCAAAAGGCATCATGACCTTGCTGGAAAGCACGGGTGTGGACCTTTATGGCCTGGACGCGGTAGTGGTGGGTGCCTCCAACATCGTCGGGCGCCCGATGGCAATGGAACTGCTGCTGGCCGGTTGCACCGTGACCGTCACCCACCGCTTTACCAAGGATCTGGCCGGCCACGTCGGTCGCGCCGATCTGGTGGTGGTCGCCGCCGGCAAGCCGGGCCTGGTCAAGGGCGAGTGGATCAAGGAAGGCGCGATCGTGATCGACGTCGGCATCAACCGTCAGGACGATGGCAAGCTGGTCGGTGACGTGGTGTACGAAACCGCTCTGCCCCGCGCTGGCTGGATCACTCCGGTGCCGGGCGGTGTTGGCCCGATGACCCGCGCCTGCCTGCTGGAAAACACCCTCTACGCGGCAGAAACTCTGCACGCCTGAGAGTTTTTTCCGCAATAAAAGAACCCCGCCTTTGTGCGGGGTTTTTTGTATCTGAGAAAAAACACTAACCGTTCGCCGGAAACCCCTCTTTTTACAGGCCTTTTCACGAGATTTTCAGGTCATTCAAACAACCATCGACAGATCTTCAGCCATACTCCTAGAATGCGACGCTTTGAAGAAATAACCCGTTACAAACTAACGGAATATCCAACCTTTATGAGTTCGCCCGCGTGAAAATTCGTCTTTCGATCCTGAGCCTGGTTTTTGCTTTTTCAGGCACATTCGTCACGCCAACCGTCAACGCCGCTGAAACCACTGCTGCGCCACGCGATGCTTCGCAACTGAAGATCGCCTCCGGCAGCGCCCTGCTCATGGATTTGCAGACCAATAAAGTCATCTATTCGAGCAACCCGGATGTGATCGTACCCATCGCTTCGGTCAGTAAGCTGATGACCGGGCTGGTGGTCGTTGAAGCGCACCAGAACATGGACGAATGGATCGACGTCGACATCAGCCACACGCCGGAAATGAAAGGCGTGTTCTCCCGAGTCAAACTGAAGAGCGAACTGCCGCGCCGGGAAATGTTGCTGATTGCCCTGATGTCCTCGGAAAACCGTGCAGCCGCCAGCCTTGCGCATCACTACCCGGGCGGTTATGCAGCCTTCATCGCGGCGATGAATGCCAAGGCCAAGGCACTGGGCATGACCAACACCCACTATGTCGAACCGACCGGCTTGTCGGAACGTAACGTTTCCACCGCCCGCGATCTGAGCAAACTGTTGGTGGCCGCGAGCAAGCACCCAATCCTCACTGAACTGACGACCACCAAGGAAAAAACGGTGTCATTCCGCAAACCCAACTACACCCTGGGTTTCCGCAACACCGATCACTTGGTGAACAAGGCCGACTGGGACATCAAAATCACTAAAACCGGCTTCACCAACCCGGCGGGTCATTGCCTGGTGCTGGTGACGCGGATGAGCAACCGCCCGGTTGCCCTGGTGATTCTCGATGCGTTCGGCAAATACACGCACTTCGCCGATGCCAGCCGTATCCGCAGTTGGATGGAAACCGGTCGCAGCACCAACGTTCCGGCAGTGGCCCAACAATACAAGGCCGAGAAAAACCTCAAGGCGCGCCAGAGCGGCGTGGTCGAAGCCTCCAAGTAGTTCGCGAAACAATAAAAAGCCCCGACATCTCGGGGCTTTTTAATGCCTGCGTCTCAGTCATTGGGCAGCGGCATCTGTTCGTCATCGGGAATGCCATCACCGGCACTCGGATCGCGATGATGCTCCGGGGTCAGCACATTAGGCCGGGCCAATGGATCACGCAGCGGGCTGTCCGGATCCAGTACTGGGTCTACGTCATCCTCAGGCGTGGTCGGCACGCTGTCCGGTTTTTTATCGTCAAAGCTGGAATCGGTACTCATACGCACCTCCCTTAGGGTTTCAGATCAGCCAACGGATCATAAGGCTTGGCCGGACGCTTGCTGTCTTCGCCGGTCTCCACATCCTTCGGCGCCTTGGCAGGGCCGACCGGATCAACCTGCGGGTCGTCGAGATCCGGTGAATCCGGATCGAAACCCAGATCATGACCGGACGAATGCTCGCTTGAATGTGGGCCTTTCGGGGATGGGGAATCTGCCATGCTCGCCTCCTGATTCACCCGCACATTCGGGCTCTATCGTTAAGAGGCGTGCCGGGCGTGAGGGTGCCCGGCAAATGACGAACGGAGGCTTAATGTGCAGCCAGAGCTTTTTTGGCTTGCTCCGCTTCACGCTCCTGCCCGGCCTGCGCCAACTCATCGGCCGCCTTTAGCCAGCGCTGACGATCAACCTCGGCTGGAATCTGCGACGGCTTCTGGATCAGCACGGCCCAACCGCCCGACTTCTCGAACGCCGACTCGAAGGAACTGAAACTCATCAGTTCGCGGCGATTCATTCCGGCGCGCAACAGCACTTTCTGTTTCAAGCGGTCGTAACCGGAAAGAATGGCGTAACGCGGCTCAGCCCAGAACGCCGAGCCTTCGCTAAAGCGCACCATCACCGGATATCCGGCCGCGACCTGGGTCAGCAAGGCTGGCAGATTCTTGTCCAGCGGATAGACCACCATGCCGTAATCGCGGGCCAGGTTCTGCAGATTCTGCTGCAACTGATCCTGTGCACCCGGCAGCTGCAACGGTTTTTCCAGCAGCCCCGGCGTGATCATGATGCCCTGCTGCGACAACAGGCTGGCCAGCACTTGCGGACCACTCTGATTGGCTTCACCGCGATAGAACGTACCGCTGAGTTCGACCCGCTCCGGCAGGCGCTTGACCTGCGGCGCGACAGTGCCCGCACAACCCGCCAATACAGCCGCGCAACCGGCCACCAGCAACGCCCCTCGCAATCGAGTCAATACCTGCACCATTGTCACTCTCTGATCAGACGCCGGTCATCGTGTTCCGGCAACGCCTGCGATCATAGGGCGACGCACGGCTGCGGTATAGCCTTAACCCGCAGACCGATCGATTGCATAGAGCGAACTGATTGGTCATCACCGACCTTTGGTCAATAGTCTGAAACACCCCATTGTCTAGACTGTCACTGAAACAGAGCGAATTGAAAAAGTGTGTGCCCGACGCAGGGCAAAGAGGAGGCACCGATGAGCCTGACCATGACCATCGTAATGTTGATAGCCGGCTGGCTGGCCGTTGCCAGCGCCATGCTGTGGGGCGTGCTGCGCATTGCGCGACGCCATCATCATCCGGTCGATTCGACCCCGAATCACAAGCCAGAAAAGCACCGCCACGCGACTGCGCACTGACAGGTCAGTTGATATAAAACCTCTGTAGATACCGTCTTGCCCCTCACCGGGCAAGTGCCAATTTCGGGTCAAATGGTTGGCCCGATTTGAGCACTCCGTAGACGAAGTGCAACAACTTGCGCATGGCTGCACAGATGATCTGTTTGGGGGCTTTGCCATTGGCCTTCAAGCGTTCCTTCATGGCGATGATCGCCTCGTTGTGCCTCAGCGCTACCAGGCCTGGCATGTACAGACCCGCCCGAACGCGAGCCGAGCCGACCCTCGAAATAATTGTTCTGCCTTTGAGTTTTCCTGACTCCTGCAGCTTAGGGTTCAACCCTGCAGCAGCGACCAGTTTGCGAGGGTCGTCGTATTTGCGCAGGTCGCCCAGCTCGGCCAGCAGCCGCTCAAGGGTTTTCTGCCCGATACCGTCGATGGTCACGATCAAGTCGCGCATCTGGCGCATGTCCGGATCATCATCGATGTGTTTCTTGATCGCTTTGTGCGTTTCAGCGATCTCTTTTTCGATGTGGCGCAGAACGGAGTTGATCGAGTCTTTGACCTTTTCGTCGGACACATCCAGACGATTGAGCTCCATCTGCTCCATTTCCTGAAGATCATCCAATCGACGCACCATCGC
>NZ_JBQEPG010000022.1:0-95157 GCF_052045635.1 Pseudomonas sp. 22189
ACCGCTTTCGACCGAGAAGATCGAACCGTCAAAAGAGCCAAACATCACCGCTCTTTCAACTCCTTCCAGGCTTCGATGAACTGAAGCAACCCACTGTCGAAAACCTCGTAACTCATTGAATCTCAAGGAGTTTTCCGTTTCGACTGCGCCGGAAGTGGGGCGAATTATAGAGACTCAGAATCTGCCGTCAACCGTTAATTTCAGTTTTTCTGTCGAGACACCGAAAAAGCCAGCTATATATAGACGCAACGCCTCCGAATGCGCAGTATATTGCCCAACACCTAAAACAATACCCTGCTCTTACCTTCGGACGATGCCTCGCAATGACTGACCAACCTCGCTCCCTGGCCTCAACGCTGTTCCCGGTTGGCCTCTTATTAATAGCCATGGCATCCATCCAGTCTGGCGCCTCTTTAGCCAAGAGCATGTTCCCGGTAGTCGGCGCTCAAGGGACGACCACGCTGCGCCTGGTCTTCGCCAGCGTAATCATGCTGTTGTTGTTGCGCCCATGGCGCGCAAGGCTGACAGCTCAGTCGCTGCGGACAGTGATCGTTTACGGAATGGCGCTGGGCGGGATGAACTTCCTCTTCTATATGTCATTGCGCACCGTACCGCTTGGTATTGCAGTCGCGCTTGAGTTCACGGGTCCGCTGGCCGTCGCCATTTACGCCTCTCGCCGCGCTATCGATTTTCTCTGGATTGCCTTGGCGGCGGTCGGCCTGCTGTTGTTAATCCCGACTGGAGCAACATCCGCGGGAATTGATCTGGTCGGCGCCGGTTACGCCCTGGGCGCCGGCGTGTGCTGGGCGTTGTATATTCTGTTCGGCCAAAAAGCCGGTGCAGACAACGGCGTGACGACTGCGGCTCTGGGCGTGATGATCGCCGCACTGTTTGTCGCGCCGATCGGCATCGTGCATGCCGGCACCGCGTTACTGACCCCGTCGCTGATCCCTATCGCCATTGGCGTCGCCATCCTCTCAACGGCTTTGCCCTATACCCTTGAGATGGTCGCCCTCACCCGCATGCCTGCCCGCACCTTCGGTACCTTGATGAGCATCGAACCGGCCTTCGGCGCATTGTCGGGACTGCTGTTTCTGCGGGAGTACCTCACGCTGTCACAATGGATGGCGATCCTCTGCATTATTCTGGCCTCCGTCGGGGCAACCATGACCATGGGGAGCACCGCCAAGCCCGCCGTTGCGGCAGATTGAGACAGGATTTGACGAAGGTCTGGCAATTGGCGTTCATTTAGGCCATGTTTAGCCCCCTTAACTCAGTGCCAGACATGGATTTTTCGGACAGGGATATCAAACCGCTTAAAGCGCAGGCGAATACAGGCAGACCCGAGCGCCAGACTCGTGGCTACCATAAGGACGGTAATGAAACGAATTTTGATACTGATCGCTGTATTGGCAGTAGCGGGGTGCGCAGCGACCTCTAAGACCCAGGTGAAGCACGGTAAAAAAGGGCTGCACATCAACTGTTCCGGGCTGTCGTCCTCTTGGGACAAGTGCTACACCAGCGCCGCCAATTCCTGCGCCCCCAAAGGCTACAAGGTCATCGCCAAATCCGGGGACGCCGTGGAAGAGCCAGGCGATTACCCGTTCGGTCTCAATCCGGCTGGCTATACCAGCCGCAGCATGATCGTCATCTGCAAGTGAATCACTCTGGCTGCTCGCCTTGTCGAGCAGCCAGTTGACGCCCGATTTCCTCATGACTGGACTGCAATACCGTCTGTTGAATCTCCGGCGTCACCAGCATCCGCGCCACCACCAGTGCTCCGACACATTGCGACAGAATCGACCATGCCAGGCTGTCGCTTTCCAGGATTTGCGCCCAACTGGCTTGCAGCCGACAAATCCACAACTCTGCCTGCTCGCGAACCTGATCATCTGAACGGGCAATTTCCGCGCCCAGCGTCGGCAAGGCACAGCCCGATTCAGGCTGCTCCACGTGAGCCATGCTCAGGTACTGCTTGAGACAGCGTTCCAGCCGCTCACGGTCCTGCGCTCCCTTCCCCCCCAGCCGCTCCAGGCTCTGACACAGTTCGCGCTCGACGATAGCGGTGAACAGCTCGTTTTTCGACGAGAAGTGGCTATAAAACGCCGCGCCACTCAGGCCGATCGCCTTCATCAAACCATCGACACCGACTGTGGAAAAGCCCGAACGCTTGGCTGATAGCGCACTGCTGTTCAGCAATTTTTCTCGGGTTTCCAGCTTGTGACCGGCGGAATACCGCATGTGCTTTCCTCTTGATCGAGCGCCTTGACGTTGTCCGGATCCTAGCATAACGTTCGTTCACTTAACGATCGTTTACTAAAGGGGTTCACCCATGAATAACAACAAGAAGGTCGTATTAGTTGTTGGTGCCGGCGATGCCACCGGCGGAGCGATTGCCAAGCGCTTTGCCAGGGAAGGATTTGTCGCTTGCGTCACCCGGCGCAGTGCCGACAAATTGCAGCCGCTGGTCGACGCGATTTCGGCCGAGGGTGGAGAAGCACATGGTTTTGCCTGCGATGCACGCAAGGAAGAAGACGTCATTGCGTTGATTGAAGAAATCGAAACCCGCCTGGGTCCAATCGAGGCGTTTGTCTTCAACATCGGCGCCAACGTGCCTTGCAGCATTCTCGAAGAAACTGCGCGCAAGTATTTCAAGATCTGGGAAATGGCCTGTTTCTCGGGTTTTCTCAATGCCCGCGAAGTGGCCAAGCGCATGGTCACGCGCCAGCGCGGCACCATTCTGTTCACTGGCGCTACCGCCGGGCTGCGCGGTGCTTCCGGATTTGCCGCGTTTGCCGGCGCCAAACACGGTATCCGTGCACTGGCGCAAAGCATGGCGCGCGAGCTCGGGCCGATGAACATCCACGTCGCGCACGTGGTGGTAGATGGCGCCATCGACACCGACTTCATCCGCAACAGTTTCCCGGAGAAGTACGCGACCAAGGATCAGGACGGTATTCTCAATCCCGAACACATCGCCGAAAACTATTGGTATCTGCACAGTCAGCCACGGGATGCCTGGACCTTCGAACTGGATCTGCGCCCGTGGAACGAACGCTGGTAAGCCCCACCTCCTCCATAACAATAAATAGAGAGCAGCGAAGATGACGAAAACCGTGGAGTTCTATTTTGATCTCGGCAGCCCTGCCACTTACCTGGCCTATACCCAGTTGCCGAAGATCTGTGCCGAGACCGCGAGCCAACTGATTTACATCCCGATGCTGCTGGGCGGCGTGTTCAAGGCGACCGGCAACGCATCGCCGGCGATGATTCCGGCAAAGGGCCGCTATATGTTTCAGGATCTGGATCGCTACGCCAAGCGTTACGGCGTGCCGCTGAAATTCAATCCGCATTTTCCGATCAACACACTGATGCTGATGCGAGCCGTCACCGGCATCCAACTGCGCCAACCGGAACGCTTTCAGGTGTTTATCGATTGTCTGTTCAAGGCATTGTGGGTGGAGGGACGCCCGCTTGATGAGCCGGCAACTGTCGCTGCGGTATTGAGCGAGCACGGCTTCGACCCCAATGAAGTTCTGGCCCTGACCAACGATGAGACAGTAAAGGCAGCCCTGAAGGACAACACCGAAACAGCCATTAAACGCGGGGTGTTTGGCGCGCCGAGCATGTTTATCGGCAACCAGATGTTCTTTGGACAGGACCGCCTCGACTTCGTCGAAGAGGCCCTGCGTCAAGATTAGAAACAACACCCGGGCACTGCCGACAGCGCCCGGGTTTCAGCCATTCAGATCGCCACGGTGCGCGTGTTCAGCCACTCCAGCGCAGCGCCCTCCAGCAACGGACTCAGACGCTCACGCACTTCAGCATGGTAGGCGTTGAACCACTGCTTCTCTTCCTGGGTCAGCAAGGACGGCTCCAGACAGCGCGTGTCGATCGGACACAGGGTCAAGGTTTCAAACTTGAGGAACTCGCCGAACTCGCTGTTCCCCGCCTCGCGGTTCATCGCCAGGTTCTCGATGCGCACGCCCCAACGGCCCGGACGATAAGTGCCCGGTTCGATCGAGGTGATCATCCCCGCCTGCATCGCCGTTTGCGGTGCCGGTGCTGCCTGATAGGCGATCACCTGCGGGCCTTCATGCACGTTGAGGAAATAGCCGACCCCATGACCGGTGCCGTGACCGTAATCCACGCTTTCCGCCCAGATCGGTGCGCGGGCGATGGCGTCGAGCAACGGCGAGAGAATGCCTTTCGGGAACTGCGCCCGCGAAAGAGCAATCACGCCTTTGAGTACCCGAGTGCAGTCACGCTTCTGTTCAACCGTCGGCGTCCCCACTGGCACCATTCGGGTGATGTCGGTAGTGCCGCCCAGGTACTGGCCGCCCGAGTCGATCAGCAGCAAGCCGTCACCCTCGATCACCGCGTGTTCTTCTTCGGTGGCGTGATAATGCGGCATCGCGCCATTGGCGTTAAACGCGGCAATCGTGTTGAAGCTCAGCGACACGTAATCCGGACGACGCTCACGGGCAGCCGTGAGCTTCTCGTCGATGGTCAGTTCGGTGATGCGTTCACGACCCCAGGCCGATTCCAGCCAGGCGAAGAATTCGCACAACGCCGCGCCGTCCTGCTCCATGGCTTTGCGGATGTGCTGCGCATCAGCCTCACTCTTTTGCGATTTGGCGAGCGTGGTCGGGTTCAGGCCTTCGACCAGTTTCACCGCGCTGTCGAGGTTATCCAGCAAACCGCTGGTCACCCGCGCAGGATCCACCAACAGGCTGGCGCCGCCTGGTACAGCGCGCAAGGCGTCGGCGACTTCGCGGTAATCGCGCAGAGTCACGCCATCCTGCTCCAGCACTGCGCGCAACTCGGCGTCGACTTTGCTCAAGGCCACAAACAGGGTCGCTTGCTGTTGATTGATCAACGCGAACGACACAAACACCGGATTGAACGAGACATCGCCACCGCGCAGGTTGAACAGCCAGGCAATGTCGTCGAGGGTGGCGATGAAGTGCCAGTCAGCGCCACGTTCCCGCAAGGTCTCACGCAGTTTGGCGAGTTTTTCGCCACGGCTGACCGTCGCTTGCGGTGGCAGATGTTGATAGATCGGCGCGTCCGGCAGGCTCGGGCGGTCCGCCCAGACTTCATTCAGCAAGTCGATGTCAGTACGCAAACGCGCGCCGCGGGCTTCAAGCTTGCTGCTCAACGTGCGGGCCGAGGCAACGGCCATCACCGCACCGTCGACCGCGACCACGCCACCTTCAGGTGTCTGCTCGGCGAGCCAGTCCAGCGGACTCGGCTGACCCGGTTGCAGCTTGACCAGTTCGATGCCGCTGCCCTTGAGTTCCTTGGTCGCCTGTTCCCAGTAACGACTGTCGGCCCAGACTCCGGCGAAATCAGCAGTCACGATCAAAGTGCCGACCGAACCATGAAAGCCCGACAGCCATTGTCGCCCTTGCCAGTAACCCGGCAGGTATTCCGAGAGGTGCGGGTCCGCCGATGGCACCAGCAACGCATGAATGCCTTCGCGGCGCATCAGTTCACGGGTGTGCGCCAGGCGCTGGGGAACCGTTCCCTCGGTCAAAGTCTGGGTACTCATCATGTCTCCTGCCAATCACTTCATCGTTATTGTTCGTAGCCGTGAAAACCGGCTGGTTAAAGCCCTGTCGCCCAGAATGCCGGGGCACTCGCGCAGGCGCCTTTGATCAGTTCTGCCGCCTGATCGATATCGTCGGCGGTGGTGAAACGGCCGAGGCTCAGGCGAATGGTGCGACCGGCCAGCCGGGCATCGTGTCCCAGGGCCAGCAGCACGTGAGAGGGCGTGTTGCTCGCCGAGTTACAGGCCGAGGTCGCGGAAAAGGCGATCGACTGGCTCAAGGCCGCACTGTTGAATTCACCTTCGCTGAACGTCAGGCTCAGGGTATGCGGGATGCGCTGGCTATCGCTGCCGTTGAGGCGCACGCCAGGCAGGCTCGATAATTGTTCGAGCAAGCGCTCACGCAGCGCCACGATGGATGTTTTCTCCGCATCAAACGCCGCAGCGGCCAAGGCGAATGCCGCGCCCATGCCGGCGATCTGATGAGTGGCCAGCGTCCCGGAGCGCAATCCGCCCTCATGGCCACCACCGTGAATCTGCGCCTGCAAGCGCTGTTGCGCGCCGGGGCCGACGTACAACGCGCCGATGCCTTTGGGGCCGTAGAGTTTGTGTGCCGAAAACGACATCAAGTCCACCGGCCATTGCTGCAGATCAATCGCCACTTTGCCCGCACCCTGCGCGGCATCGACGTGGAACAACGCGCCACGGCCGCGCACGACTTCACCAATGGCCGGGATATCGTTGAGGGTGCCGAGTTCGTTGTTGACCAGCATCAGCGACACCAGAAAAGTGTCGTCGCGCATGGCTTCACTGACCGCTTGCGGGGTGATCAGGCCATCGGCGTCCGGCACCAGATAGGTCACCGCAACGCCGCCGTCCTGCAATTGCCGGGCGGTGTCGAGAATGGCTTTGTGTTCGATCTGACTGGTAATGATGTGGCCACCGGCAACGCCGCGCGCCTGCGCCACGCCCTTGAGGGCGAGGTTGTTGGATTCGGTGGCGCCGGAGGTCCAGACAATCTGCGCGGCCTCAGCGCCCACCAGTTCGGCGACTTGCCGACGGGCCTGCTCGACCGTTTGCCGGGCCTGCTGGCCAAAGGCATGGGAACTGGACGCCGGGTTGCCGAAATTACCGTGAAAACCCAGACAGTCGATCATCACCTGGATGACCCGTTCGTCCACCGGGGTGGTGGCGGCGTAATCGAAATACAGCGGACGTTTATTCATAAAAGACTCGCAGAGCGTGTTCCGGGATCAGGAGGCTCGTGTCTGCAAACGGCACAACGCAGCCTCGTGAGCTGCGCGTTGGTTCGAGAGCGTCATCAATACCTGATCGGATGCCGTTAAAGAAGAACAACTTCATTTAAAAGTGCGTAGGAACGCTCCTGAAGCCGAGCTTAACAGGCATCGGGCCGGCGGTTGAAGCAATGCATCAGTGAAAGCTTTCGAGAAGTAACGGGTACAGCGAAATCACCAACAGCGCCGCCATGCCCCAGTTGAACACGCGCAACCAGCGCGGCTCCTTCAGCACGTTGCGCAACAGCGTGCCACACGCCGCCCAGACGCCGACACTGGGCAGGTTGATGATGGCAAACACGGCGGCAATCACCACCACGTTGGTGAAATAACCCTGCATCGGCGTGTAGGTGCTGATGGCTCCGATGGCCATGATCCAGGCCTTGGGATTGACCCACTGGAACGCCGCCGCGCCGAGATAGCTGATCGGCCTGGCCTCGCCTTCGACGCCCTCGCCCACCGGCCCCGAGTGGGCGATTTTCCACGCCAGGTACAACAGATACGCGGCGCCGACATAGCGCAGCACCGTGTACAGAATCGGGTATGTCTGGAATACCGCGCCCAGGCCAAAGCCCACCGCGACCACCAATACGAAGAAACCGCAGGTGATGCCGAGCATGTGAGGAATGGTGCGGTTGAAGCCGAAGTTCACCCCCGACGCCAGCAACATGGTGTTGTTCGGCCCCGGTGTAATCGAGGTGACAAGGGCAAACAGGGCAAAGCCCAACAGCAGATCAAGCGAAAGGGTCATGGAGGGCAATCCGTCGGGGGTCATTCAGGTGTTGACCCTATCGCACAGCAGCCCGCAAACCCACGGACAGTTAGGCGAAAATACGAGCAGTACAGTGTTCGATCAACTTGGACGACCGTGCAGCTGTATCGCACGTCCGGCGCTCATTTCAGCTTTCTTGTCGAATTGCGATTCGCCCAGCAGTGCGGCTTTCTTCGCGTGATATTCGTCGAAGGACAAGCCGCTGCGATTCAGCGCTTCCATCGCCAGTTCGCGGGTTTCTTCGGCGGTGTAAGGCCGTTGTTCGGGGGAAACATGGGTCGCGCAACCGGCGAGTACGGAGACAGCGAGCAGCAGCGAAACAGTCAGTAAACGATTCATGGGGAGCGTCCTGGCGAGCGGTGGTAGTCGATGGACAAAGGCTACGCCCGCGCCCGGCCGGGCAAAAATCAACGCGCTCAATAGTGGCTATCAGGATTTCAGCTTTATCGCTCTCATATCCCCAAACGATCTATAAATATCGATTATCGTTCTTTTGCGGAATAACCAGCAGTCGCTATAAATCCCTGCACACGGCGAACAACTGTTGCTCCAGCAACTGTTGCCCATGCAACAGCAGATCAACAAACCCGCCTGATATCCGCACAACCGACTCACGCCAGAGCGCTCAGGCCCAAGTAAACCGGGCCTTTAAGGAATTGGTACAGCGCTTGCTCAAGCCTTGGCACTGACTCACTGCTCGCTGAGCAACTGTTGATAAAAGGAACTGATCATGTCGCGTCCCCTGAAAGTCGTCGCCCTCTCCGGCGGCACCTGGCGTCCATCACGCACGCTGGTGCTGACCCAAGCGCTGTTGGCCGAACTGGCCGGGCACTTGCCGGTCGAGAGTCATCTGATCGAGCTCGGTGACATCGCCCGCCCGTTGGGTGGTGCCCTGTCGCGTCAGGAGCTTAGCGCCGAGGTCGAGGCCGAACTGCAAGCCATCGAACAGGCCGATCTGCTGATCGTCGCCGCGCCGGTGTATCGCGGTTCCTACCCGGGACTGCTCAAGCACCTGTTCGACCTGATCGACCTCAACGCGCTGATCGACACCCCGGTGCTGCTCGCCGCCACCGGCGGCAGCGAGCGTCATGCGCTGGTGCTCGATCACCAGTTGCGGCCGCTGTTCAGTTTCTTCCAGGCCGTGACCCTGCCCATTGGCGTGTACGCCACCGAGGCCGATTTCGCCGACTACCAGATCACCAGCGAACCGCTGAAAGCGCGGATCCGCCTGGCCGCCGAACGCGCCGCGCCGCTGTTCGGCACGCAAATCAAACCGTTGCTGAAAATCGCTTAAGGAGCTGTTCATGGATGTTTTCTGGTTCCTGCCGACCCACGGCGACGGGCATTACCTGGGCACCACCCAAGGCGCACGCCCGGTCACCCTGAATTATCTGAAACAAGTGGCGCAAGCCGCCGACAGCCTCGGCTACCACGGCGTGCTGATTCCCACCGGGCGCTCCTGCGAAGACTCGTGGGTGATAGCTTCGGCGCTGGTGCCGTTGACCGAACGCCTGCGTTATCTGGTAGCGATCCGCCCGGGGATCATTTCGCCCACCGTTTCGGCGCGCATGGCGGCGACGCTCGATCGACTGTCCAACGGCCGCCTGCTGATCAACGTGGTGACCGGCGGCGACCCTGACGAAAACCGTGGCGACGGCAGCTTCCTCAGCCACAGCGAACGCTACGAAGTCACCGACGAATTCCTCAAGATCTGGCGCCGGGTGTTGCAAGGCGAATCGGTGGATTTCGAAGGCAAACACCTGAAAGTACAGAACGCCAAGGCCCTCTATCCGCCCGTGCAGAAACCCTATCCGCCGCTGTATTTCGGCGGCTCGTCCGACGCCGCGCATGATCTCGCTGCCGAGCAAGTCGACGTGTACCTGACCTGGGGCGAACCGCCCGCCGCCGTCGCCGAAAAACTTGCCGATGTGCGAGAACGCGCCGCTCGTCATGGGCGCAAGGTGAAGTTCGGTATTCGCCTGCACGTCATCGTTCGCGAGACCGCCGAAGAAGCGTGGAAAGCCGCAGACAAACTGATCGAGCACATCAGCGACGAGACCATCGAGGCCGCGCAGAAATCCTTCTCGCGCTTCGACTCCGAAGGCCAGCGACGCATGGCAGCGTTGCACGACGGGCGTCGCGACAACCTGGAAATCGCCCCCAACCTGTGGGCCGGTGTCGGTCTGGTACGCGGCGGTGCCGGTACCGCGCTGGTGGGCGATCCGCAGCAAGTGGCCGCGCGGATCAAGGAGTACGCCGACCTCGGTATCGAGAGCTTCATCTTCTCCGGTTATCCGCATCTGGAAGAGGCTTACCGCTTTGCCGAACGGGTGTTCCCGCTGCTGCCGGAACCTTACGCGAGCCTGGCCGGACGCGGCGTCACCAACCTGACCGGGCCGTTTGGCGAAATGATTGCCAACGATGTGTTGCCCACCAAGTCCTGACCCAACACAACTCTGTAGGAGCTGCCGCAGGCTGCGATCTTTTGACTTTGTTTTTTACAAGCAAGATCAACAGATCGCAGCCTTCGGCAGCTCCTACAGGACAGTTGTAAAACATAGGAGATTTGGTGTGACCGCCAAACCACAAAGCACCCTGCTCTCCCCGCTGCAGACCGCCCGTCAACTTGCAGCCGAATTTGCCCTGACCGCCGTCGAACGTGACGAGCGCGGCGGCACGCCGAAGGCCGAACGCGATGCCCTGCGCGACAGCGGCCTGCTGGCGCTGAGCATTCCCACCCGTTACGGCGGCCTCGGCGCGACATGGAGCGAAACCCTGCAAGTCGTGCGCGAGTTCGCCAAGGTCGACAGTTCCATCGCCCACGTCTTCGGCTTTCATCACCTGATGCTTGCCACCGTGCGCCTGTTCTCGCGGCCTGAACAATGGCAGCCATGGTTCGAACAGACCGCGCGGCAGAACTGGTTCTGGGGTAACGCCCTCAACCCGCTCGACACCCGCACTGTGGTCAAGGACTTCGGCGGTTGGCGCGAGTTTTCCGGGAAGAAAAGCTTCTGCTCCGGCGCCAGCGATTCGCAGATGTTGATCGCTTCCGCCGTCGACGAAAGTGCCGGCGGCAAGTTGCTGATCGCGGCGATCCCCAGCGGTCGCAGCGGCATCACTCTGCACGACGACTGGAACAACATCGGCCAGCGCCAGACCGACAGCGGCAGTGCCACGTTCGAACGGGTGCGGGTCGAAGAATCCGAGCTGCTGCTTGATCCCGGCCCGTTGAGCACGCCGTTCGCCTGCCTGCGTCCGCTGATCGCGCAACTGACCTTCACCCACATGTTTCTCGGGATCGCCGAAGGTGCCTTTGCAGAAGCCCGGCAATACACCCTGAGCGAAACCCGGCTCTGGCACAAATCCGCCGCTCGCGACGTGCGTGAAGATCCTTACGTGCTCGCGCATTACGGCGAGTTCTGGGTCGCACTGGAAGGCATTCGTCTGCTGGTCGAGCGGGCGGCCGCGCTGCTCGACGAGGCCTGGGCCAAAGGCCCGAACCTGACCGCAGAAGAACGTGGACATCTGGCCACGGCGATTGCCACCGCCAAGGTCGCCGCCAGTCGTCAGGGGCTGGAGATCTGCAGCCGTTTGTTCGAAGTCACCGGCGCGCGTTCAACCCACGCCTCGCTGCGTCTCGATCGGCATTGGCGCAACCTGCGCACGCAGACTCTGCACGACCCGCTCGATTACAAACTCCACGAGCTGGGCGACTGGGCGCTGAACCAGGCGCTGCCAGTGCCGACGTTCTATTCCTGATCTTGCCTTTAATGGAGCGAGTCCCATGCAACTGCTGACCCTTCCGCCCTCACCCGGTCTGGCGACGTCGATCCGTGCCACCGCGCAGGTCTTTGAAGACCCGAAATCCCAGGCCTTGCTGGCGCATCTGAACCAAATCGCGCCGAGCGAAGCCAGCGTCCTGATCATCGGCGAGACCGGCACCGGCAAGGAACTGGTGGCGCGTCATATTCACAATCTGAGCCACCGCCGGCATCGGCCGTTTGTCGCAGTCAACTGCGGCGCCTTCTCCGAATCACTGGTGGAAGCCGAGCTGTTCGGCCATGAAAAAGGCGCTTTCACCGGCGCGCTCAGCGCCAAGGCCGGCTGGTTCGAAGAGGCGGATGGCGGCACCTTGTTCCTCGACGAAATCGGCGATTTGCCAATGGCGATTCAGGTCAAGTTGCTGCGCGTGTTGCAAGAACGCGAAGTGGTGCGCCTCGGCTCGCGCAAAAGCATTCCGATCGATGTGCGGGTGCTGGCCGCGACCAACGTGCAACTGGAGAAAGCGATCAATGCCGGCAACTTCCGCGAAGACCTGTTCTACCGTTTGAACGTGGTCAATCTGGAACTCAGTCCGCTGCGCGAACGGCCCGGCGACATCCTGCCGCTGACCCGGCATTTCATCGAGGCCTACAGCCAGCGCCTGGGTTACGGACGGGTCAACATCAGCCCCGGTGCCGAACAGAAACTGCGCAGCTACAGTTGGCCAGGGAACATCCGCGAACTGGAAAACGTCATCCATCACACCCTATTGATCTGCCGCAATGGCGTGATCGAGCGCGACGATCTGCGCCTGTCCAACCTGCGCATCGAGCGCGCGGACGATCAGCAGTCGAGCGCCGACGATTCACCGGAAGCGTTGCTGGAGCGAGCCTTCCAGAAGCTCTTCGAGCAACAGGCCGGCGCCCTCCACGAAAAGGTCGAAGACGCCTTGCTGCGCGCCGCCTATCGTTTCTGTCATTACAACCAGGTGCACACCGCCGCGCTGCTTGGTCTGAGCCGCAACGTCACGCGCACACGGCTGATCAAGATCGGCGAACTGGCGGTGAACAAGCGGCGGCTCACGGAGAATCTGCACGGTGAACGCCTGATCCAGTTGTCGATCTAGCCGACCAGATTGCAGTGCAGCGCATCGTCATGGCTGCGGGCGATGCTGCTCAACACCTGAAATGAATTGAAGGTCACGGTCTTCGCCTGATGGGCGCGGATCAGCTGCCAGAAATCCTGCTCGCCGCTTTCATAGCGACAGAACGCCGCCTCCCCGGCTTCGCGGCTTTGCCATTGCAGCAAGCTCAGCACCCGCCGACCGTCGTCGCTGACCTGGACGCTGGCGCTGACAAAGCCTGCGTAGCGCTGCGCCAGATGTTCGCTCTGCTGCGACAGCGCCGAAACCAATGCCGGTTGCTGACGCGGCTCGATCTCGAATTCGATCAATTGGGTAAAGCTGCGATTTTTCGCTGAGGTTTGCATGAGAAGTCCCCACTCATCGTAAGCCGAGTCTTGCGACTCGAAGACCTGCAGGGTAAAACCTCTAGTTAAGTCAAGGTCAAGAGCCCTTTGCAAAATGATCACTCCGGAAAACCTGCACAAACAGCTCACCGTCGGCGAAGTCGCCGCGCGCAGCGGTGTCGCGGTCACTGCCCTGCACTTTTATGAAGCCAAAGGCCTGATCAAGAGTCAGCGCAATGCCGGCAATCAGCGTCGTTATCCACGGGCGGTCTTGCGCCGAGTGGCGTTGATCAAGGTCGCGCAACGCCTGGGTATTCCGCTGGCGGAGATTGGCGAGGCGCTGAAGAGACTCCCCGACGACCGCGCACCAACCGCAGCGGACTGGAAAATCCTCTCCGAGCAATGGCGCCGCGAGCTGGATGAACGGATTAATCAGCTGACCTTATTGCGCGACCGGCTTACCGGTTGCATCGGCTGCGGCTGTCTGTCGATGGAAGCTTGCCCGTTGCGCAACCAGGGCGATGTGCTCGGTGAGAAAGGGCCGGGGGCGCACTTTCTCGGCTGACGGCTCGTCGGGGAAAATTTCTGGCCGCGCAGACAGTTCTATAGTGAATCTTCCACAAATCCAGTGGAGCCCTACCTCGCAAAACAAAAACAGGGAGAACGTCATGAGCGTCAAACCCATTCCCGAGGGGTATCACAGCATTACCCCGTACCTCGGCATCCTCAAGGCCGCCGAAGCCATCGAGTTCTACAAGAAAGCCTTCGGCGCCACGCAGGTCATGCGCCTGGACATGCCCGACGGGCGCGTCGGCCACGCCGAGCTGCGCATTGGCGACAGCGCGATCATGCTCGGCACACCGTGCGATCAAGGGCCGTTGAGCGATCCGGACAATGCCGTGTCGGTCGGTTTGCATCTGTATGTCACCGATGTCGACAAGTCCTTTCAACGGGCACTGGAGGCCGGGGCGAAAGCGGTGTCCGAGGTCAAGGATCAGTTTTATGGTGACCGCAGCGGAACGCTGAAGGATCCCTATGGACACGTGTGGTTTCTCGCCACGCGCAAGGAGGACCTGACGGAAGAGCAGATCAAGCAGCGGGCGATGGAGATGTTCAGTCAGGGTTGAGATTTTCAGGGTTTGGGCTGGCCTCTTCGCGGGCAAGCCCGCTCCCACAGGGATCTTTGGTGTTTACACGATTGGTGTCACNAGAAAAACATTGTGGGAGCGGGCTTGCCCGCGAAGGGGCCGGCACTGCCGACACACATCACACTTCATGAACCTGTACACCACGCTTCAACCCTTGCCCCGAATGCCGAACACTTTCAGGATGCATCCCACCCGCACCTGAACAAGGATCAGCCCGATGTTTGCCGGATTCGTCAAAGACCAGCGCCACGTCAACGGCGTCGACATCGCCTATCGCCTCGGTGGCAGCGGCCCGGGGCTGTTGCTGTTGCACGGACACCCGCAGACCCACGTGATCTGGCACAAGATTGCCGAGCAGTTGGCGGAGCATTTCACCGTGGTCGCCGCCGACCTGCGCGGCTATGGCGACAGCGCCCGACCGGCTGCCGATGAACTGCACCGCAACTATTCAAAACGCGAAATGGCCAGAGACAATCTCGAGTTGATGCAGGCGCTGGGCTTCGAACAGTTTTCGATTCTGGCCCACGACCGTGGCGCGCGGGTCGGCCATCGCCTGGCCCTCGACCACCGCGCTGCGGTGCAACGGATGATGCTGCTGGACATCGCCCCGACCCTGGCAATGTACACGCAGACCAACGAAGCGTTCGCCCGCGCCTATTGGCACTGGTTCTTCCTGATCCGCCCGGCGCCGTTGCCGGAAACCCTGATCGAAGCCGATCCCGAATGCTATCTGCGCAGCGTCATGGGCAGCCGCAGCGCCGGACTCACGCCGTTCACCGAGCCAGCGTTCGGCGAATACCTGCGGTGCCTGCAACGTCCCGGCAGCGCCCGGGGCATCTGCGAGGACTACCGCGCCAGCGCCAGCATCGACCTGGAACATGACCGGGCCGACATCGCCGCCGGCCATCATCTTGACTTGCCGCTGCGGGTGCTGTGGGGCGCGCAAGGCACGGTCGGGCGTTGCTTCGACCCGCTCAAGGAATGGCAGCACGTGGCAACCAACGTCAGTGGCAAAGCGCTGCCCGCCGGGCATTATCTGGCCGAGGAAGTACCCGAACTGTTGCTCGCCGAAGCCCTGGATTTCCTGCGCTGAATCGAGCGTTCCCCACCGATGCTATGCTGGCGGCTTGTGCCGCCAGTGCCCGCCCCCACATGTCCCAGAACCAAGACCCCGTGCCCCTGCCCGAAGACCTGCGGGTGCTGCTGACCGTGATCCGCAAGAACGGTTTCGCCGCTGCCGCCGATGAACTGGGCCTGTCCCCGGCCTACGTGAGCAAACGCATCCAGATTCTCGAATCGACCCTCGGCACCCGACTGCTGCACCGCACCAGTCGCCGCGTGTCGCTGACCGAAGACGGCGAGCGGGTGCAGCGCTGGGCCTTGCGCATCCTCGATGATTTCCAGCAACTGCGCGACGACCTCGCCGACGCCCACGACAGCCCACGCGGGCGCTTGCACATCTGCAGCAGTTTCGGTTTTGGCCGTAATCATGTGGCGCCTGCGGTTTCACGGCTGGCCGAGCGGCACCCGCAGCTGCAGATTCGCCTGGACTTGTTCGACCGTGCAGTGGACATCGTCAACGAGGGCTTCGACCTGGAAATCCGCGTCGGCGACGACCTGCCCGGCCAGCACATCGGCCGGCAACTGGTGAGTAATCGCCGGGTGTTGTGCGCAGCGCCCGAATACCTGCAACGCCGTGGCACACCGCAAACGCTGGAGGATCTGCAACAGCATGACTGCCTGGTAATCAAGGAGCGCGACAACGCCTTCGGCGTCTGGCATCTGGATCGTGACGGCACGCAGGAAAGCGTGCGGGTCAGTGGGCCGCTGTCTTCCAACAAAGGCGAGATCGTCCTGCAATGGGCGCTCGACGGACGCGGGGTGTTGCTGCGTTCATTGTGGGATGTGAAACCGTTGCTGGAACAGGGCCGACTGCTGCCGGTGCTGGCCGATTACAGCCAGAGCGCCAACGTCTGGGCGGTGTACCCGACGCGGCTGGCCAACTCCGGAAAGCTGCGGGCGTGTGTGGAGTTCTTGCAGGGGCATTTCAAGGATCTTTCTCTCTAGCCCAGCTCCCACAGGGTCAAAGGGGTGTCAGGCCAGCCATGGGTTGGCGGCCAGGTGTTCTCGTTCGAACGCCTCGATCTGCGCTCGCCGCTGCAAGGTACTGCCAATCGCATCCAGCCCCAGCAATAGCGCGGTCTTGCGCAAGCCGTCAATCTGGAAATCGATGACTTCACCGTCCGCCAGACGAATCTGCTGCGCCTCCAGATCCACACTGATCTGTGCCGTTTCAGGCTGACTCACCAACCGGCCAATGCGCTGTACCTGCGCTTCATCCAGCGTGATCAGCAACACCCCGTTGCGCTGGCAGTTGTCGTAGAAGATCCCGGCGAAACGGCTGCCGATCAGCGCGCGAATGCCCATTTGCTGCAGCCCCCACACCGCGTGTTCGCGGCTGGAACCGCAGCCGAAATTCGCCCCGACCACCAGAAAACTCGCGCCCTGCCACGCCGGTTGGTTCAACACGAATTCCGGGTTGGGCGTGCCGTCGGCGAGAAAGCGCAGATCGAAAAACAGCCCACGATCCAGCCCCTGACGGTCGATGCCCTTGAGGAATTGCTTGGGCATGATCACGTCGGTGTCGACGTTGGCCGCGAGCAGTGGCGCGGCCCGGCCGCTGACTTGCGTGAAGGGTTGCAGACTCATGGGCGTTCTCCAAAGTGGCGGATGTCGGTCAGATGGCCACTGATCGCGGCGGCGGCGACCATCGCCGGGCTCATCAGGTGCGTACGCGCCCCGGCACCCTGGCGGCCTTCGAAGTTACGGTTGGTGCTGGAGGCGCAACGGTCGCCGGGCGCGAGCACGTCATCGTTCATCGCCAGGCACATCGAGCAGCCGGACTGACGCCATTCGAAACCGGCGTCGATAAAGATCTGCGCCAGCCCTTCAGCCTCGGCCTGAGCACGCACTTCGCTGGAGCCGGGCACGATCATCGCCCGCACATGCCCGGCCACCCGCCGCCCGCGCACAACGCTGGCAGCGTCACGCAAATCCTCGATCCGCGCGTTGGTGCAGGAGCCGATAAACGCGTGACTGATGACAATATCGCGCAGCGCCATTCCCGGCTCCAGGCCCATGTAATGCAGGGCGCGGCGCATGTCCTGACGCAGGATCGGATCGTCGATGCTTTGCGGGTCCGGCACCTGCGCGCCGATCGGCGCCGCCTGATCCGGGCTGGTGCCCCAGGTGACCATCGGTTCCAGCAGACTGGCGTCAAGGTGGATTTCGCGGTCGAACACGGCGCCGGGATCGCTGCGCAGTTCACGCCATTTTTCCACGCCGCGCGCTAACAGTTCGCCTTGCGGTGCGCGGGGTTTGCCGTTGAGATAAGCAAAGACTTTTTCGTCCGGCGCCATGAACGCGCCGCGTGCACCGGCTTCGACCGCCATGTTGCAAATGGTCATCCGCGCTTCGACGCTGAGGGCTTCGATGGTCGAACCGCAGAATTCGATGGCATAACCCGTGGCACCTGACGCACCGATCCGGCCGATCAGCGCCATGATCACATCCTTGGACGTCAGCCCCGTTGCCAGCTCGCCCTCCACCGTCACGCGCAGGCTTTTCAGGCGCTTGTAGACCAGCGTTTGCGAGGCCAGCAGGTGCTCGATTTCCGAGGTGCCGATACCAAATCCGAACGCCCCCAGCGCACCGTAGGTGGTGGTGTGGCTGTCGCCGGCGGCGATGACCATGCCCGGCAGAATGAAGCCCTGCTCCGGGGCGATCACATGCTCGATGCCCTGACGTTTATCGAGGATATCCAGCAGTTCGATGCCGAAGTCCCGGCAGTTCTCCGCCAGATACGACACCTGCCGCGCACCGCCGGCATCAGGCATCGCCGCCACCCGTTTGGGGGTGGTCGGGTTGACGTGATCGACCACCGCCAACGCCGTACCCGGCCGCCAGACCTTGCGCCCGGCAGCACGCAGACCGCTGAACGCCTGCGGGCTGGTGTATTCGTTGATCACCTGGCGATCGATATAGAGCAGCACATGGCCCTGATCGTCGAGGCGGCACACGGTGTGCGAATCGATGTGTTTGTCGTAGAGGGTTCTGGGGCTCATCAGGGGGCTCACTCGGGGAATCCAGTGCTTTCCATCATAGGGAGCGCTTTGATCGCATCAATTGCCAGGCAGTGAGAGCGGCGTTCATGAATCGTGTTTGATCGCCTGCCCGCAAAAATCCTGTAGGAGCTGTCGAGTGCAACGAGGCTGCGATCTTTTGATCTGTTGTTTAAAGATCAAGATCAAAAGATCGCAGCGTGCCGCAGCTCCTACAGGGGGATGTCGTCGCCCCCTGCGAAGTGCGAAACATTTGCTTTCATATCACCTTTCGGGATTTGTCCGGCTCATCCGTCCTATAGAGATGCAGGCCGTTCGCACAGGCAACCGCCACGACCGCGCCTTTTGCGGACACCCGCGCTGCGAAGCCCGTAGCCGCGTGCCCTTTCATCGAAATCAAGACGCGCAATCATGTCGAAGAAATCCCGTTCCAAACTGTGGTTCCTGGTGCATAGCTGGCTCGCGCTGCCGATCTGGTTTTTTGTCCTGATCGTCTGTGTCACCGGCACACTGGCGGTGGTCAGCCAGGAAATCGTCTGGCTGGCCAACCCGCAGATGCGCGCCAGTCAACCGTCGGACGATGCGCCGCGGCTCAGTTACGATCAGGTGCTGGCCGCGATCAAACAGGCCGAACCGCAGACACTGGTGGAAAGCATCAGCCGTCCCGACGAGTCGCACTTCGCCCTCGATGTCGAGGTCAGCTACCCCGACGGCCGTACCCAGACGGTCTACGTCAACCCGTACACGGGGGTGATTCAAGGCCCGGCGCCGGACTTCAACTTCAAGGCGTTCACCCGCGCCCTGCACGGCTGGTGGCTGGTCCCGTTCACCAATGGTTTCAGCTGGGGCTGGTACCTGGTGTCGTTCCTCGGCCTGCCGATGCTCGCTTCGCTGGTCACCGGGCTGGTGGTGTACAAGCGTTTCTGGAAAGGTTTCTTCAAACCCACCCTGCGTTTTCGCCACGGTGCGCGGATCTTCTGGGGCGACTTCCATCGACTGAGCGGCATCTGGTCGATCTGGTTCATCGCGGTGATCTCGATCACCGGCACCTGGTTTTTGATCCAGGCCATTCTGGCCGACAACCAGGTGTCCATCAGCAGCGAGCCGATCATTCCCGCCATGTCCCGGGAAAGCGTACCGATGTCGAGCAACGCCAGTCCTCCCCCACGGATCAGCCTCGATCGCGCGGTACAGATCGCCGAACAGCACATCCCCGGGCTGGAAGTCAGCTTCGTCAGCCTGCCGGGCAATGCCTACAGTCACCTGAGCGTTGGCGGTCGCGGCTGGTATCCGCTGATGTTCCAGACCGCCACGCTCAACCCGTACAACGGTGACATGGCCGCCACCCGACTGCTGACTGACCGCTCTTCGCTGGAGTTCGTCACCGAGTCGATGCGACCGCTGCACACCGGTGATTTCGGCGGTCTGTGGATCAAACTGATCTGGTTCTTCTTCGGCCTGCTGCTGAGCATGATGGTCCTCAGCGGCCTGTTGATCTGGACCAAGCGCACCGCGCTGGCCACCGCCAACGCCCTCAAGCGCGAAAATAAAAAGGCCCGCAGCCCCCGCGTCAGCCGTGAACCGGCGGAGGTCAGCCTGTGAGCCCGTCCAATCGCACTGCCCAACCGTCCGCCCTGCGCCGCTTCTGGCACAAATGGCGCTTTCACCTGAACGCCTTGTTGCTGCTGATTCCGCTGGGGTTCATGCCCAAGTACTTCGCCGATGCCGCGCTGTTTCGCGGTGACGTCGGCCTCGGTGAACATGAGGTCGGCGAGATCCAGGTCGGCCCGTGGAGCCTGCGCCTGGCCGAACTGCGTAACGAAGCACCGCGCCTGAGCGGCCCCGCCGGTTACATGAAGGACTTCAATGCCGCCCTCTGCGATGCCTGTGTCGAACAGGTCAAGGCCACCTACCTGCGCATCGGCAAACCGCGCAGCCTGCGCGCCGCCGGGGTGATTTTCTTTGGCACGCCGTATCGCATGGGCGCGCAATTGCCGGTGGCGGAAAAGACCAAGGCCGATGCCGAACTGTGGATCACCATGGAAGGCTGGGACGGCAGCCTGCACCAAGCCTCGATTCCCCTGAGCCAGGCCTCTCCCGCGACCCTCGCCTGGCTGACCAAACAAGGAGCCAAACCATGAACCGCGTTCAACGCCCTTCCCGCCTGCGGTTGCGCGCCGCGTTGCTGCTGCTGTGCGCAGGTTTCAGCGCCGGCGCCCTGGCCCATAACCCGATGTGCGAATGCAAAGCCGTTGATGCCGAGCAGATCAAATGCACCGGCGGCTTCTCCGACGGCAGCGGCGCGCCGGGGGTGACCCTCGATGTGATCGGTTACGACGAAACCATTCTGCTGCCGGGCAAGCTCGGTGCCGACTCGACCGTGACGTTCAAAAAACCGGCGGCCGAGTTTTATGTGCTGTTCGACGCCGGCCCCGGCCACGTCGTGGAAATCGACCAAGCCGACATCGAGGCCCCATGAGTACGCCCACCACCCAAGTCGTCCGCCCGGCCGGTGCCGGCCATGAAACCCTCAATGTTCTGCTGTTGTGTTTGCTGATCCTTGCCGTCGCCGGCTCGGTGGTGGCGTGGCGCGGGGTGTCCCATGAACCGGAACCGGTCGCCAGCCATCAGCTCGATGCGCGGCGCGACCTCAGCGCCGCCGAGCAAGGCATCTATGCCGACCTGCGGGTGACCCTCGACGAAATCCGCCTGCTGCGTGCAGAACAGCAAAGCCTGCCGACGCCACAGACCCTGGCTGAAGAAGGTTTCGCCCCGTTCGCCCAGGACGCCAGTTCGGTCAGCCGAGGCGGTCACGTCTGGCAATTGCTGGCGGACACCGCCTATTTCGGCCACAGCCAGGCGCCCGCCGTCGCCGGTTCGTTCGTGATGCGGCTGAGCGCCGACGCCACTGCCGCGCCGGACATCTGGCTCAACCGCGCTGCCGAGCTGCAGACGCCCACCGACCTGACCGACGCCGCGCTGTCCGCCGCTGGCTGGAAACAGATCGTCGCGCAGTTCGATGCCGGCGTGACCCGCGAGCATCGCCACTGAACCTTCGCCTTCACCCGAGAGAAGACCGCTTGCCCATGCTTATTTCACTGACTCGCCGTCCCCTCCTGCGCACCCTGCTGTTTGGCTTGTGCGCGTGCCTGCTGAGCCCGCTGGCCAGCGCCGAACCGGGCAAACGCCTGCGCATCGGTATCACCCTGCACCCGTATTACAGCTATGTGGCGAACATCGTCGGCGACAAGGCCGAGGTGGTGCCGCTGATTCCCGCCGGTTTCAACCCGCACGCCTACGAGCCACGCGTGGAAGACATCAAGCGCATCAGCGGGTTGGATGTGATCGTGCTCAACGGGGTCGGTCATGACGACTTCGCCGACCGCATGATCGCCGCCAGCGAAACGCCGAACATCAAGACCATCGAAGCCAACGAAAACGTGCCGCTGTTGGCGGCCACCGGTACCGCGGCGCGCGGTGCCGGCAAAGTGGTCAATCCGCACACCTTCCTGTCGATCAGCGCCTCGATTGCCCAGGTCAACAATATTGCCCGCGAGCTGGGCAAGCTCGATCCGGACAACGCCAAGACCTATACCCAGAACGCCCGCGCCTACGGCAAACGCCTGCGGCAGATGCGCGCCGATGCCTTGGCCAAACTGACCGAGGCACCGAACGCCGAACTGCGCGTGGCCACAGTGCATGCGGCTTATGACTATCTGCTGCGCGAATTCGGTCTGGAAGTGACGGCCGTGGTCGAACCGGCCCATGGCATCGAACCGAGCCCGAGCCAGTTGAAAAAGACCATCGACCAACTGCGCGAGCTCGATGTGAAGGTGATCTTCTCGGAGATGGATTTCCCTTCGACCTACGTCGAAACCATCCAGCGTGAGTCCGGGGTGAAGCTGTACCCGCTGTCGCACATTTCCTACGGCGAATACAGCGCCGACAAGTACGAAAAGGAAATGACCGGCAACCTCGACACCGTGGTGCGGGCGATTCAGGAGTCCGGGGCATGACAGCAAAAGAAACCCTCTCTGACACCCCACCATCCCCTGTGGGAGCGGGCTTGCTCGCGAAGGCGCCGGGTCAGCCAACATCTTTGTCGAATGACACACCGCATTCGCGAGCAGGCTCGCTCCCACAAGGATTGGGGCCGACTCTGGATTTTGCAGAAGTCTCTCTGACCCTCGGGCGCACCACGATCCTCGACAACGTGACCTTCCAGGTTCAGCCCGGTCACGTGCACGCTCTGGTCGGCCCCAACGGCGGCGGCAAGAGCTCGCTGATCAAGACCCTGCTCGGGCAGATGCCGCACCAAGGTCAACTGAGCCTGCACTGGCCCGGTCAACCCGGGACCATCGGTTACGTGCCGCAGGCGCTGGAGTTCGATCGTGGCCTGCCGATGACCGTCGACGATTTCATGGCCGCGATGTGTCAGCGCCGGCCGGCTTTTCTCGGTTTGAGCAAGCACTACGCCAACACCATCGGCGAGGCGCTGGAACGGGTCGGCATGCAGGACAAACGCAAGCGGCGCATGGGCGCGCTGTCCGGTGGCGAACGCCAGCGTGTGTTGCTCGCTCAAGGCTTGATCCCGGCCCCGCAATTGCTGGTGCTGGATGAGCCAATGTCGGCGCTCGACGAAGCCGGAATTCAGGTCTTCGAACGCCTGCTCGGCGACTGGCGCGCGGCTGGCATCACCGTGCTGTGGATCGAGCACGATCTGGAAGCGGTCAAGCGTCTAGCCGACCGGGTCACCGGTCTCAACCGCCGCGTGCTGTTCGACGCCACGCCGCAACAGGCGCTGACTCCGGAGCGACTGCTGAGTCTGTTTTCCACCCATCCACGGAGCGCGGTCTGATGAGTTACGAAGCCTTTCGTTTGATGGTTCAGGGCTGGGCGTCGTCCGGTTACCTGCCGGAAGCGCTGGCCTACGGCTTTGTGGTCAACGCATTGCTCGCCGGCCTGTTGATCGGCCCGGTGCTCGGTGGCCTCGGCACGCTGGTGGTGGTCAAGCGCTTTGCGTTTTTCTCCGAAGCGGTCGGCCACGCGGCGCTGACCGGCGTGGCCATCGGCATTCTGCTCGGCGAACCCTACACCGGGCCGTACGGCAGCCTGTTCGGCTACTGCCTGTTGTTCGGCATCCTGCTCAATTACCTGCGCAACCGCACCGGTCTGGCGCCCGACACCCTGATCGGCGTGTTTCTCTCGGTGTCGCTGGCCCTCGGCGCGAGCCTGCTGCTGATTCTGGCCGGCAAGATCAACGTGCACATTCTGGAGAACGTGCTGTTCGGTTCGGTGCTCACCGTCAATGGCAATGACCTGCTGGTGCTGGCCATCGTCGGTTCGTTGGTCATGGCCCTGGCGTTACCGCTGTACAACCGGATCATGCTCGCCAGTTTCAACCCGCAACTGGCGGCGGTGCGCGGCGTCGCGGTGAAGACTCTGGATTACCTGTTCGTGATTCTGGTGACGCTGATCACCGTCGCGGCGGTGAAGGTCATCGGCGCGATTCTGGTCGGCGCATTGCTGGTGATTCCGGCGGCGGCAGCACGCTTGCTCAGCCAGTCGCTCAAGGGCTTCTTCTGGTGCTCGGTGCTGATTGCCACCGTCAGCACCCTGTGCGGAATTCTCGCGCCGATTGTCTTCGATCTGCCGATCCCGTCCGGCGCCGCGATCATTCTGGTCGCCGGCATCGCCTTCGCCCTCGCCGCCATTGCGCGCGGGGTTGTTCCGAGTCTGAAAGGGAACCTTGGATAAATGACTTTCTCACTGCGAAAACTGACCCTGGCCATGGCCCTGTGCGGCGTGGTCGGCAGCCCGTTGCTGGCGGCTGAAAACCCTCAACCGCTACGCGTACTGGCCTCGCTGCCCATCACCTACGGCCTCGGCGAAGTGCTGCTCAAAGGCACCGACGTCAGCCTGGAACGCGCGGCCCCGGCCAATCTGCCGGGCAGCCGTCAGACTGCGTACTTCACCGGTCGCGGCGCACCGGCGCTGGGCAAACTGGCGGGCGATGCCGACGCGGTGATCGGCGTGCGCTCGCTGTGGGCGGATGATCCGCTGTACCCGATCGCACGGCGCAGCAACATTCGCATTGTCGAGGTCGACGCAGCACGTCCGGTGGACGGCGCCCTGCCGGGGATCGCTGTGCAGCCGGGGCTGAAGGTCGATGGCTTGAACAGTCAGCCATGGCTGGCGAGCAACAACATGGGGCGCATGGCCGACGTGATCGCGGCGGATCTGGTGCGCCTGGCGCCGTCGGCCAAACCGAAGATCGAGGCCAATCTGGCGGCATTGAAACAGCGCCTGCTCAAGCTCAGCGCCGACAGCGAAGCGCGCCTGGCCGAGGTCGACAACTTGAGTGTGATGAGCCTCAGCGATCACTTCGGTTACCTGATCGGCAGCCTGAATCTGGAGCTGATTGGCGAGGATCCACGACCCGATAGCGAGTGGACGCCGCAGGACCTGAAGCAACTCACGGCGACGCTGAAGGACAACGATGTGGCGCTGGTGCTGCATCATCGTCAGCCGTCGGAGGCAGTGAAAGCAGCAATTGCCGCGTCGGGCAGTCATTTGCTGGTGTTGAGTACCGATGCAGCGGATCCGGTGGCGGAGCTGGAGGGGAATGTGGATTTGTTGCTCAAGGGGTTGAGCGGCGGGCCTTCGGCATAAGATCAAAAGATCGCAGCCTTCGGCAGCTCCTACAGGGTGTGAGTATTCCCATGTAGGAGCTGCCGCAGGCTGCGATCTTTTGAAGGCCATGAAAAAACCCGCTGACTGTCACCAGTCCAGCGGGTTTGTTTTTACCTGTCAGATTACTGAGCAGCCGTCTGCCCTTCCATCTTCTGGCGCAGGCTCAGCGGACGCATGTCGGTCCAGACCTCTTCGATGTAGGCCAGGCATTCCTTCTTCAGGCCGCTCTTGCCCACGGTGCGCCAGCCTTGCGGCACGGCTTTGTAATCCGGCCAGATCGAGTATTGCTCTTCGTGGTTGACCACGACCTGAAAGAGGATGTCCTCGCGGTCGAATACTGACGTCATGCTGGTTCTCCATCGTTGTGAGGGTGGGCTGCAGCCGAGTGCAGCCGGTTATGTAGAAAGAACGTCCGGCGCTGCGAAAAATTTACTCAGCGGCAGTGGCAGCGGCCAAGGCCCGGCCAAAGATCTCGGCGACACGGTCGATTTCGGCGGCGGTGATCACCAGCGGCGGCAGGAAGCGCACCACCGCGCCATGCCGGCCGCCCAATTCGAGAATCAGCCCGCGCTTGAGGCATTCGCGCTGCACCAGCGGTGCCAGACGTGCGAACGCGGGTGGATGACCGAGCGCATCCGGTGCGCCATTCGGGTCAACCAGCTCGACGCCGAGCATCAAGCCACGCCCGCGAATGTCGCCCAGTTGCGGAAAGTCGCGTTGCAGGATGCGCAGGTGTTCGCCCAGGCGCTCACCCATGGCGGCGGCGTGTTCGCAGACCTTGTGTTCGAGCAGATAACGCATTACCGCGGAACCGGCGGCCATCGCCATCTGATTGCCACGGAACGTGCCAGCGTGGGCACCCGGCTGCCAGGTGTCGAGCCAGTCGCGATAGACCACCACCGCCAATGGCAGGCTGCCGCCGATGGCTTTGGACAACACCACCACGTCGGGGACGATACCGGCGTGTTCGAAGGCAAACATTTTGCCGGTACGGGCGAAACCGCTCTGGATCTCATCGACGATCAGCGCCACGCCAGCCTTCTCGGTTATCCGGCGCAAACCGCGCAGCCACTCGACATCAGCCGGAATCACCCCGCCTTCGCCCTGCACCGCCTCGACAATCACCGCTGCTGGCAACTGCACGCCGGCTTCAGGATCGTTGAGCAGGTTTTCCAGATAACTCAGGTTGGCTTTGATCCCGGCTGCGCCGCCGAGACCGAACGGGCAACGGTAGTCGTACGGAAACGGCATGAACTGCACACCGTTGCTGAGCAAGGCGCCCAGCGGCTTTTTCGGCCCCAGGCTGCCCATCAGGCTCAAGGCGCCCTGGCTCATGCCGTGATAACCGCCGGAGAACGACAGCACCGTGCTGCGCCCGGTGGCGGTGCGTACCAGTTTCAGCGCGGCTTCCACCGCATCGGTGCCGGTCGGGCCGCAGAACTGGATTTTCGCTTCGGCCGCGAGTGCCGGCGGCAGCAAACCGAACAGGTCTTGGACGAACTGATCCTTCACTGGCGTGGTCAGGTCGAGGGTGTGCAGCGGCAGCTCATCGGCGAGCACTTGCTGGATCGCCTCGATCACCACCGGGTGGTTGTGCCCCAAGGCCAGCGTGCCGGCACCGGCCAGGCAGTCAATGAACGTACGCCCTTCGACATCCTCGACGTACAGGCCCTTGGCGCGTTTGAGGGCCAGCGGAATGCGTCGCGGGTAGCTGCGGGCATTGGATTCCTGCTGGCTCTGCCGGGCCAGCAGCGGCGATTCGTTGAACTGGTACAGGGTTTCCGCCGGCGTGGCGGTGATCCGCCCCGACGACTCTTCGATAAGGCTGGTGGCGACTGACATCTCTCGACCCCTCAATACGCTATGGATAGTGACCAAAACAGCACACCGCACAGGTGCGCGTTCCGGTCGCGGGGCGCACATGCAGGTTTTCCTGTTCTGGAAACGCTTAAGCGGGGCGAGGATTTAGACCCTTGATCAAGTTGTCAGCCAGGCAATGCCAACGGCTTGTACAGCGTCACGCGGTGCAAGCCCTGATCGCTGGCGGGTGGCGCCGAATCGCAATAGCCCAGATGTCGATAAAAAGCCGCGCCACTGCGGGTGCTGGCGATGCACGCCTGCGGCACGCCACGAATCCGCAGCCAGCCCTCCAAGTCGCTCATCAGCGCACGTCCTGCGCCACGGCGAAACCATTCCGGCTGCACATGGCAAAAGCCGATGTCACCGCTGGCTGTGGCCATGCCGACCCCCACCGGTTTGTCCTGTAGCAGGGCGACGTTCAGGTAGCAATGCGAGTCGGCAAGGCGCGCACTGATGATGTCGGCGGATTGCCGGTCAATCCAGCGGTTGACCTGCTGCGGGTCGTTGCGGTGTTCCAGCGCACAACCGACGCGAATCGAACGCTCGATGATGCGACTGATGAGGCCGGCGTCGGCAGGTTTCGCTGGACGAATGCAGATCGGTGCTTGCATGGCGCGTTCCCTCAATCCATTGAGTCAGAGCAGCCCCGACCTTAGCGTCGAGAGCTGTGAATCACTAATGGAGAGAAGTTACATTTGATGTAGACCAACACAAATCCCCTGTAGGAGCTGCCGCAGGCTGCGATCTTTTGATTTTGATTTTTTCAAGATCANTCAAAAGATCGCAGCCTGCGGCAGCTCCTACAGGGGGGAAGTGTTTTCAGAGTGACTGCAGCGGCATGGTCAGCTCAACGCGCAGCCCATCCGCGCGGCTGTCGAAATGCAGGGTGCAGGCGCAGCGCTGGACGATAGCCTGGACGATGGCCAGGCCGAGGCCGCAGCCGGTGCTCTGGCCGTTGCGCCAGAAGCGTTGGGTCAGATGCTGCAGATCTTGCGCCGCAATCCCCGGGCCGTGGTCGCGCACCACAAAACGGGCGCGCTGGCCGACGGTTTCCAAGCTCAGCTCGACCTCAGCGTCCGCGGGGGTATGGCGCAGGGCGTTGTCGAGCAGATTGCGCAACGCGGCAATCGACAGCACCGCCGGCATTTGCACCGGCGCACTGGAGAGCTGCTTGGGCAAGTGCAGTTTGATGCGCTGACGCTCACCGCCCGCTGCATCCTGCATCGCCAGTTTCGCCACCTGCTCGGCGCTGCACTGCACGCCATCATCGAACGACAGACTGCCCTCGACCCGCGCCAGCAACAGCAGTTGCTCCAGCGTGCGGTGCATGCGGTCGGCGCCCTCCTCGGCCCGCGCCAGCGACTGATCGCGGGCACTGCCTTCGGTCATGCGCGCCACTTGCAGGTGGGTCTTGATCGCGGTCAGCGGGCTGCGCAGTTCATGCGCGGCGTCACCGGTCAGGCGGCGTTCACGCTCGATGGTCTTGCCGATGCGCTGGAACAGCTGGTTCTGCGTATCGAGCAACGGTTTCAGTTCGCTGGGAAATGACTGCAACTGCAACGGTTCCAGCGAGTCGGCGTTACGCCGCATCAAGGCTTCGCGCAGGCGATTGAGCGGCGCCAGGCCCTGGCCGATGCCCAGCCACAACAGGCACAGACAACCGAGCAACGCCACGCCGACCGGCACCGAGGCCGCCAGCAGGATCGACATGTTCAGCGCTTCGCGTTCAATCTGCCGATCAGCCGTGGTGATCCGCACGTCGCCTCGCGCGAGGGTAAAACTGCGCCACGGCGCGCCATCGATCATCTGGTCATGGAAGCCCATTTTTTCTGCTTCCAGGGTTTGCTCGGGACTGCTGTGACTACGCGCGAGAATCTCCCCGCGCAACGAACTGACCTGACACGCCATGCCGCCGGGAATGTTCAATTGTTCGGCGCTGAAATGGGTGCCCTCGCCCTTGCTCGGCAGCGCCGGCAGTTGCTCCAGCAGCCCGGCGACCATGCGCGCCGAAGCCACCAGCCGCTGATCGAGGGAAAACATCATTTGATTGCGCAAGTCGCTGAGCATCCAGGCCGCGGCCAGGGCCCAGATCAGGGCAAACGCGGCGCCGAGGGTCAGACTCAGGCGCAGACGCAGGCTCATCACTTCTGTTGTTCTCCACCATCGGCCGGCCCAAGGCGATAACCCAGACCGCGCACGGTTTCGACGATGCCCTTGCCGAGTTTGCTGCGCAGGTGGTGGATATGCACGTTGAGGGCGTTGCTCTCCAGTTCATCATTGAAGCCGTAGACGCTGTCCTTCAACTGCTCGGTGGACAACACCCGGCCACGGTTGTGCAACAGCGCCTGCAACAGCGATTGCTCGCGGCGCGACAAATCCACCGGTTGCCCGGCCAGAGTGGTTTCGCGGCTGCTTGGATCGTAGGTCAGCGCACCGTGCTCAATCAGGTTGACGCTACGCCCGGCGACCCGGCGCAGCAGGGTTTGCAGGCGCGCGAACAATTCACGCAGATCGAAGGGTTTGAGCAGGTAATCGTCAGCCCCGGCTTGCAGGCCGTCGACCCGGTCGGTCACCGAATCGCGCGCAGTCAGGATCAGCACCGGAATTTCCAGGCCCTGTTGACGCAGTTGTTGCAGCAACTTGAGGCCATCTTCGTCGGGCAGGCCAAGATCGAGCACCATCACGTCGAATTCGGCGACCTTGAGCATCGCCCGTGCTTTCGAGGCGGTATTGACGTGCTCGACCGTCAAGCCTTGGGCTGTCAGGCCGGCGACGATGCCACTGGCGATCAACTCATCGTCTTCGCAAACCAGTACGTGCATGGTGGTTCCCTGAAATAAAAGGCAAGTCGAACAGAACAGGATTAAGCCGCAATTATGGCAGGGCGACAACCAACACGGCAGCGACTCGTTTGTTCGCCGGGTCCGGACTCAAAACTGCCAACAGACAACTTGCGCAAGAACAAGGCTCAATCAACATAAAAACAAACTAGCCGACATGAAATTCAACACCTTCAAACTATACAAACCCACAACTAAAAACTAATCTCGCTTTCGCAAGTTACATACAACTAATCAAAACTTTAAAAACATAAATCAACCTATTAAAGGAACCATGAATGAGCATTACAAAAAACTTCGTAGCCGTTGACTGGCGCACCGGCCCCGACCGCATTTATTTCTTCTTCCCGGAGAAAAACAGTTATTCCCGTTTCGACTTCGAGGATAACAAAGTACTTTCCGGCTTCCCCAAGCCGGTGGATGGCAAATGGGAAGGCTTCGACAAGACCGCTGCAGACTTGCGCTTTGGCTTTACCACGACGACCACCCACTGGAACGGTGGCGTCGACACGCTCTGGCTGTTCTACGACGAAGGAACAACACCCTCCGTTTGTGAGTTCAGCCAACAATCCGACAAGGCACTCTCGAAAACCCCCATCGCAAAATCAAAGTGGGAAAAAATATTGCCTTACTACGACAAAATCGTTGGCGTCATGTGGGCTGAAAGCACTGCGCAAAGAGAGAGTTACTGGTTCTTGTTAAATGACGGAAACTATCTGATCTACGAAATATACTCAAAGACCCTGGAACTACTACCTCTTAAAGGTTCGCCCTGGGCATCGCTGGAAGAATATAAAAGCCAAATGATGACAGCCGTCACCAATGACTACCCGACCTTCGACACTTACTTTTATGTTTTCCTGAACGACAACCGCTACCTGCGTTATGAACAGAGCGCGAAAAAAGTATTTGGCCCGTATACAATCTCCGACTCAACCTGGCCGGGACTGCTGAAGGACTGAGCCACTCGCAGGCACCAGTGAATCGGCGTCGGGTCGCCCATCCGACATCGTGCGGGGCGGTTAATCATCGGTTAATCGCCACCCGCCACTGTGCACCAGACTTGCACAGGGACAAGGCTCCTCCATGCGTCATTTTTTTCTTTTGTTTGCACTGCTGATCTCCAGCCTGGCCCAGGCCGGGAACAATCCATTCGAGACCAAACCGGAATTTCTGCCGGTCGACAAAGCCTTCGTGCTGACCTCCGAACGCCTGGAATCCGGGGAAACCCAACTGTTCTGGCAGATCACGGACGGCTATTACCTGTACCAGAAACGCCTGAAATTCGACGGTTTGTCGGCAGAGCAGCAGCCGACGTTGCCCGAGGGCGAGTCGCACAGTGACGAATTCTTCGGTGAACAACCGGTGTATCGCCAAGGGCTGGAGGTGAAAGTCCCGGCCTCGGCCAGCGGTCAGATCAAGGTCAGCTATCAGGGCTGCGCCGATGCCGGCCTGTGTTATCCGCCGCAGACCCGGGTCATTGACCTGGGCGGCAAAGCAACACCAACGGCCAGTGCTGAAGCGCCGGATCAAGCCTTGGCCAGCAGCCTGCAACAACGGGCGCTGGGCTGGAGCCTGCTGGTGTTCTTCGGCCTCGGCCTGCTGCTGGCGTTTACCCCGTGTTCATTGCCGATGCTGCCGATTCTGGCGGGCATGATTGTCGGCAGCGGCGCCACCCCGCGTCGTGGTTTCGCCCTGGCCAGCAGCTATGTGATCTGCATGGCGCTGGTGTATGCCGCGATGGGTGTGATCGCCTCGTTGCTCGGCGCCAACCTGCAGGCGTGGCTGCAAAATCCGTGGCTGCTGGGTGCCTTTGCGACGATTTTCGTGGTGTTGGCGCTGCCGATGTTCGGCTTCTTCGAATTGCAATTGCCGGTGGCCTTGCGTGATCGCCTCGAACACGCTTCGCGCAGCCGTAACGGCGGCAGCCTGATCGGCGCCGGAGTGCTCGGCGCGTTGTCCGGTCTGCTGGTCGGCCCGTGCATGACCGCACCGCTGGCCGGCGCCTTGCTGTACATCGCGCAGAGCGGTAATGCGCTGCACGGTGGCTTGATCCTGTTCGCGCTGGGCATCGGCATCGGTGTACCGCTGTTGCTGTTGGTGACCGTCGGCAACCGCTTCCTGCCCAAACCCGGGGCATGGATGAACCTGCTCAAGGGCATCTTCGGCTTCCTGTTCCTCGCGACTGCGTTGCTGATGTTGCGCCCGGTGCTGGACTCGTCGCTGTGGCTGGGCCTGTGCGGCGCGCTGCTGCTGATCGCGGCGTTCTGCGCCTGGAAGCAATCGGAAGGCTTCGGCCGCGTCGCCCAGGTGTTCGGCGCCAGTTCGTTGCTGCTCGGTCTGTGGGGCAGTCTGTTGCTGATCGGTGCCGCTGGCGGCAGTGACGACCCGTATCAACCGTTGCAGGTGTACAGCGCTGGCCGGGTCGCCAGCACCACGCCGAGCGGGCATGACGCGTTCACCACGATCAAGGATCCGGCAGCCCTGCAGCGCGAACTGGATAGCGCCAAGGCTCAGGGCCAATGGGTGCTGCTCGATTACTACGCCGACTGGTGCGTGTCGTGCAAGGTCATGGAGAAACAGGTGTTTGGCAAGGACAAGGTCATGCAGGCGCTGAGCGATGTGCGCCTGCTGCGCCTCGACGTCACTGCCGACAATGCCGCCAGCCGCGAGCTGCTCGGCCGCTACAAAGTCCCGGGGCCACCGAGTTTTGTCTGGATCGGCACCGACGGCGAAGAGCGGCGCAGCCAGCGCATTACCGGCGAAGTCGATGCCGAGACGTTCCTGCAACGCTGGACCACCACCCGAGACGCCAATTAAATGCTGACGTTCACCCTCGGCACCTTTGCCATCGCGCTCAACCACCTGTTGCTGATCAGTGCCTTGGCGCTGGCGACCTTTGTCGGCTGGCGGGTGGCCAAGCGTGGTGGCGATAACCCCGAGTCGGCGCTGTTCAGCCTGTTCCTGCTGGGCATGCTCGCGGCGCGCGTGGCATTTGTCGCCCTGTACTGGGGCCACTATCGCAACGATCCGTGGCAGATCATCGACCTGCGCGACGGTGGTTTCCTCGCCTGGCCGGGGGTGATCGTGCTGCTGCTCGCCGCTCTCTATCGCGGCTGGCGTCGCCCGGGGCTGCGTCGGCCACTGGGTTTTGGCGTGGCCAGTGGTGTAGTGTTCTGGCTGTTGGCGACCCTGTCACTGAATATCTACGAACAAGGCACGCGCCTGCCGGACATCACCCTGCGCAACGCCGCCGGCGAGACCATCCAGCTCAGCGACTATCAGGGCGGCCCGCTGGTGATCAACCTGTGGGCAACCTGGTGCCCGCCGTGCCGGCGCGAGATGCCAGTGCTGGAAAATGCGCAACAACAACGCCCGGACCTGACCTTTCTGTTCGTCAATCAGGCCGAAAGCATGCAAAGCGTTGCCACCTTCCTGGAAACCCAGGGCCTGAGCCTGAACAACGTGCTGTTCGACCGCAGCGGTCGACTCGGCCAGGCCGTGGGTTCCATGGCACTGCCAACTACGCTGTTCTATAGCCCTGACGGTCGCTTGCTGAGCAGCCATCTGGGCGAACTGTCGAACGCCAGTCTGGCCCGCGCCCTGGAAAACTTCGACACCCCGAATCCAACCGCCGCACCGGCCACCTCTGCAAGGAAACTGCCATGCCCCGCCTCCGCCACCTGCTGACGCTGACCCTGGGCACTGCCCTGCTGCACCTGCCGTCGGTGCAGGCTGCCGAAGAATTGCCCGCCGCGATCAAGCAGATCGAAGCCAAGGGCGCAAAAATCGTCGGCCAGTTCGACGCCCCGGACGGCTTGCGCGGCTATGCGGCGCAGTACCAGAACCGTGGCATGGCGCTGTACCTGACGCCGGACGGCCAGCATGTGTTGCTCGGCAATCTGTACGACGCCGACGGCAAGGACTTGAGCAGCGAACCGCTGCAAAAACTGGTCTACGCGCCGATGGCCAAGGAAATCTGGGGCAAGTTCGAAGCCAGCAACTGGATTCAGGACGGCGACAAGGATGCGCCGCGTACCGTGTACCTGTTCAGCGATCCGAACTGCCCGTACTGCAACATGTTCTGGGAACAGGCGCGGCCATGGGTCAAGGCCGGCAAGGTGCAACTGCGGCATATCATGGTCGGGATCATCCGCGAAGACAGCCCGGCGAAATCCGCCGCCCTGCTGGCTGCGAAAGATCCGGCCAAAGCCCTGGAAGACCATGAGAAAGCCGGCAAGGCCAGCACCCTCAAGCCCTTGAAAGACATTCCAAAAGCGGTGCAGACCAAACTCGCCGCCAACATGCAATTGATGGAAGACCTCGAACTGCAGGCGACGCCGGCGATTTTCTACATGGATGACAAGGGTGAGCTGCAACAGCAGCAAGGTGCGCCTTCGCCGGAGAAACTGGCGAAAATTCTCGGGCCGAAATAAGCCAGATCAAGAGATCGCAGCCTGCGGCAGCTCNGGAACGCGTTTTCTGTAGGAGCTGCCGCAGGCTGCGATCTTTTTCAATGTCGCTCAGCCAGGAAGGCGAACAACACCTCAGTAACAAACTGCGGATTCTCCAGACTGGAGATATGCCCCGCCTCCGGCACCAGCACCCACGGGCAGCCGATCAATTCGGCCATTTCCTGTGCTTCGGACGGCGGTCGCGGTTTGTCCTGATCGCCGCACAGCACCAGCGTGGTTGCGGCATTCAATTCGCCCAGACGCGGCAGCAGGTCATCCCGACTGAAGGTGATACGCCCCATGGGCACGATGCTTTCGCGCAGGCGATCCGCGGTGTACGCCGCCAGTTTCGCGCGGAAGTCCTGATACAGCGCCGACTGCGGATCGATGCCCGGGCGGAAGAAGATCGGTACCACGATGTCGAGTAATTGTTCGGAGATCTCGCCGCTTTCCTCGATTTGCTTGAACAGCGAAAAGTAGTACTGGCGGGTGGGTTCCGGCTCCACGCCAACGTACGTATCCATCAGCACCAGGCCATTGAGCCGCTGCGGTGCCGACAAGGCCAGGCGTACGCCCCATATACCGCCGACAGACAGTCCGATCAACGTGACCCGGTCGATACCCAGATGATCGAGCAAGGCCTCGACCTGCCGCGCGATGTCATCCAGCGACGTGGTGCCTGAGGGTAAACGCCCGGACTCACCATGGCCCCACAAATCCAGCGCAATCACCCGATAGTGCGGTGACAGTGCAGCGATCTGCGGCGCCCACATGGCCGTGTCCCACAGATAACTGCCCGCCAGCAACACGGCCGGGCCGGTGCCTTGATCAATGTAGTGCAGCGCTTGTCCGTCAACCGTGAAGAAAGGCATCGACCACCCCCGCGATGAAAAAGAGAACCGGCAGACTGAGCTGCCGGTTGTTGATCGTCAACCCTGGATATGTACGTGAATATGCCGGTTTATCGGTGTTGAATGCACTGACGCCATCGCTGGCAAGCCAGCTCCCACAGTGATCGAATGTGTACACAAATTATGTGCTCACCATGAAACGTGTGGGAGCTGGCTTGCCAGCGATGGGGCCGGAACAGGCGCTGAAGATTTACAAGCCTTCCAGCTCCGCCATCAGATCATTCAAGCGATCCACCCTGTCCTCGGTCATGTCACTCGCCGCCAGGCCTTCGATGTACTCGGCCAGTTCCTGCACCGTGCTGCACTCGAACATCGCTCGCAGCGGCACATCGCGTTGCAGGGTTTTCTGCACCCGCGAGGCGATCTGCGTGGCCAGCAACGAATGCCCGCCCAGCTCGAAGAAGTTGTCGCGTACCCCGACCTTGTCGACCTTGAGCACTTCGGCCCAGATGTCGGCCAGGGTCTGCTCCAGTTCGTTGCGCGGGGCCAGGTAATCCTCGCTCTGCAACTGGCCGATCTCCAGCGCCGGCAAGGCCTTGCGGTCGAGTTTGCCGTTGGCGTTGTGCGGCAGCTGATCGAGCAACAACCAGTGCAGCGGCACCATGTATTCCGGCAGTTCGCTGCGCAGGCGTTGCTTGATCCGCTCCAGACGTTCGCTCGGGTTGAGCGCCGAATCCGCCGCGACCAGATAGCCGACCAGGTGCTTGCCGTTCGCCCCCTCTTGCACGCCGACCGCCGCATCGCGGACTTCCGGTTGTTCGTGCAGACGCGCTTCGATTTCACCCAGTTCGATGCGGTAACCGCGAATCTTCACCTGATGGTCAACCCGGCCGACGTACTCCAGCACCCCGTCACTGCGCCGCCGCGCGAGGTCTCCGGTGCGATACAGACGCTCGCCCGGCGCGCCGAACGGGTTCGGCACAAACACCGGCGCGGTGCGCAACGGATCGCTGACGTAACCGCGACCGACGCCGGTCCCGGCCACGCACAACTCACCCACCGCGCCCAGCGGCACCAGTTCCAGCGCGCCATCGACCAGGTACAGCAAGTTGTTGTCGGTCGGCGTACCGATCGGCAAATAGCTGCCGCGAGTCGAGGCCAGGTCGACGCGGAAGAACGCCACGTCATCGGAGCATTCCGCCGGGCCGTAAGCGTTGACCAGACCGATGTCCGGATAACGCAGCAGCCATTGGTGCGCCAGTTCCGGCGGCATCGCTTCACCGGTCGGCAGCATCCAGCGCAGGCCGTCGAGGCTCAGGCGTTCCGAGGCGAGCATGCCCTGAATCAGCGACGGCACGCTCTCCAGCACGGTGATGCCCTGCGCTTGCACATGCACCAGCAAGCCTTGCGGATCGTGGGCGATGACGTTCGGCACGATGTCCACCCGCGCGCCAAACAACGGCGCGGCGAGGAACTGCCAGACCGAAATATCGAAGCTTTGCGAGGCGGTCTGAGCGATCACGTCGGCGTCCGTCAGTTGCAGATACGGCACCTTGCTCAGCTGGTTGTTGAGCATGCCGCGCTGCTCGACCATCACGCCTTTCGGCAACCCGGTCGAACCTGAGGTGTAGATCACGTAGGCCAGGTTGTCCGGGCCACTGTAGATTCCCGGGTTCTGCAGCGATGTCGCCAGCGCCTGCACGTCTTCCCAGACCAACAGCCGAGGACGGTTGGCGCAGCTGAACTCATCGAGCAAAGTCTGCGCCTGTTGGCGGCAGGCTTCGCTGCACACCAGCACTGGCGTGCGGCTCAGCTCGATGATCCGCTGCAGACGCTGGCTCGGCAGGCCCGGATCCAGCGGCAGGTAACCGGCACCGGCCTTGAAGCTGCCGATGATCATCCCCAAAAGATCCAGATTACGTTCGGCCAGCAACGCTACCGGTTGATCCAACTGCACCCCGGCGGCGACCAGTGCATGGCCGAGGCGGTTGGCGTTCTGGTTCAGCTCGGCATAGCTCAGTTGCTGGTCGAGGCAAGTGGCGGCGATGCGCTGCGGATACGCCGCGACCTGTGCTTCGAACAGCGCCACGTAGCTGTGCTCCAGCGGATAATCGTGGGCGCTCTGGTTGCAGCCGTGCAGCAGGAATTCCTGCTCATCAAAGCCCAGCAGCGGCAAGTCGGCCATGTCGCCGTGGAAACCATCGACCAGCGCCAGCAGCAGGCGCTTGAACTCGCCGAGCATGCGCTCGATGGTCGATTCGTCGAAGTAACGCTGGTCATACGACAGATGCAGACCGAGGTCATCGCCCGGGTAGCACACCGCCGTCAGCGGGAAGTTGGTGTGGGTACGACCGGAGTCCGATGTCGCGTTGAGGCTCTGCGCACGGTCCAGCACCGAGACTTCCACCGGCGCGTTCTCGAACACAAACAGACTGTCGAACAGCGGCTGGCCTTTCGGCAGTTCGCTCTGTTCCTGAATGCTCACCAGCGGCAAGTATTCGTACTCGCGCAGTTGCATGTTGCTGTCGAGCAGTCCGCTCAACCACTGCCGCACGCTGGCGCGTTGGTCGTCCGCCGGGATCTGCACCCGCAGCGCGATGCTGTTGATGAACAGGCCGACGGTGCGTTGCATCTCCGGCAACTCCACCGGGCGCCCGGCCACGGTCACGCCGAACAGCACGTCGCGATCACCGCTCAGGCGTCGCAGCACCAAGGCCCATGCCGCCTGGGCGAAGGTGTTGATGGTCAGTTGATGGGCCTGGGCCAGCTCGCGCAGACGGGCGCCGTCCTCGACATTCAATCGCGTGTAGCGGTCGCCAACGATCATGCCGCCGCTTTCGCCCGCATGTTCACGCAGGAACGGCCGGTCGCTCGGGATCGGCGTGGTGCGCTCGAAACCTTGCAGGTTCTGCTGCCACCACTGGCGCGCCTCGGCCAGGCTCTGGCGTTGCAGCCAGCCGATGTAGTCGCGGTAACGCGGCGGCACCGACAATTGTGCTTCGCGACCTTCACCGAGAGCAGTGTAGATCTCGAAGAAATCGTTCATCAGCAGCGAACGACACCAGGCATCGATGAGGATGTGGTGGTTGCTCATCATGAACCAGTAACGCGCCGCGCCGACCTTGATCAAACGCAAGTGGAACGGTGCCTGATTAAGCAGATCGAACCCGGCCTCACGCTCGCTTTTGAGCAGCGCCTGCAGCTTCGGCTCTTGCTCGTCCTCGGCAACGGCGCTCCAGTCCAGGTACTCGATCGGCGTGCGCCCCGGCGTGTGGATCACTTGCAGCATGTCTTCGCCGACGTTCCAGCAGAACGATGCACGCAACGCTTCATGACGGGCGACCACCGCTTGCCAGGCCTGGGCGAAACGCTCGGAATCCAGCTCGCTGTTGATGCGGTAGCGATCCTGCATGTAGTACAGACCGGTGCCCGGCTCAAGCAAGGTATGCAGCAACATGCCTTCCTGCATCGGCGTCAGCGGATAGACGTCTTCGATCTGCGCCGCTGGCACCGGCAGGGCATCGAGTTGCGCCTGGGTCAGTTTCGCCAGCGGGAAGTCCGACGGTGTCAGGCCGCCGGCTTCGTCCTGCAGGCAATGTTCGATCAGACTTTGCAGCTCGCCGAGGTAAGCGTCGGCCAGGTCATTGATGGTCTGCGCGTCATAACGTTCGGCGCTGAAGGTCCAGCGCAGCAACAGTTCACCGCCATACACCTGACTGTCGATGCTCAGCTCGTTGGGCAGCGGCGCCTGCGGATCGTGGGCTGCACCGACCGGCTCATCCAACGGACGGAACAGCGCATCACTGGCGAAACTCTGGTCGAACTGGCCGAGGTAGTTGAAGGTCACCGGAGCATTCGGCAACGCCGCCATGCTGCGCTGGCTGAGGTCATCGGCCAGATAACGCAGCACGCCATAACCGAGGCCTTTGTGCGGCACCGCGCGCAGTTGCTCCTTGATCGCCTTGATCGAAGCGCCCTGCCCAGCGGCCTCTTCGATGTTGTGCGGGGTCAGGCGCAACGGATAGGCGCTGGTGAACCAACCGACGGTGCGGGTCAGGTCGATCTCGTCGAACAGGGTTTCGCGGCCGTGGCCTTCCAGTTGGATCAATGCCGACGGCTGCCCGCTCCAGCGGCACAGCACGCGGGCCAGCGCGGTCAGCAGCAGATCGTTGACTTGCGTGCGATAGGCGCGCGGCGTCTGCTGCAGCAATTGTCGGGTACGCTCGGCATCCAGGCGTACGCTGACGGTTTGCGCGTGACGATTCTGCTGTCCGCCCTGCGGGTTTTCGCACGGCAGCTCGGCGTTCGGCCCGGCCAGTTGGGTTTGCCACCAGTTCAGTTCCTCACGCAACGATTCGCTGCCGGCATAGGCCTGCAAACGTGCTGCCCAATCCTTGAAGGCACTGGTTTTCGCCGGCAGTTGTACCGACTGTTCGGCGTCGAGCTGGCGATACACGGTTTGCAGATCGTCAAGCAGCACGCGCCACGACACACCGTCGACCACCAGGTGATGGATCGCAATGAACAGGCGTTGCTGACCTTCGGGCCCGTCCACCAGCAAGGCGCGCAGCAGCGGGCCGGTTTGCAGATCGAGACTGCGCTGGGCATCGGCAAACAGCGCTGCGCACTTGTCCATCGCCGCCACCCGCACCTGCCACAACACCTCGGCGTCGGACACCGGTTGATGCGTGGCCTGCCATTGATCGTTGACCTGGGTGAAACGCAGACGCAGGGCGTCGTGCTGCTCGATCACCGTCAGCAGCGCCTGTTCCAGACGATGCGGTTCCAGCGCCACGCTCGGCTCCAGCAGCAGCGCCTGGTTCCAGTGCTGACGCTCAGGAATATCAGTGTCGAAGAACCAGTGCTGAATCGGCGTCATGGGCGACTCGCCGACCACCAGCCCCTGCTCGGCAGTGACTTGCTCGCTGCGGCTGGCGACTGCAGCCAGGGTCTGCACCGTCTGATGCTGGAACAGATCCCGCGGGCTGAAATGAATGCCTTGCTGCCGCGCCCGGCTGACCACCTGAATCGACAGGATCGAGTCGCCACCGAGCTCAAAGAAGTTGTCATTGAGACCGACCTGTTTGACGTTGAGCACCTCGCACCAGATCTGTGCCAGGGTCTGCTCCAACTCGCTGCTCGGGGCGACGTAGTGCTGACGATTCAGCTCGGGATCCGGCGCCGGCAAGGCGCGGCGGTCGAGTTTGCCGTTGGCGGTCAGCGGCATGCTCGCCAGCAGGATCAGGTGCGTCGGCACCATGTAATCCGGCAGTTGCGCCTTGAGGTGTGACTTCAGTGCTTCGCGCAACTCGGCCTGGTGGGTTTCGCTTTGTTCGGCGACATCGCTGACCAGGTAGCCCACCAGTTGCTTGCCGCTCGGCGCATCCAGCGCCAGCACCACCGCTTCGCGGATCGAGTGGTGATCGAGCAGACGGGTTTCGATCTCGCCCAACTCGATCCGGAAACCACGGATTTTCACCTGATGGTCGATCCGCCCCAGATATTCCACCAGCCCGTCGGCACGCTGGCGCACCAGATCGCCGGTGCGGTACATGCGCCCGCCATCGGCGGCAAACGGGTCAGCCACGAAACGCTCGGCGCTGATGCCCGGACGGTCGTGATACCCCTGCGCCAGACCGGCGCCGCCGACGAACAACTCACCGGTCGCGCCTTGCGGTACCAACGCCAGATCGGCATCAAGAATGTACGCCACACGGTCACCGATCACGCTGCCGATCGGCACGCTGCCGGCGCCCTCTTCCAAGACCTCTGGCGCAAGACTGGCGAGCGGCATGACCACGGTTTCAGTCGGGCCATAGGCGTTGAAGAACAGACTCGGTTTGAACGCGGCGCGAATCCGTTGCAAGTGCTCGCCGGTCAGCGCTTCGCCGCCGGTGATGATCATCCGCACCGGCAGAGTTTCATTCTGCGTGGCGAGGAACTGCGCCAGCTGGCTGCCGTAGCTCGGGGTGAAGCCGAGCACATTGATCCGGTGGGTGCGGATCAACCCGCAGATTTCTTCCGCATCCCACTGCCCTTGCGCTCGCAAAACCACCTGCGCGCCGCTGAGCAGCGGTACCAGCAGACGCTCGGTGGCGGCGTCGAAGTTGATCGAATAGAAGTGCAGTTCGCAGTCGTCCGGACGCATGCCGAAACGCTCGATCACCGCCTGGCAATGCATGGCGATTTCACCGTGCGACACCACCACGCCTTTCGGCTGGCCGGTCGAACCCGAGGTGTAAATCAGATAGGCCTGATGCTGCGGCAGGCTGATGAATGGCAGCTCGCTGGCTGGGTGATCGGCCAGTGCCGCGCTGTCATCCTCCAGGCACCAGCGCGCCACGCTCGACGGCAAATCGCCAAGGGCGTTGAACATCGCCCGGTCGCTGAGCAGCAGACCGATGCGGCTGTCTTCGATCATGTAATGCAGACGGTCGAGCGGGTATTCCGGGTCCAGCGGCACATAAGCGCCACCGGCCTTGAGAATCGCCAGCAGGCCGACGACCATTTCCAGCGAGCGCTCCAGCGCCAGACCGACCCGCACCTGCGGACCGACCCCACGCTCGCGCAGGGCCCAGGCCAGACGATTGGCGCGGGCATCGAGTTCGGCGTAGCTCAACGTCTGCCCAGCGAACGTCAGCGCAGGCGCGTCTTTGCGCGCCAGCGCCTGCTCGGCGAACAGATGATGGATGCATTGATCGAGACGCCGTTCGCCCGGTTCGACACCGAGGCTGTCGAGCAGGTGTTGCTGCTCCGTCGGGTCGAGCAGCGGCAACTGGCTCAGACGCTGTTGCGGATCGGCGATCAGCGCTTCCAGCAGATTGCGCCAATGTTTGGCCATGCGCGCAATGGTCGGTTCATCGAACAGATCGGTGCTGTAGGTCAGGCAGCAACCGAGACGATGGTCGAGGTCGGTGACTTCCAGGTTGAGGTCGAACTTGGTCGCCCGCGCATCGTTGGCCAGGTACTCGACGGTCATCCCGGCGAGCATGCGGCTCTGCTGGAACTCCCAGCGCTGCACGTTGCACATCACCTGGAACAACGGGTTGTACGCCGCACTGCGTGGCGGTTGCAGCGCTTCGACCAGATGATCGAACGGCAGGTCCTGATGCGACTGGCCTTCGATCACGGTGTGGCGCACTTGCTCGAACAACTCACCCACCGACATCTGCCCATCGAGCTGGCAACGCAGCACCTGAGTGTTGAGGAATGCGCCGATCAGCCCTTCGCTTTCCGGGCGGATCCGGTTGGCCACCGGCGCGCCGATGCGCAGGTCGGTCTGGCCGCTGTAGCGGTAGAGCAAGGTGGCGAGCGCGGCGGTCATGGTCATGAACAGGGTCAGACCGTTTTGCGCATTGAACGCTCGGACGCGGGCGGCGAGGTCATCACTGAGGTCGAAACGGAACAGTTCACCCTGATGGCTTTGCACCGGTGGCCGCGGACGGTCCCCGGGCAGTTCCAGCAACGGATGTTCGCGACCGAGTTGCGCGGTCCAGTAGTCGAGTTGGCGCTGACGTTCGCCGGACTCCAGCCACTGCCGCTGCCAGACGCTGTAATCGAGGTACTGCACCGGCAACGCTTCCAGAGGCGAGTCGCGTTCATCGACGAAGGCTTCGTACAGCGCGCTGAGTTCGCGGGCAAAAATGTCCATCGCCCAGCCTTCGGTGACGATGTGGTGCAGGGTCAGCACGAAGTAGTGCTCATGCTCGGCGGTCTTGACCAGGCAGGCGCGCAGCAGCGGGCCGCTTTCCAGGTCGAACGGCAGATGCGCTTCTTCGTCGGCCAGTTGCTGGACGTTCTGTTCGCGCTGGTCAGCCGGCAGTTTCGAGAAATCCTTCCAGCCCATGCGCACCCCGGTCTCGGCATGCACCTGCTGACGGGCCACGCCATCGACGCTCGGGAATGTGGTGCGCAGGGTTTCGTGGCGCAGAATCAACGCCTGCAACGCCGCCTCGAAATGCTCGACGTGCAACACGCCGCGCAGGCGCGCCATGCCGCCGACGTTGTACGCCGGGCTGTCCGGCTCCATCTGCCAGAGGAACCACATGCGTTGTTGCGAATAGGACAGCGGCACCGCCTGGCGGCGGTCGACTTTGGCAATCGGCGGCTGTTGGTTGGTCTGGCCGCTGGCCTGGATCAGGCGGATCTGTTCGGCGAAATCACCGAGTTCGCTGTGTTCGAACAAGGCGCGCAGCGGCAACTCGACGTCACAGGCCTGACGGCTGCGCGAGATGATTTGTGTGGCCAGCAACGAGTGCCCGCCAAGGGCGAAGAAATCGTCGCGCAGACCGATCCGTGGCAGACCCAGCACTTCACGCCAGATCGCGGCGATCTGTTGCTCCAGCTCAGTGACCGGTTCGACGTGTTCACGCACTTGCCACTGCGGCTCAGGCAAGGCGCGACGGTCAAGTTTGCCGCTCGGGCTCAGGGGCATTGCATCCAGACGCATCAGTTGCGCCGGGACCATGTATTCCGGCAGCTCGGCGGCCACCGCGGTTTTCAGGCGGGCGATCTGCACGTGCTGATCTTCGCTCGCATCGACAGCGGTGAAGTAGCCGATCAATTGCGCGCCGGCCACGGTTTCGCGCACCAGCACCACGGCCTGGGCGACGCCGTTTTGCGCCAGCAGCCGCGCTTCGATTTCTTCCGGCTCGACGCGGAAGCCGCGCAGTTTGACCTGCTGATCGAGACGCCCGAGGTATTCGATCACGCCGTCAGCGCTCCAGCGAGCACGGTCACCGGTGCGGTACAGACGCGCGCCCTGCTCGCCCAACGGGTCGACCACAAAGCGCTCGGCCGTCAGTGCCGGACGACCAAGGTAACCCCGGGCCAGACCGATGCCACTGATGCACAGTTCACCCGGTACACCGGCCGGCACAGGATTGAGCTCGGCGTCGAGCACGCGGCAGATCACGTTGCCCAGCGGCCGGCCAATCGGCGAGCGCTCGCCATCGGCCGTGGTGCAGTGCCAGTGAGTGACGTTGATCGCGGTTTCGGTCGGGCCGTAACGGTTGTGCAGTTGCACCGCCGGCAGTTGCGCCAGCACGCGGTTGCGCAGTTCCGCCGGCAGCGCTTCACCGCCGGAGAACACCCGACGCAGGCTGGTGCATTCGGCGCTCAGCGGCTCGTCGATGAACAGCGAAAGCAGCGGTGGTACGAAGTGCAGCGTGGTCACGCCATATTCTTGAACAAGCTGCGCGATACGATGCGGATCGCGGTGTTCACCGGGGTCGGCGATCAGCAGACGCGCGCCAGTGATCAGCGGCCAGAAGCATTCCCACACCGATACGTCGAAACTGATCGGCGCCTTTTGCATCAGCACGTCGCTGTCATTCAGGCGATAGCTGTCCTGCATCCACTGCAGCCGTTCGGCCAATGCGGCGTGGGTGTTGCCGACGCCTTTCGGTTGCCCGGTGGAGCCGGAGGTATAAATCACGTAAGCGAGGTTGTCGCCGTGCAGGTGCAGACCCGGTGCCTGGCTCGGCCAGTTTTCCAGGTGCAACGCGTCCATGGCGATCACGCTGACGCCGTCACTGGCCGGCAGACGTTCGAGCAATGCAGTCTGGGTCAACAACAGTTCGACGCCGCTGTCGCGGAGCATGTAGGCCAGACGTTCGGCCGGGTAATCCGGATCCAGCGGCACGTAAGCGCCACCGGCCTTGATGATCGCCAGCAGGCCGATCAGCAGTTGCGGCGAACGCTCGGCAGCGATTGCCACGCACGCGTCCGGGCCGACACCTTTGTCGCGCAGGTAGTGCGCGAGGCGGTTGGCCTGGGCGTGCAATTCGGCGAAGTCGAGGCTACCTCCGTCCCACACCAGCGCGGTGCGTTCCGGGGTCTGCCGCGCCTGTTCGTTGAGCAGTTCCGGCAGCCAGTGTTGCGCCGGGGTGCAGGGGGCGATGCTCCATGCTTGTTGCTGTTCGTGCTCGCACGGCGTCAGCAATGGCAGGTCGCCGATCGCCTGCTGCGGTTGCTCGCAGACGGCGCGCAGCAGGTTGCTGAAATGTTCGGCCAGACGCTCGATGGTCGCCGCCTCGAACAGTTCATCGGCGTAGTCGAAGGACAAGGTCAGGCGCCCGTTGCGATCCTCTTCGCTGTGCAGTTGCAGGTCGAACTTGGCTTCGCGGCTGTGCCACGGCAGTTCTTCGGCGAGCAGGCCCGGCAGACGCTTGAGCGCACTCAGGTCGCGCTGCTGGTGGTTGAACATGACCTGGAACAGTCCCTGTTCGCGAGCCTGCGGGAACGCTTCGAGCAGTTGTTCGAACGGCAGATCCTGATGGGCCTGAGCCCCCAGCGCAGCCTCGCGGGTCTGCGCCAGCAACTCGCCAAACGACTGCCGCGAATCAACCTCGGCACGCAGTACCTGGGTGTTGATGAAGAAGCCGATCAGGCCCTGGGTTTCCAGGCGCGGACGGTTGGCATTTGGGATGCCGATGCGGATATCGCGTTGACCGCTGTAGCGGTGCAGCAGGCTCTGGAACGCTGAGAGCAACAGCATGAATGGCGTCGATTGATGCGCCTGCGCAGTCTGCTTGATCGCGTCGCTGAGGCTCACGCCGAGGCGCACGCTGTGGCGCGCGGCGCTGTGCAATTGTCTGGCCGAGCGCGGGTGATCGGTGGCCAGTTCCAGCACCGGATGGTCGTTGCCCAGTTGGGCTTTCCAGTACGCCAGTTGCCGCTCGCCCTCGCCTTGCGCCAGCCATTCGCGCTGCCAGCTGCCGTAGTCGGCGTATTGAGTGGGCAGCGGCGCAAGTTCGGCGCGCTGGCCTTGGGATGCCGCGGCGTACAGGCGCGAGAATTCATCGATCAGCACGTTCAGCGACCAGCCGTCGGCGATGATGTGGTGCAGCGTCACCAGCAACTGGTGATCTTCGTCGTCGAGGCGCACCAGCGTCACCCACAGCAGTGGGCCTTTTTCCAAGTCGAATTGTGTGCGTGCTTCGTCTTCGCGGATCTGTTGCGCGCGGGCTTCACGCTCGTGCACTGGCAAGTCGCTGAGGTCAATCAGTTGCAGATTGAATTCAGGCGCCGCCTCGACCTGTTGCAGCGCCACACCGTCACGCTCGAAAAAGCGCGTGCGCAGCGATTCGTGGCGTTCGATCAGTTGCTGGAAGCTGGCGCGCACCGCGTCCTCGTCCAGCTCGCCACGCAGACGCAGGGCACCGGGAATGTTGTAGGCGCTGCTGTGCGGGTCGAGTTGCCAAGTGATCCACAGCCGGTTTTGCGCCAGCGATTGCGGCAGTGCTTCAGTGCGCGACAACGGGGTGATTTCGCCTTGGGCGCTGCCGCCGTCCTGTTGCTGTTGCGCCACGGCAGCGGCGAATGCGGACAGGATCGGCGCCTCGAACAGCAGACGCAGGTTCAGCTCCAGGCCCAGTTCTTCGCGCACCTTGGCGATCACTTGAGTTGCTGCAATCGAGTTGCCGCCGAGCAGGAAGAAGTGGTCGTCGGCGTTGACCTGTTTGAGATTGAGTTGCTCGGCCCAGAGCTTGCCGATCAGGGCTTCCAGCTCGGAAGCCGCCAGGGTCGATTCGGTATTTTGCACCTCGGCGGACGGGAACACCGCGTAGCTGTCAAGGCTGCCATCGGCCAGACGCGTGGGGCACGCCGAGCGTTGCAGCTTGCCGCTGGACGTCTTCGGCAATGCGCCGGGGTTGAGCAGCACCACCACGCTCGGCGCTTCCTGACAGGCCTCGGCCACCGCTTGGCGAATGGCTTTGATCAGCGCTTCGGGCGGCAGGATTTTCTGCACGCTGCGGCTGATTTCCGCCGCGATGCCAATGCCTTCTTCACCGCCCTGATTGACCGCGAATGCCGCGACGCGACCTTTGCGCACCACTTCCACTTCACGCTCGACGGTTTGCTCGATGTCCTGCGGATAGAGGTTGTGACCGCGCACGATCAGCATGTCTTTCAGGCGCCCGGTGATGAACAGTTCACCGTCGCGGATGAAGCCCAGATCGCCAGTGCGCAGCCAGGTCTGCCCGGCGTGCTGGACAAAGGTCTTGGCGCTGGCCTCGGGGTTGCGCCAGTAGCCGTGAGCGATGCTCGGCCCGGCGGCCCAGACTTCACCGACGAGGTTGTCGGCTCGTTCTTTGAGCGTGACCGGGTCGGCAATCAGCACCGCGTGATCGGGCTGGCTGATGCCACAACTCATGATCGCACTGCCGTCGCCCGGCTCGGCACGATTTTGCGCCAGCGCTTGATCGTCCACGCGTAACGCAGGAATACCGGTGCCACGCGGTGTGCCGGCAACAAACAGCGTCGCTTCGGCCAAACCATAGGAGGCCATGAAGCTGTCTTCGCTGAAGCCGCACGCGGTGAACTTCTCGGCGAAGCGCTCGAGGGTATCGAGACGGATCGGTTCGGAACCGGAATAGGCTACGCGCCAGCGGCTCAGGTCGAGTCGTTCCAGCGCCGATTCGCTGACCCGCTCGCTGCACAAGCGATAGGCGAAATCCGGCCCGCCGCTGATGGTGCCGCCGTATTGGCTAATCGCTTCAAGCCAGCGCAACGGACGACCGAGGAAGTACGCCGGCGACATCAGGATGCACGGCACGCCGCTGAAAATCGGCTGCAGCAATCCGCCGATCAGGCCCATGTCGTGGTACAGCGGCAGCCAGCTGACGATCACGTCGTCGGGGTTTACGTCGATGCCGAAACCGTGGCGAATCAGCAGCTCGTTGGCCACCAGATTGCCGTGGCTGACCTGCACGCCTTTGGGCAGCGCGGTAGAACCGGAGGTGTATTGCAGAAAGGCGATGTGGTCCTGCGGCAGGGTCGGCTCAATCCAGGACTCGGCCAGCGTGTTGTCGAGCGTATCGACGCACAGCAACGGCGGCGCGCCTTCGATGTGTTGCAAGGCATCGCGCAGGTCGGCGCTGGTCAGCAGCAAACGCGGTTCGGCATCGGCAATGATCGACAGCAGGCGTTCCTGATGATGACGACGGGCGGACTCCGGCGGATAAGCCGGCACCGCGATCACCCCGGCGTACAGGCAACCGAAAAACGCCGCGACGTAATCCGCGCCGCTGGGGAACAGCAGCACCGCGCGATCACCGAACTCAGCCTGGGCCTGCAATGCGGCAGCAATGGTGCGCGCGCGTTGATCCAGTTCGCGGTAACTGAGCACCACGCCCTGCTCCTCGGTTTCGGCGAGAAAGCGCAGGGCCAGGCGCTCCGGCGTGTGTGCCGCTCGGCGCTGGAGGGCTTGGACCAGAGTGCTGGGGAGTTCGAACGCGTCGGTCATGAGGTTTCCTGCCTGAATTCGGCTTGCTAGTGGAATCGAGGGGCTGCGTCACGCCGGTCGAGGGCGTGCAGGGCGTGGTCTGTGCCGACCGCGCAAGGCTTGCGGAATGCTGTCTGGCCGGGGCTGTGCGCCCGAAGCCATTCACCAATGAGAACGGATGACGTCTGCAAATAATTAGTCAGCGGGCAGGATCGCCAACGGGGGCCGGGGTGTGGCGGTGTGTCGCAGTTCTCGATTCGCACCTTTACGGAGCATTAGTTCTCTTTCTCAATTGACAATCATTATCATTCAACATAATTTGTCGCTCGATGTGTAGGACGGCCTCGTCCCCCGGCGTCCCACTAACCTATTGGCAGCAAGGTGATTTCCATGACGGAACAAGTATCCACAAGCAGGTGCGATTCACCGCTACTTCAGGCCTTCGTCGACAATCGACTGATTCTGGTCAAGATCGCAGCGCGCATTACCGGTTGCCGTTCGCGCGCCGAAGACGTGGTGCAGGATGCGTTCTTCCGCTTGCAATCGGCGCCGCCGATCACCTCATCGATCAAGGCGCAATTGAGTTACCTGTTCCAGATCGTGCGCAACCTCGCCATCGATCACTACCGCAAACAGGCGCTGGAACAGAAATACTCGGGCCCCGAAGAGGAAGGGTTGAATGTGGTCATTCAAGGCGCTTCGCCGGAAACCTCGCACATCAATTTCTCGACGCTGGAGCACATCGCCGACGCGCTGACCGAACTGCCCAGCCGCACCCGTTACGCCTTCGAGATGTACCGCCTGCACGGCGTGCCGCAAAAGGACATCGCCAAGGAACTCGGCGTCTCGCCGACCCTGGTCAACTTCATGATTCGCGATGCACTGGTGCACTGCCGCAAGGTGTCGGGCAGCCGTGGGGATGCGGCCTCGATGGGTCGGCGCTAAGTCCGGTTCATCGCAGAAAAAAGATCGCAGCCTTCGGCAGCTCCTACATGAGGTGTATTCCTCTGTAGGAGCTGCCGAAGGCTGCGATCTTTTGCTTTTACGCCAGCTTGCACCGATCAAAAAACCGCTCACGCCCCAGAATCATCAACGCCGCGCGCTTGTGCGGAAAGTCGAACTCCTTCTCGCAGTGGAAGCACTGGTTGTGCATGTGGCCGATCATCTTCGCGTTATCGGCACGCGGTTCAGCGACCACACGCTGGGTCCGCGGATCATCCAGAAACAGGTAGTGCACCAGCGCCGACAGCCAGCTCGCGACCTTGTGCGGGCCACGGTGGTTTTCCTCTCCCACCAGCATGTGAATGCCACGGTCGTAATTGTCGGCGTCGTAGAACGGCGCGATACGGTCTTCCTTGGCCCAGTAGGCCTCGAAATAGGCAAACGGTTGATCGTCGAAACAGCCGATCAGCGTCAGGGTGTGCGGATCGGCATCGAGCTTGCTCAGGTATTCGCGATGCTGCTCGAGACTGCCCTCCTCCTGCCAGAAACTGGCGACACGCGGACTGTTCTGCCAGCGATTGAAACGCGCCAGATCCTGCTCGATCTCCACCGTACGCAGGGAAATCCACGCCCCGAGACGCGCATCGAAACGCCGATAGACCTCGCCACGCGGCTTTGCCGGGCGCAGCGGATGGCGCTTGCCGTGACTGATCACCATTTGTTGCGGGTAGCTGCCGGTCAGCGACGTGCCCAACCAGGGTTGCGGCAACTGCCAGAACAGGGTGCGTTCGCAGCGGTATTCGCCAGCCACTTCGGTGCTGACCAGCAAACCGCTGAGCAACGCTTCAGTGGGTGGTTGATCGAGTTGCCAGAGCAGTTGCTGACAGTCCGGATCGCGTGCGAACAACCAGTAACAGGCCGCCCACAGCGCCTGCCCCACAGGCAGTGCATAACGCTCGTCGAGCTGGATCGGGCCTTTGGCCAGGCGATCCAGGCGCAGGCGAATCAGCGGTTGCCCGTCCAGGCTCAGGCTCAGACGGCTTTCAGTGGCATCGGCTACCAGTTGGCTGCCCGAAGGCAGGGCCAGGGCAGTCAGGTCATTCAGATTGGACATGGGTCGGGCTCACGATAATCGTCGACAGTTCAACGATGGGACGTGAGCCGAGAGGAGAAATTTAGCCGCCTGGATGAAAATCGGTCAGGGATGAGCCACCGGCACCACGGCAATTTTGTAAGGATCGAAGATCTTCAGCATCTGGCCATTGTTGCGCAAACCCTGCAGCAACTTGCCGAACGCCTCGCCAGTGATCGGTGCCGTCGGACGCAGAATGGCGTAATGGTGGTAGACCTGATCGATGCGTTGCGACACCAGCAATTCGTCACGCACTTTTTCGTTGCGCAGCAGATAATCGAACAGGTACGAGCGCGTGACCAGAGCGATGTCGGCGCGCCCGCGCAGCACCATCAGCAGGTTGCTGTCGTGGGAATAGGTCAGCGTCGCGTTGAAGGTATCGGCGAGGTACTTGGGATCGGCGTTGAAGTTGGCGAACTCATAGTGATAACCGCTGTACAGCGCCAGGCGTTTGCCCTTGAGGTCGGCGAAATAGTTCTGCTGGCGACCGTCTTCACGTTGCGCGACGAAAATCTCGGCATCTTCCAGGCCCATATCGACGTCGGTATGAGGAATCTCCTTCCAGCCCCAATCGGGGTTCTCGAAGATCGCCATGTCGATCCGGCCCTGCTTGAAATCACCGAAACGCCGAGGAATCGAAGTCGGTACCAGTACGAACTGATAGTCCGCCTGCAGTGCATTGAGCGCCTCGACCAGTTGCGGCAGCAGGCCAGTGTCGGCACCACTTTCCGGACGCACGGTGTAAGGCGGAAAATGCGCCGCGCCCACCCGAACCAGTTGCGCTGCCTGTGCGGGTAGCACCCAAAATACCGCCAGCGCTACGAGCAAAAGCCCTGCGGTCGTCCGAATTGGCGAAGACTTCAAAACACCCCACTCCCCGAAAAAATGGCAATCAATGCATTCAAGCTAGGCGGTTTCGCCCAGTTAGCCAGTTTCCCGGCCTGTTAGAAAGTGGACTGGCGCTCTTCGAGCACCAGAATCAGCGCTTCATCGGCCAACTGATCAAGGCTCAGGCTGCCGCCGGCACGGAACCAGGTGGTGGTCCAGGACAGTGCGCCGGTGAGGAAACGTCGGGTAATGAAAACATCGCCACGGATAAACCCGGCGTCCTTGGCTTCGCCCAGCACTTGCAACCAGATCTCTTCATAGACGTCACGCAGGGCTAGCACCCGGGCCTGCCCCTCCTCGGACAACGAACGCCACTCGTAGACCAGCACCGCCATCGCTTCGCCGCTGCCGCCCATGATCGACTGCAACTCGCAACGAATCAGCGCCAGCACCCGCTCGCGCACACTGGCGGCTTCGGCCAGCGCGGCGCGCATCAACGCGGTGTTGTAGACGATGGTCTCTTCCATCACCGCACGAAGGATTTCATCCTTGCTTTTGAAGTGATGAAAAATGCTCCCGGACTGAATCCCCACCGCCCCGGCCAGATCGCGCACGGTGGTGCGTTCATAGCCTTTGTTGCGGAACAGGTGGGCGGCCACTTGCAGCAGTTTGCCGCGAGCGCTGTCAGGGTCGGTCAGTTGGCCTTGGTCGACCAGTTCGCGCATGACCCTCAGGGCTTTTTGCTCGTCCACCCGTTCTCTCCTACAGTCGATCAGTCTGTTGCCCCCTGAACGCGCAGGGTTGCGCGCAATTTAAGCCGCAGACCGCGACCAAGCAAGCGCTTGGGCAGAAGATATTTCAGCTGTTTACAAACCAAGCGCTTGCTTGGTAGCCTCCAGACACTTCTGTCGCAGGTTCCTGAGTCGGAGATCACCATGCCCACGACCGTTCGCATCGGATGCGCCAGCGCATTCTGGGGTGACACCAGCACCGCCGCCGCCCAGCTCGTGGCAGGCGGGCGCCTGGATTATCTGGTGTTCGATTACCTGGCCGAGATCACGATGTCGATCATGGCCGGCGCCCGCATGAAGGACCCACAGGCCGGGTTCGCCGGGGATTTTGTCGAAGTGCTCGCGCCGCTCCTGCCGCAACTGGTCGAACAGAAGATTCGCGTGATCAGCAACGCTGGCGGGATCAATCCGAAAGCCTGTGCCGCCGCCCTGCAGGCCGCCTGCGACAAGGCCGGGGTCAGTCTGAAAATCGCCGTGCTGCTCGGCGACGACCTGCAGCCGCAATTCAAGCAACTCGCCACTCAAGGCATCCACGAAATGTTCAACGGCGCGCCGCTGCCGCCGATGTGCGTATCGACCAACGCCTACCTCGGCGCGCCGGGCATCGTCGAGGCTCTGCGCCTGGGCGCCGACATTGTCATCACCGGGCGCGTGGTCGACAGCGCGGTGGTCAGTGCGGCGCTGGTGCATGAATTCGGCTGGGCGTGGCACGACTACGACAAACTGGCCCAGGCCGCGCTGGCCGGGCACATCATCGAATGCGGCGCACAATGTACCGGGGGCAATTTCACCGACTGGCGCGATGTGCCGGATTACGAACACATCGGCTTTCCCATCGTCGACGTCAGCGCCGACGGCCAGTTCATCGTCAGAAAACCCGAGGGCTCCGGCGGGTTGGTGACGCCACTGACGGTTGGCGAGCAGATGCTCTATGAAATCGGTGATCCGCAGGCGTATCTGTTGCCGGATGTGGTCTGCGATTTCACTCAGGTGAAACTGCAGCAACAGGGCAAAAACGCCGTGCATGTGCACGGTGCCAAAGGTTTGCCACCCAGCGATAAATACAAGGTCAGCGCCACTTACCCGGACGGCTTTCGCTGCACCGCCAGTTGCCTGATCGCCGGCATCGATGCGGTGGACAAGGCGCAACGCGTGAGCCAGGCGATCATCGACAAAACCTCGGAAATGTTCAGCCAGCGCGGCTGGCCGCCCTACAGCGAAGTCGATATCGAACTGCTCGGCAGTGAAGCCACTTACGGCCCTCACGGTCAGCGCCGTGACAGCCGCGAGGTGGTGATCAAACTCGCGGTGCGCCATCCACTGAAACCGGCGCTGATCCTGTTCTCCCGGGAAATCGCCCAGGCCGCGACCGGCATGGCGCCCGGACTGACCGGCATCGTCGGCGGACGGCCGACGGTCTATCCGCTGATCCGCCTGTTCTCGTTCCTGATCGACAAAAACGCCTGCACCCTGCAAATCGACATGGCCGGTGAGCAATATCCCTGCGCCCTGCCCGCGCAGACACCACTCGACAGCTACGCTCTGCCAACCCCCGAACAGCCACCCAAACCCCAGGGCCGCGCCGACGCCAGCGTGCCGTTGGTAAAACTGGCGGTGGCGCGCTCCGGTGACAAGGGCAACCACAGCAACATCGGCGTCCTGCCGCGTCGACCGGAATACCTGCCGTGGATCGCCGAAGCGCTGACGCCAGCGGTGATCGTCGACTGGATGCGCCACGTGCTCGACCCGATTCACGGCCGGGTCGAACGCTGGTACCTGCCCGGCACCCACAGCCTGAACTTCCTGCTGGAAAACGCCCTCGGTGGCGGTGGCGTGGCGAGTCTGCGCATCGATCCCCAGGGCAAGGCCTTCGCCCAGCAACTGCTGGAAATCCAGATCCCGGTGCCGCAGAGCATCGCCGAACAACTCGAATAGAGGTTGGGCTTCATGGCTTACGCATCGATTTTCAAAGCCGATCTGTTCAGCGGCCAGACCCTCATCGTCACCGGTGGCGGCAGTGGCATCGGCCGTTGCACCGCCCATGAACTGGCAGCGCTCGGAGCCAGAGTGCTGCTGGTCGGGCGCAAGCCGGAAAAACTGCAGAAAGTCGCCGCCGAAATCACCGAAGACGGCGGCCGCGCGCACTGGCAGGCTTGCGACATCCGTGACGAAGACGCGGTAAAACAACTGGTCGCTGAGTTGATCGCCGAGCACGGGGCGATCCACGGTCTGGTCAACAATGCCGGCGGCCAATACCCGTCGCCACTGGCCGCGATCAATCAGAAAGGCTTCGAAACCGTGCTGCGCACCAATCTGGTCGGCGGCTTCCTGATGGCCCGGGAAGTGTTCAACCAGTCGATGAGCAAACACGGCGGCAGCATCGTCAACATGCTCGCCGACATGTGGGGCGGCATGCCCGGCATGGGCCATTCCGGCGCAGCACGTTCAGGGATGGACAACTTCACCAAGACCGCCGCGTTCGAGTGGGGTTACGCCGGGGTGCGGGTCAATGCGGTGGCGCCGGGGTGGATCGCGTCCAGCGGCATGGACACGTATGAAGGCGCGTTCAAAGCGGTGATCCCGACCCTGCGCGAACACGTACCGCTCAAGCGCATCGGCACCGAATCGGAAGTCAGTGCGGCGATTGTTTTCCTGCTCAGTCCGGCGGCGGCGTTCATCAGTGGCAGCACCTTGAAAATCGATGGCGCAGCCAGCCTCGGCAGCCGTGCATGGCCGCTGCACAAGGCGAGCCACAGCGAGTCGTTCAACGGGTTCCATCGGGCGTACCTGCCGGACGTCCTCAAGGACAAGGAGTAAGCCATGCCGCAGATCCAGTCCCAACTCGATCCGCACAGTGATGCTTTCGCCCGCAACCGCGCGGCAATGCTCGCGGCCATCGAGCAAGTCCAGCAACTGGAACAGAACCTGCTGAACAAGGCTGCCGACGCCAAGGGCAAATTCGACAAGCGCGGGCAATTGCTGCCCCGTGAACGCCTGAATCTGTTGCTCGACCCCGGCGCACCGTTCCTCGAACTGGCGAGCCTGGCCGGCTACAAGCTGCACGACGACAAGGACGGCAGCGCCGCCGGCGGTGGCCTGATTGCCGGCATCGGTTACGTGTCCGGCATACGGGCGATGGTGGTGGCCAATAACAGCGCGATCAAGGGCGGCACGATCTCCCCCACCGGCCTGAAAAAATCCCTGCGCCTGCAACAGATCGCCCTGGAAAACAAACTGCCGGTGATCACCCTCGCCGAAAGCGGCGGCGCCAACCTCAATTATGCGGCGGAGATATTCGTCGAAGGCGCACGCAGTTTTGCCAATCAGGCGCGGATGTCGGCCATGGGTTTGCCGCAAATTACCGTGGTGCACGGCTCGGCGACGGCCGGTGGCGCCTATCAACCGGGGCTGTCGGATTACGTGGTGGTGGTACGCGGCAAGGCCAAGCTGTTTCTTGCCGGGCCGCCGCTGCTCAAAGCCGCGACGGGCGAGGTCGCCACCGATGAAGAACTGGGTGGCGCCGAAATGCACGCACAGGTTGCCGGCACCGCCGAATACCTGGCCGAGAACGATGCCGATGGCGTGCGCCTGGTGCGCGAGATCCTGCGCCTGCTGCCGTGGAACGAACAACTGCCGTGGCTGCCGGAACCGCAATTCAAGGACCCGCTGTACCCGATCGACGAGTTGCTCGGGCTGATTCCCGACGACCCGAAGAAGCCCTATGACGTGCGCGAAATCATTGCGCGGATTGCCGATGAATCGGAGTTTCTAGAATTCAAAGGCGAGTTCGATCAGCAGACCATCTGCGGTCAGTTGAAAATCCAGGGCCGTGCCTGCGGCCTGATCGGCAACAACGGCCCGATCACCCCCGCCGGGGCGAGCAAGGCCGCGCAGTTCATTCAACTGTGCGATCAGAGCCAGACGCCGCTGCTGTTCTTCCACAACACCACCGGGTTCATGGTCGGCACCGAGTCCGAGCAGCAAGGCGTGATCAAACACGGTTCGAAACTGATTCAAGCGGTGGCCAATGCCCGAGTGCCTAAACTGACGATTGTCGTCGGTGGCTCCTACGGCGCCGGCAACTATGCGATGTGCGGGCGCGGTCTCGATCCACGCTTCATCTTCGCCTGGCCCAACAGCCGCACCGCGGTGATGGGCGGCGCGCAGGCCGGCAAGGTGCTGCGCATCGTCACCGAGGCCAAACAGCTCAAGGAAGGCCTGGTGCCGGATCCGAAAATGCTCGACATGCTCGAACAGGTCACCGCGCAGAAACTCGACAGCCAGTCCACCGCGCTTTACGGCAGCGCCAACCTGTGGGACGACGGCCTCATCGACCCGCGCGATACGCGCACCTTGCTCGGTTACCTGCTGGATATCTGCCACGAAGCCGACATCCGTACGCTGCAACCCAACAGCTTCGGCATCAGCCGCTTCTGACTGCCACGGATCCCAAGGAGAACAATAAAAATGATCTTCACCCCGGAACACGAAGCACTGCGCCGCACCGTCCGCCAATTCGTCGAACATGAGATCAATCCACACGTCGATGAATGGGAAAAGGCCGGGCGCTTTCCGATCCACGAGATTTTCCGCAAGGCCGGCGACCTTGGTCTGCTGGGGATTTCCAAACCGGAAAAATTCGGCGGCATGGGCCTCGACTACAGCTATTCGATTGTCGCCGCCGAAGAGTTCGGCACCATTCATTGCGGCGGCATTCCGATGTCGATCGGCGTGCAGACCGACATGTGCACTCCGGCGCTGGCCCGCTTCGGCTCCGATGAATTGCGCGACGAATTCCTCCGCCCCGCGATTACCGGCGAGCAGGTCGGTTGCATCGGCGTCTCGGAAGTCGGTGCCGGCTCCGACGTCGCCGGGCTCAAGACCAGCGCGCGCAAGGACGGCGACGATTACGTGATCAATGGCAGCAAAATGTGGATCACCAATTCACCGAGTGCCGATTTCATCTGCCTGCTGGCCAACACCTCGGACGACAAGCCGCACATCAACAAGTCGCTGATCATGGTGCCGATGAACAGCCCGGGCATCAGCCTCAGCTCGCACCTGGACAAGCTCGGCATGCGCAGTTCGGAGACCGCCCAGGTGTTTTTCGACAACGTGCGTGTGCCGCAGCGCAACCGCATCGGCCACGAAGGCGCCGGGTTCATGATGCAGATGCTGCAGTTTCAGGAAGAACGTCTGTTCGGCGCGGCCAACATGATCAAGGGTCTGGAATATTGCGTCGACAGCACCATCGAGTACTGCAAAGAGCGCAAGACCTTCGGCAACGCGCTGATCGACAATCAGGTGATCCACTTCCGCCTCGCCGAATTGCAGACCGAAATCGAGTGCCTGCGGGCGCTGGTCTATCAGGCCACCGAGCAATATGTGAAGGGTCAGGACGTCACGCGTCTGGCCTCGATGGCCAAGCTCAAGGCCGGGCGCCTCGGTCGTGAAGTCAGCGACAGTTGCCTGCAATATTGGGGCGGTATGGGCTTCATGTGGGACAACCCGGTGGCCCGCGCCTATCGCGATGTGCGGCTGGTGTCGATTGGCGGTGGCGCCGACGAAATCATGCTGGGGATCATCTGCAAACTGATGGGCATTCTGCCGGGGAAAAAGAAATGAGCCCCCTGCCCGATTGCCAGACACTGCTGCTGGAGCGGCATGGCGGCGTATTGCACATCACCCTCAATCGCCCGGACAGCCGCAATGCGATGAGCCTGCACATGGTCGCCGAACTGCGTGCGGTACTGGCGGCGGTGCGCGATGACCGCGGGGTTCGCGCTCTGGTCCTCAGCGGTGCCGGTGGGCATTTCTGTGCGGGGGGCGACATCAAGGACATGGCCAATGCCCGTGCCCAAGGGGCCGACGCTTACCGCGTGTTGAACCGCGCCTTTGGAGCTCTGCTGCAAGAAGCTCAGGACGCACCACAAGTGCTGATCACCGTTTTACAGGGCGCAGTGCTCGGTGGTGGTTTCGGGCTGGCATGTGTGAGCGATATCGCCATGGCCGATCATCAGGCGCAGTTCGGCCTGCCGGAAACCAGCCTCGGGCTGTTGCCTGCGCAGATCGCGCCGTTCGTGGTGCAACGCATCGGCCTGACCGAAACCCGTCGGCTGGCACTGACCGCCGCGCGTCTCGATGGCCATCAGGCGCGCCGCCTGGGGCTGGTGCATTTTGTCGAGCAGGATCCGCAGGCATTGGCCGAACGCCTCGACGAAGTACTCGACCATGTTCTGTGCTGCGCACCGGACGCGAATGCGATGACCAAAAAGCTGTTGCTGGCCAGCGCCGGACAGCCATCGAATGAACTGCTGGATGACGCAGCGCAATGGTTCAGTGAAGCGGTGACTGGTGTCGAAGGGATCGAGGGCACGATGGCTTTCGTGCAAAAGCGTAAACCGCGATGGGCCACCTGAAAGCTTCGCGAGCAGGCCCGCTCCCACAGGTTTTATGAACGATGCAAATTCCTTGTGGGAGCGAGCCTGCTCGCGAAGAGGCCAGCCAACCCACCGCCAAATACTCAGGAAGATCACCATGCCCGCCCTCCACAAAATCCTGATCGCCAACCGCGGTGAAATCGCCTGCCGCATTCAGCGCACCGCCCAGGCCCTCGGCTATCGCACCGTCGCCGTATTCAGCGATGCCGACGCCGATGCCCTGCACGTGCAGATGGCCGATCAAGCGGTGAACATCGGCGCCGCACCGGTACACCAGTCCTACCTGAACATCCCGGCGATCCTCGATGCCGCGCGCCGCAGCGGCGCCGACGCGATCCACCCCGGCTACGGCTTTCTCTCGGAAAATCCAGGATTCGCCCGTGCCTGCGCAGAGGCCGGCCTGACCTTCATCGGTCCCAGCGCCGACGCCATCGAGCTGATGGGCAGCAAGCGCCTGTCGAAAATCGCCATGCTCGACGCCGGCGTTCCCTGCATCGCCGGCTATCAAGGCGCCGCGCAGGACGACGCTACCTTGCTGCGCGAAGCCGAACGCATCGGCTACCCGCTGATGATCAAGGCCAGCGCCGGCGGCGGTGGACGCGGCATGCGCCTGGTGCACAGCAGCGATGAGTTGCCGGCGCAATTGCGCACCGCCCGCTCCGAGGCGCTGAACGGCTTTGGCAGTGACGAACTGATCCTCGAACAGGCGCTGATCGAACCACGGCACGTCGAGGTGCAACTGTTCGGCGACTGCCACGGCAATCTGATCTACCTCGGTGAGCGCGATTGCTCGGTGCAGCGTCGCCATCAGAAAGTCATCGAGGAAGCACCCTGCCCGGTGATGACCGGTGAGTTGCGCCAGGCCATGGGCGAAGCAGCGCTCAAAGCTGGTCGGGCGGTGAATTACGTCGGTGCCGGCACCGTCGAGTTTCTGCTCGATGCCCGTGGACAATTCTACTTTCTGGAAATGAACACCCGTCTGCAGGTCGAGCATCCGGTGACCGAACTGATCACCGGGCAGGATCTGGTCGCCTGGCAATTGGCCGTTGCCGAGGGGCAGCCGCTGCCGTTGACACAGGATCAGGTCGGACTGAACGGCCACGCCATGGAAGTGCGTCTGTATGCCGAAGATCCGACGCAGAATTTCCTGCCGCAGACCGGTCGCGTGCAGGCATGGGAACCGGCCTTGAATCCCGGCGCGCGAATCGATCACGGCTTGCGCGAAGGTCAGTTGATCAGCCCGTTCTATGACCCGATGCTCGGCAAGCTGATCGCCCACGGCGCGACCCGCGAAGAGGCTCGGCGCAAGCTGTTGCGCGCAGTGCAGGACAGTGTGTTGCTCGGTGTTCAGAGCAATCAGCGTTTGCTGGTCAGCCTGCTGCAGCATCCGCAGTTCATCAGCGGCGAGTTCAGCACCGCATTCATTGCTCAGCACTTCACTGACCATCCATGTCTGCACACTTACGCCCCCACCGCCGAGGAACTGGCCATCGCCGCCGTGCTGTTTTATCAGTCTAGCGCGCAGGCGCATCGCGCGCCGCTCAAGGGTTGGCGCAACAATGTCGGCGCGCCGCTCGATTACCGCCTCGGGCTGGAACAGCAGGACTGGAGCTTGCAACTGCTTGCGGACGGCGCTGGCCGCTTCACCGTGAACGTGATGCAGCGCGCACTGGCGCTGACCGTCATTGAGTGCAACGAACGCTCGGTGACGCTGGACGTCGACGGCCTGCGCCAGCGTCATGCGTATCGGATCGCCGGCGAAGAACTCTGGCTGTTCACCCACCCCGGCAACCTGCGCCTGGAGGATCGAACTCATGCGCTGATCAGCAGTCAGAGCAGCGTCAGCTCCGGCACACTGAAAGCGCCGATGGACGGTGCCATCGTCGACGTGCTGGTCAGCGAAGGCAGCCCGGTCAGCAAGGGTCAGTTGCTGGTGGTGCTGGAGGCAATGAAAATGGAGCATCCGCTGAAGGCCGGTATCGACGGCGTGCTCAAGCGGGTGCAGGTCAAGGTCGGCGATCAGGTAAAAAATCGTCAGGTTCTGTTGCAGGTCGAGTGAGTCGCCAGGCGCAAACGCAAGGTTTGACTACGCTCTGATCTATCAGGACGCGTAAATCAGGAAACCTGCGATGCCCCATTGGCTGGTCATTGATCTGGAAGCCACCACAGATGAAGGTGGCTGGCCGGTTACGGAAATGGAAATCATCGAAATCGGCGCGACGCTGGTCGATCGAGCCGGTCGCGAGCAGGATCACTTTCAGCGGTTCGTCAAACCGACCCGGCGGCCGTTATTGACGGCATTTTGTCGCGAACTCACGCACATCACCCAGGCCAATATCGATGCCGCGCAGCCGTTGAACGAGGTCTGGCCAGCCTTTGAGCGCTGGCTCGGGCAACACCAGACGCGCCTCGAGGGCTGGGCCAGTTGGGGCGATTACGACCGCAAGCAGTTACTTCAGGAATGGCAGCGCCTGCAGCTCGACAGCGTGCTGAGCCGAGTGCCGCACATGAATCTCAAACAACGCTTCGCCAAGGCCCGCCGCCTGGAACGACCGTTGGGCCTGAACGGCGCGCTGCAACTGGCCGGCATGCAGTTCAGCGGTCAGCAGCACCGGGCCCTGGAAGATGCGCGCAATACCGCGCGGTTGCTGCCGTTGGTCTTGCCACTCTAGAGTCAGGGCGAGAACTTGCCGGACACGCCCCGGGCAGGTGACGGCGCCGGGAGCCTTGTGCATACTGGCCAGCCTTTTTTAACCCTTTTTTGCCCATTTCGAGAGGAATCGCCCATGTTCAAAGTCAACGAGTACTTCGACGGCACCGTCAAGTCGATCGCTTTTGGCACTGCTGAAGGTCCGGCGACCATCGGCGTCATGGCCCCGGGCGAATACGAATTCGGCACCGCTCAGCGCGAGATCATGCACGTGGTCTCCGGTGCGCTGACCGTCAAACTGCCGGACAGCAGCGACTGGGAAACCTTCGCCGCCGGCAGCCAGTTCAACGTTCCGGCCAACAGCAAGTTCCAGCTGAAAGTCGCCGTTGATACTGCTTACCTGTGCGAATACCGCGGCTAAGCCCACGGCTTTTCCCGGTGCAAAAAAATGCCCGTGTCCATGGACACGGGCATTTTTCATTTCCGGCCTCGGTTATTCGAGGATTTCCACCGGCATACCGACTTCCAGCCGACCATTGCTGTCGTTGACCAGATTCTGCCCGAACATCGCGCCATCAGCCTGGGCACGGTACTTCTGCAAGGTCGCCAGCGGTTCGCGATCGGCACTGCGCTCGCCAGTCTGCGGATCAATCGTGGTCAGGATGCAGCGCGAGCAAGGCTTGACCACGCGGAACTCGACATCGCCGATGCGGATGCGCTTCCAGCCATCTTCGGCAAATGCCGTACTGCCTTCGATCACCAGATTCGGCCGAAAACGCAGCATCTCCAGCGGCCGTCCGACCTTTTGCACCAGATCTTCAAGCGACGCCTGGCCAATCAACAACAGCGGGAAACCGTCGGCGAACGCGACCTGATCGTCGTCGCGGCCATACCCGGCCTGCGTCATACGCGCGCGATCAAGTGGCACCTGCACCAGACGGGTCGGTTTGCCGATGAAATCGCTGACCCAGCGGGCCGCTGCATCACCGGCATCCGGAACGCGCAGGGTGTCGCGCCAGATGGTCACACCGCGCAACTCGGCATCGTCCTGCGGTAACGCAATATCCAGCGCGGCATGGTCGGGCGCACTGAGGGTCAGCCCGCCCTGCGCATTCCACAATGCCGACAGCTGGCTCATTTTCGCCTCGGCCCTTTGGGTCAGGAAGCGGCCGCTGGCCTCGTCCACCAGCATCCAGCGTCGGTCCCCTTCAAGGCCCAGTTTATCCAGGCCAATCGATTGCAGAATCTCGGGCTTGCCGGATTTCAACGGGTAACGATAAAGCGCACTCAGACGCAGCATGTCCAGCTTCCTGATGGGCAAAAAAGCCACCCTATACGAGCTTTATCGGCGAATCAAAGCCTGATGCACGCACCTGCAAAGATAGTTTGTGGCGAGGGGATTTATCCCCGATGGGGCGCGAAGCGGCCCCACTTGAATCAAGAAAGCGGGACTGCTGTGCAGTCCATCGGGGATAAATCCCCTCGCTACAGAATTTCCTCAGGCCGGCACTTCATCCAGCATCAGACGCTGACGCACGACATCGACCAGTTTGTCCGGCTGGAACTTGGAGAGGAAGTTGTCGCAGCCGACCTTCTTCACCATCGAATCGTTGAAGCTGCCGGACAGCGAGGTGTGCAGCACCACATACAGACCGCGCAGGCGCGGGTCATTGCGGATCTCGGTGGTCAGGCGATAGCCGTCCATTTCCGGCATTTCCGCGTCGGTGAACACCATCAGCAGTTTGTCGGTCATGTTCACGCCGGTATCGGCCCAGGCCTTGAGCATGTTCAGCGCCTTCAGGCCATCACTGGCGATGTGCATTTTCACCCCGAGCTGGCCGAGGGTGTCACGCAATTGCGAGAGCGCGACGTTGGAGTCGTCCACCAGCAGCACTTCGCGACCACGGGCACGTTCCAGCACCGGATCGTCGAGCTTGTCGCGCGAAACCTTGGCGTTGTACGGAACGATTTCGGCGAGCACTTTCTCGACGTCGATGATTTCCACCAGTTGATCGTCGACCTTGCTGATCGCGGTCAGGTAATGCTGGCGTCCGGCGCTGGTCGGCGGCGGCAGGATGGCTTCCCAGTTCATGTTGACGATGCGATCCACGCCACCGACAAGGAACGCCTGCACCGAACGGTTGTACTCGGTGACGATGATGGTGCTGTTCGGGCCCGGCACCAGCGGGCGCATGCCGATCGCCTGGGACAGATCGATCACCGGCAGCGTCTGGCCACGCAGGTTGACCACACCGCAGACAAACGGGTGACGTTGCGGCATCAGGGTCAGCTTCGGCAATTGCAGAACTTCCTGAACCTTGAACACGTTGATCGCGAACAATTGGCGTCCGGCCAGTCGAAACATGAGAATTTCCAGGCGATTCTCACCCACCAGTTGCGTGCGTTGGTCTACCGTGTCGAGAATGCCGGCCATCAATGACTCCTGGGCTTGTTCTGATGAATTCACTACTAAGTGGGGTTATCGGCTGTTTATGGCGATTCTTGATCCCCACAAAATCACTATCAAAATGCCACACGCAGGCATTGATGTCACATTAACATCATGGTTTACTGGCCCGGCGTTTTCATCTGCTACATTCTCTTCTGGCGCGACCACAGTTTGCGCCACAGGTTCCCGCGTGTAAGGGAATCCCCTAGTAACAATCAGGCCCAACCTGATGTTCGCAATATCCAATAGCCATTAATGTGACGCCATTCTCATTGCATGAACGGAGTCAGGCTATTGTGTGCGATCGCAGGTCAGTGGAAACCCACCCTCTGGAAAACCTCAGCCAGTGCACTTGCGCGGCGGGGCGCGATCTCCCGACGGTTCATGATCGTCGACACACACGGCATTCCCTCATCAGACATGACGCTGTGGAGATAAGCATGCCAATCGACCGTAAAGACTGGGCACAACGCTTTCCCGAATTTCTCGTCGAAGCGGAAACACTCCTGGCCAAGTCGGAAGAATGCCTGAGCCACCTGCAATTGATCAGCAACGACAAGGATGCGATCGACTGCATGCGCAGCACCCTGCTCAAGCTGGCGAGCCGTGCAGAAGCGTTGGCACTGGAAGCGATTTCCGAGTTTTCCCTGCACATTCACAGCTTGCTCGATCATGCCCCGGACTCTATCGATCTGCACGCTCAGGCACTGAATGCGCTTCAGGACTGTTTCACCCTGATGGCCTGGCAGATTGAACTGGTCGATCACAATACCGGGCAACTGAGCCTGGATAGCAGCGAGCAAACCTCGCTGATCGAAGCCTTCGCGTTCCAGGTCGGTCAACACCAGTTTCAGCCTTCGCTTTCGCCCCGGCCAATCCCGCTCTTGTCTTATTCCGAGCGCCAGGCCTGATTCGCAGCGGTTAATGCGCACATCGCGGCTGTAGAGCCGAATCGCTGAATGTCGCAAATGAATAGTTCATGCCCGCCAGCGACAATTCGAATTAAATAATCACACCTGACACCCGCAGAAATTTTCCCGCGCCTCAGGGTTTGCCTGTGTCCGTGTAACGATCAACTTCAAGCGACACGGGATATCTATCCAGCATAATAAGGTGACTTTTTTCCATTATGGAACTCACGTCCAACATGGCGACTTTCCTGACCCTTTGGACATATATGGCAAACGCGACCAACGGTATCTTAAGTGGTATTATGCCGCCCGTTAGTTGCTATCAATTAATGGCAAAGTGATTCAGTGACAGTCCTCCCCAACGAAGTTGGCGGTCAAACATCGTTCACTGAACCTCGTTCAAATCAATAACATAATTGACAGCATTTTCAGACAGAGACCCGCCAGCCAACGGCCGGTCTGCCCGCAGCGAATATCCATTGGCTCCATCCGATATGTACGCCAGCCTCAAGTCAATCACCACATGGCCACCGTCCCGGGAAAATGCACGCCGGTTCACACTCATATTGTGTGTCACTGCCACCGCCGGCTGCCTGCTGACCTACGGTTTGTCAGCACCGCTTTCGCTGGGACTGCTGCTGTTGAACATGGCCGCCACTGCTTGTGTCTGGGTGCAATATCGGCTGTCGCGCAAATCGATCAAGTTCCAGCCCCAGGAACTCGCCGACCGCTTGCTGGAAGTCCAGGAAAACGAACGCCACCGCCTCAGCCGTGAACTGCATGACGACATCGGTCAGTTACTGACAGCAGCCAAACTGCAAAGTGAATGGCTGAAAAGACGTTTGCCAACCGACTTGCAAGAGCAATGCTCGACACTCTGCGACACCCTCGAAGAAACCCTCAACAAGGTGCGCGACGTCTCAGCCATTCTCAACCCGCGCCAGTTGACCAGCCTCGGACTGGAAGCCAGCCTGCGTGCGCACTTGCTCAAGACTCTGGCCAACACATCGGTGCACTGGAGCCTCGATTGCCAGCAGCGACTCAACGGCATTCCGGAAGAAATGGCGGTCGCCGCCTTTCGCATCACCCAGGAAGCGGTGACCAACATTCTGCGCCACGCGCAGGCCAGCAACCTGTTGATCCGTGTGCAGCGCCTGCCACAAGGGCTGACGTTGTTGATCAGCGACGATGGCCAAGGCTTCGCGCCTGCTGCAGATCCGGGTCGGGAAGGACAGCGTGGAATGGCCGGGATGGCCGAGAGGATCGAACAATTGGGCGGCACGCTGAACGTCATCAGCGAGCCGGGCAAAGGCACTCAAATCGAAGCACTATTCCCCTGGGCGCCCCGTGCACTCGAGCGGGCCAGTACGAATAAGGTTATGCGTTGACTTGTAACTTACTTCTGGTGGATGACCACTCGCTGATCAGAGCCGGCGTGCGCGCTCTGGTGCTCGACATTCCCGGTTACGCCGTCGTTGGCGAAGCCAGCGATGGCTCGCAGTTGCTTGAAATGGTCGAGCATCTGGCGCCCGATATCGTCTTGCTGGATATCTCGATGAAGGAAACCGGTGGCCTTGAAGCCCTGCAACGGCTCAAGCGGGTGCGGCCCCAGAGCAAAGTGCTGATTTTGTCGATGCACACCGATCCGGCGCTGATCATGCAGGCACTGGAATCCGGAGCGCACGGTTATTTGCTCAAGGACACCACGGCCACCGAACTTGAACATGCCCTCGAAGCCCTGCGTAACAACGAACGTTACCTGAGCCCGGCGATCGCCCACACCGTGATCAACCAGGCCCTGACCCGTACGCAGAAAAACCCGCCGGAGGTCGCCGATTCGCACAACCTGACAGCCCGTCAACTGGAAATCCTGCGGTTGATCGTGCGCGGCAAATCCACTCGGGAGATCGCCAACGGCTTGGGCCTGAGCATCAAGACCGTCGAAACCCACCGCTCGCAGATCATGAAACGCCTGCAGATCTACGACGTGGCGGGTCTGGTCCTGTTCGCCGTGCGCGAACAGATCATCAGTCTTGACGACTGATCGACCCGGCACCGCCCAATAGCGGCGAATGCTCGGGCAAATGCACCCGCAAGGCCGCAGGGCGCGCCTCGAAGCGCAGGCTGTCGCCTTCAAGCGGCTCACCGTCAAGATTGATGCTCAAGCCCTCGGCGACCTTGATTTCGACCCAGGGCAGGCGGGCTCTTACAAACATATTGTCGATGCCGAAGCCGTCACTGAGCAGGGTCTTCAGCGTACCGACCAACTCCTGCGGTGCCGGCAAAATGCTGATGTCCAACAGGCCATCATCCGCCAGTGCCTGTGGACACAATTCATGCCCGCCACCCGCCTGACGGCCATTGCCGATTCCCAGCGCCAGCAGCTCGCCACGCCAGTGAAAGTCCGGTCCCTGCAGTTCGCCGTAGGCCGCGTGCAACTCACTGAAGCGCGATAAACCGGTGAACAGATAGGCGGCCCCGCCGAGTACTTTTTTCAGATCCTCGGAGGTATTGGCTGTAACCTGGCTGCCGAAACCACCGGTCGCCATGTTGAGGAAAATCTGCTCGCCGACTGCGCCCAGGTCAATGTCGCGCGGCGGTACATCGAGAAGCTCAAGCGCCTCGGCCGGCTCCAGCGGAATCCCCGCCGCACGGGAAAAGTCGTTGGCCGTGCCCAGCGGTAACAGCACCAGACTGGCCTTGTGCGGATGCCTGGCAAGGGCTTCAGCGATATCGCGCAATGTCCCATCCCCGCCTCCCGCAATGATCTGCGAGTAGCCACCCGCCAAAGCTTCTTCCACCAGACGCTGAGCGTCACCGGCCTCCCAGGTCAGGCGTACTGCCAACTCCCATCCCTGCTTTCGCTTTGCTTCGACAGCGGCGCGAACCGCCTCATTGAGTGCCTGCTTGCCATGCAGAATCAACAGCGCCCTGCGTTCACTCATAACGGTCACTCCCCACAATTGAATCGGTATGAAACATCTTGACCACCGGCACAGGCAAAAAAGCCATCGGAGCACCATTTAATTCAAGCGCCCGGCTTGTCACGTCCTACACAGCGGTATTTTTTCTTACAACAGGTAAGGAATCGGCTCAATTGACCGGACTCGATCCTTGATACACCTTGTACAGGCAGTATCAATTTTCGTTTTTTTAACAACACAAGGATGTGCAGGGAATGAGTGGATACCCCCTCGGAGCTGGTGACAGTTCGAATGACGGAAAGGCCAGCGCGCTGACAGTGAAAACAGCTGACGGATATGTCCATGTCCAGCCATGAAGCCAGAGTTTCAACCCGTCCGATTGCCCCTCTCAACGAAAGTCGCAGCAGTCACAAATCCGATTTCAAAAAGAGCGCCAGAACCGCTGGAGAAGCACAAATGGAGCCGCGCGTGACCGAACTGGAAACCCACCTCAAATACATACGCCGGGATATGGATGAAGTCCGCGCAGATGTAAGAACAATCAAGCACCGCCTCGCCTATTCGGCAGGTGCAACGGCAGTAATAATGGGACTGTTGGGTTGGGTTGCCAACAGTCGCTTCGATCAGTTGGTCACGCTGATGAGCAATTGACCCGGGAGAATGCAGGATCGACGCTTTCATGCGTCGAGCCTGCAGTTGCAAGGGCAGGCTCAGCGAGGATCAGAGTCAGTCGAGCAGGTCGCTCAGGGGAATGAACCCGACTTCATCACCTTCTACGAGCGTGTGGCCCTCCAGCACTTCTACCAGGCCATCCGCCCAGGCGGCGCTGCGCAACACACCAGAGCTTTGATTGCGATAAATGATGGCCCGTCCTTGCTCGAGTCGACCACGCAGGTATTCACGCCGATGGCCGGCCACAGGCCAGACGAAACCTGCTGGCACCGTAAATTTCAGCGGCACAACGTCTCTTACACCTTGACGCCGCAGCAAGTAAGGTCGCGTCAGCAAGGCAAACGTCACCAGCGTCGAAGCGGGGTTTCCGGGCAGGCCAATGACTGGCACGTTGCGAAAATGGCCGAACGTCAGCGGCTTGCCTGGCTTGATTGCCAGTTTCCACAATGCCAGCTCGCCCTCTTCCCTCAATGCAACACCCAGAAAATCTGCTTCCCCGACCGAAACCCCGCCGGTTGAAAGAATCAGGTCGACATCCTGCAAGTCGCCCAGACGCGCTCGGGTGGTGTCCAGATCGTCCGGCAGAATGCCCGCGTCGATCACCTCACAGCCCAATCGCTGCAACCAACTGCACAACACCACCCGATTACTGTTGTAAATCTGCCCCGGCCCCAGCGGCTGGCCCGGCTCAACCAGTTCATCGCCGGTGGACAGCACCGCCACTCGGACCTTGCGCACCACATTCAGCCCGTCACATCCCAGCGATGCCGCGAGACCTTGTTCGATCGGTCCCAGCCTTGTGCCTGCCGCCAGGATCAACTCACCCACGGTGGTTTCCTGGCCTTGTGGACGAATGTTCTGGCCGAGGCTCATGATTTCAACGAAGCGCACACTGCCGTCGGCTTGGACTTCGGCGTTCTCCTGCATTTCCACACAGTCGGCACCAGCAGGCACCGGCGCACCGGTGAAGATCCGCGCGCAGGTGCCGGGCTTCAAGGGGGCAGGCGCTTGCCCGGCGAAAACCTTCTGGCTGACCGGCAGCGGTGCGCCGGTCCAATCCGCCAGCCTCAAGGCATAACCATCCATGGCACTGTTTGGCCAAGGCGGCAGGTCTAGCGTCGAAACCAGGTCTTCGGCCAGCACTCGCCCCTCGACCTGCGCCAATGGCAGAAACTCGCGCTCGACAATCGGCGTGGCCTCGGCCATTTGCAGCAGGCGAGCCAGCGCTTCCTCGACGGGCATCAGGCTGCCGGTCTTGCCCGGCTTACCCACGGGATTCACAAGGCGCCGCCTGTTTCAGGTGAGGAACGAAGTTGCATGGCCGATGCCGCGAATCCAGCTGTTCGGCGAGAATGCCGTCCCACCCGGTGCGCACCGCATTGGTCGAACCTGGCAGGCAACATACCAGCGTGCCATTGGCCAGACCGGCCAGTGCCCGCGATTGCACGGTTGACGTACCGATATCAGCCACCGAAATCTGTCGGAACAACTCACCAAACCCGTCAACCTGCTTGTCGAGCAGACAAGCCACGGCTTCAGGCGTGCTGTCACGCCCGGTGAAGCCGGTGCCGCCGGTAATCAATACAACCTGCACCACGTCCTCGGCAATCCAGTGGGCAACTTGCGCGCGGATCTTGTACAGGTCATCTTTGAGCAGGACCCGTTCGGCCAGACGGTGGCCGGCAGCAGTCAGGCGGTCGACAAAGACCTGGCCTGAGGTGTCGGTGTCCAGGGTTCGGGTATCGCTGACAGTCAGCACCGCAATATTCAGCGGTGCGAAAGGTACATCGGCCTTGGCTTTCATTAGGCTCGTCCAGTTGTAGGAGAAACAGCCCGGTGTTATATCACAGCGCCTGAATTTTTCGCCGCCCTGCTGGAGAGCTGCCATGACCCCGAATACGCCATTGCCCCCCTGCTCCATTCTGCTCTTGGCAGGCGGACGCGGCCAGCGCATGGGCGGCCAGGACAAAGGGCTGGTCGAATGGCAGGGTGAAGCGCTGATTGCGCATTTGCAGCGCAAGGTGCGACCGCTGACTGACGATCTGATCATCTCCTGCAATCGCAATCGCGAGCGTTATGCTGCCTACGCCGACCAACTGGTGAGTGATGAAGAAGAGGACTTTCCAGGCCCCTTGGCCGGCATCCTCGCGGGGCTCAAGGCTGCGCGCTTGCCCCATCTGCTGGTCTTGCCCTGCGATGTGCCGCGCATCGACGCAGCGCTGCTGCACGACATGCGTGCAACTGCCGGCCAGTTTCCTGACAAACCTTTAATGTTGCGCCATGACGACCATTGGGAGCCCCTGCTGTGCGTGATTCCGGTGGCCCGGCTGCCCGCGTTCGAAACCGCCTGGAACGCCGGAGAACGCAGCCCCGGCCGGGTCATGCGCAACCTCGGCGCAACGGCCCTGCAATGCCCGGACAACGACCCGCGACTGGCCAACCTGAATACCCCCGAACTGTTAAATGCGCATAACACTGTGTCAGACTGACAGCATTCAAGGAACTCTCACGCCTTGTATACGTCTCAAGCTCAGTAACCAAAAGTATTCCCATTCGGAGACACACTCATGACTCAACGGACCCTCGCCACTTTCATGCTCGCACTGGGCCTGGCAACGCTCGCTGGTTGCTCGTCGCCAACAGTGATCACCTTGAATGACGGTCGCGAAATCCAGGCCGTCGACACCCCGAAATATGACGAAGATTCGGGCTTCTACGAGTTCAAGCAGCTGGACGGCAAAGAGACCCGCATCAACAAGGATCAGGTTCGTACCGTTAAAGAGCTGTAATCTTTACGTCGACACCGGATACAGAAAAGCCCGCATTGATGCGGGCTTTTTCATGGGTACGTAAAAGTAAATGGTGTCACCACTGCAGGGTGATCTGGCTCTCGAACTCGCGCGTCTCACCGGTGACAGGGTCGACAAACCGCAGCCCTTGCGCCAGCAGTTTGAGCGGATTGGCGTAGTCATCCTCAACGTCTTTCAACACTTGCGGATAAAACGGATCGTTGCAGATACTTGCGCCCAGCGCAGTCATGTGCACCCGCAACTGATGCTTCTTGCCGGTCACCGGATACAGACCGTAGCGCCACAGATCACCGTTCTTTTCCCGGACCTCCACCGCCGTTTCAGTGTTCGCCAGACCCGGGCCTTCCTGCATGCGGAAGAACGGTTCGCCGTCTATCAAGCGACTTTTGTGCACCAGGGGAAACTCCAGCTCCGGCAGCGCACGGGCAATCGCCTCATAGCGTTTATCGATCTGCCGGGTCGGAAACAGCGACTGATAAGCCGAGCGGGTTTGTGGGTTGGCCGAGAAGATCACCAGCCCGGCAGTGTGCCGGTCGATGCGGTGCAATGGCACCAGATGGGGGTTGTCCAGGCGGCGGATCAGGCGGCGCAGCAACGTCTGCTCGACATACTCACCGGCCGGTGTCACCGGCAGAAAATGCGGTTTGTCCGCTACCACCAGATGTTCATCCGCATACAGGATCGACTCGACCACTGGAATCGGCTTTTCATCCGGCACTTCACGGAAGTAATGAATGCGCAGCCCTTCCTTGTACGGCAGATCCAGCGCAATCGGCTGACCCTGACCGTCCAGCACCCGCCCCCGGACGATCCGGTCCAACCATTGCTCGCGACTGATCGCGCTGAAATGCTCACACAGGCAGTCAAGGACGGTCGCCCAGGCCCCCGGAGGAAGGTAAAGGGTGCTGGCCTGATTCTGCGCAGCAGAAAACGTTGGTGTGGACATACGGAAATTCGAACCCTCAATGCAGGCCGGCATTATCCAACACTGAGCGAAACGAACCTAGTGCGCAATCTGCGGCCCGCCTCAGGCCGGAATCGACTTGAGTGCCGCCGCTTCGGTGAACTCCTTGAGCCAGCGCAACACATCGACCGCCTCCCAGCGTCCCGGGTCATACAAGGCGTACAACAACCCCTGATAACCGACCACATCCAGTTGCTTGTGATAACCGGCACGCTGAAACAGCGCTTCGATCTCGGCAAAGCAGGTGTTGAAGTGCAGTTTGTTGAACGGCGTCTTGCCCTCCGTGACCAGCCCGTCCAGGCGCAACTCGAGGACCGCCTCGCGCACCACGTCAACCGACATCCGGTTCACGCTGTTCTTCAACTGTTCGACATTGACCACGGTTCGTCCCTCTGACTGCCGGATTCACCTGCTCAAGACTTCACAAGCAGCAGGTCAACCCAATTACTGTATGCGCATACAGTAAACGAATAATCCGCAGAGCGCCAACGGGAGGAGGGTCGCTCGCGACCAGCGGATGACAAATCGCTCAGCGCAGGAATGCCACCACCTGATCGGCACTGAACGGCCAATTCAGTTCTGCGCCAGTATCCACTCGGCGCAATACAGGGATCCGCAGGCTGTAAGCCTCAAACCAGGATTCATCCTCTGCAATATCCACCAGTTCCACCAGCAGACCGTGCTCGACAAACGGCATCAACTCGGCTTCTGCCACCTCGCACAGATGGCATCCCAAGGTGCCGAACAACTGACATTCAGGAAGCATGATCGCTCAACCGAAAAAATGAGCGTTTATTCTAGGCCCGCCTCGAAAACCCGTCGAGCCGGCGCAGCCAGATGGCCGGCGCACCGCAGCAAACATGCAAAACCCTGATGCAAATCAGTCCACGGAAAAGCCAATCAGGCGATGCTTCCGCGCTTTTTGCCTCTACGCTTGAGAAGCCTGAGCCTGACATCGGAGTGTCTTGTGTTTGCCAACCTGTTGATCATCCTCGCCTCATCCCTGGTGATGATTGCCCTGTTCCGCCGCCTGCGCTTGCCGCCGGTGCTGGGCTATCTTTGCGTGGGCCTGATGGTGGGGCCGACCGCTTTCAACTGGGTGAACGAGAGCGAACATCTCCCAGATGTGGCCGAACTGGGGGTGGTGTTTCTGCTGTTCTCGCTGGGCCTGGAGTTTTCCCTGTCGAAGATGATCGCGCTGCGTCAGGTGGTGTTCCGCCTGGGCAGCCAGCAGGTATTGCTCAGCACTGGATTGCTCGGGCTGGTGCTGCTCCTGTTGGGCATGCCGCTGGCCCCGGCCCTGTTGCTCGGCGCCGGGTTGTCGTTGTCGTCGACGGCGATTGTCACCAAGGAGTTGGGCAGTCTGGGCGAAGTCTTCAGCAGTCACGGGCAGAACGCGGTCGGGGTCTTGCTGTTTCAGGACGTGGTCGCGGTATTGCTACTGACCTTGGTGCCAGTGTTCGCCGGAAGCAGCGCGCAAGCCTGGTACTGGGCCTTGCCGCTGACATTGGTGAAGACTGTGGTGCTGTTTTTCGGTCTGTTGCTGGCCAGCCGCTGGTTGCTGCCACGTCTGTTTCATGAAGTGGCGGCCTCGCGTTCGGCGGAATTGTTCGTGCTGCTGGCGCTGGTGATTGTGCTGTTGACCGCATGGCTGACACACCTGCTCGGTCTGTCCCCTGCCCTTGGCGCATTTCTGGCCGGGATGCTGCTCGGCGAAAGCCACTACCGCCATCAGATCGAAGCTGACATCCGGCCGTTTCGCGACATTCTGCTCGGGGTGTTTTTCGTCAGCATCGGCATGCTGATCGACCTGCAACTGTTCGTCAGTCACAGTGTGTTGATTCTCGGCCTGACCCTCGGCCTGATGCTGATCAAGGGCACGGTCGTCGCGCTCTTGGTGAAATGGCGCGGCAGTGATCACGAAACCGCCTGGCGCAGCGGCCTGGCCCTGGCGCAGGGTGGGGAATTCTGCTTCGCGTTAATGGCGCAAATGCAGCAAAACCAGATGCTGCCTGCCGAGCTGGGCGCCCTGCTGCTGGCGGCAACCTTCTGCTCGATGCTGCTGACGCCTCTGCTATTGCGCGCCGCGCCGCAAATGGCCGCGCGCCTGCACCGCAAGCCGAACCAGGAGGCGCAAATCGAGGAAATCAGCGCCCTCAATGCCGGGCTGGATCAACATGTGGTGATCTGCGGTTACGGCCGTGTCGGTCAATCCATCGGCCGCTTCATGCGCAATGCCAATCAGCCTTATATCGCGCTGGATAACGATCCGGTGCGTGTGCAGGAAGCCACAGCCGGCGAAAGCGAGGTGCATTACGGCGATTCTGCGCGCGGCGACCTGCTGACCGCCGTCGGACTGTTGCGCGCCCGGCTGCTGGTGATCGCCGTGGATCAGAGCGATGTCAGCCTGCAAATTCTCAAGGAAGCGCGCCGGCTCAATGCGCGGATACCGATTCTGGTGCGCACCCGCGACGACAGCCAATGGGCTGAACTCAAAGCCGCCGGCGCCAGCGAAGTGGTGCCGGAGCTATTGGAATCGAGCCTGATGCTCGCCTCCCACGCCTTGGTCATGCTCGGCCTGCCGGCGCATAAGGTGCAGGAGAAAATCGATCAGGTGCGCATTGATCGCTATCGTCTGCTGCACGGCTTCTATCCCGGCGCGGAAGACGAGGAAGCCTAGTCCTGGCTCACCGCGCCGATCTTGTGCAGCGACAGGTCGGCGCCGTAATACTCTTGTTCCTGACTCAGGCGCAGGCCGTGCAAGGCCTTGATCACGCCGTAGACGGCGAATCCGCCGATCAGTGCCACCAGCACACCCAGCGCGCTGCCGATCAACTGACTGATCAGGCTGACGCCGCCAAGCCCCCCCAGCGCAGTCTGGCCGAAGATTCCGCAGGCGATCCCGCCCCACACGCCGCACAGACCGTGCAACGGCCACACGCCGAGGACGTCGTCGATGCGCCATTTGACTTGCGCGGCGGTAAAGCACCAGACGAACAAGGCACCGGCCAGTGCGCCAGTTACCAGCGCGCCTACCGGATGCATCAGGTCGGAACCGGCGCAGACGGCTACCAGCCCGGCCAGCGGGCCGTTGTGCAGGAAGCCTGGGTCATTGCGCCCGGCGATCAGTGCCGCCACGGTGCCGCCGACCATGGCCATCAACGAGTTGACCGCCACCAGACCGCTGACGCCCTGCAAGGTCTGCGCGCTCATCACGTTGAAGCCGAACCAGCCGACGATGAGAATCCACGAACCCAGCGCCAGAAACGGAATGCTCGACGGCGCGAATGCCACCAGGCGCCCATCGCGATAACGTCCGTTTCGCGGACCGAGCAGCAAAACCGCTGCCAGTGCCAGCCAGCCACCCATGGCGTGCACCACCACGGAACCGGCGAAGTCATGGAACGCCGCGCCAAAGCGCGCCGTCAGCCAGGCTTGCAGACCGTAGTTGCCGTTCCAGATCATGCCCTCGAAAAACGGGTAGATGAACGCCACGATCAGCGCTGTCGCACACAACTGCGGAACGAATCGCGCACGCTCGGCAATCCCGCCGGAGATGATCGCCGGAATCGCCGCGGCGAAGGTCAGCAGGAAGAAAAACTTCACCAGACCATAACCGTGATCTGCACTCAGCACCGCCGCCGGCTGCATGAAGGTCACCCCATAGGAGATCCAATAGCCTATAAAGAAATAGGCCAGCGTCGAAACGGCAAAGTCACTGAGGATCTTGGACAGTGCATTGACCTGATTTTTCTGGCGCACCGTGCCGACTTCAAGGAAGGCGAAACCGGCGTGCATCGCCAGCACCATCACCGCACCGATCAGAATGAACAACGTGTTGGAACTGTGGACCAGCGTGTCCACAGCGCTTTGCAGATTTTCCATAAAGAGGCAGACCTGAAGGCTAAAAAGGCACCAAAGCGGTTCGCGCGGACAATTCATGCACCAAGTTGTGCCCGGCCAGGCACCGCAGTGACGCTGCAGTGAACCGCTTTGGCGCACAAGGTCGATGTCCTGACACGAACCAGGATTATTTGAGTTAAGGTTTTGCTGCATGTACGCCCGCCAACAGCGCACGAGCGCGGCACAACGCACCAGGACATAGCAAAAGCTGTACCAGTCATTTGTACTGAACCTTCGCGCAAGGCTCATACTCGAACGCTTCAGACGTCACTTACGGAGATCCACCCATGGCCAGCATCAAGGCAAAGACCGCTCAAGAAATCCTGATGAACGACTTCCAGACTCTGGTCGCCGACACCGAGCGGTTGCTCGAACACACCGCGACGCTGGCGGGCGATCAGGCCGATGAGCTGCGTGAGCAGATCCACGACAGCCTGTTGCGCGCCCGTGAAACCCTGAAGCTGACCGAAGACACCCTGCGCGATCGCGGTCAGGCGGCCGTCACCGCGACCGAAGACTACGTGTCGGCCAATCCCTGGCAGTCGGTGGGCATCGCTGCCGGGGTGGGCTTTCTGATTGGCCTGCTGGCCACTCGGCGCTGATCATGTCGATCGGCGAATCCGGCCTGGGGTCGGGCACTTCATCCTCCACGCGGCGTCTGGGCGCCGCTGTTCTCGGCTTGCTGCACAGCCATGTCGAACTGTTCGGCATCGAATTGCAGGAGCAGAAAGCACGCACCGTCAGCCTGTTGCTGTTCGCAGGCCTGGCGCTGGTGTTTGCCCTGCTGTTGCTGGTCGGTCTGTCGACGCTGGTGCTGATCGTGTTCTGGGACACTTATCGCCTGGCGGCAATCATCGGCCTGTGCGTGTTCTACACCTTGGCCGCCGCTTTCTGTGGGCTACGCCTCAAAGCAGCCGTCTTTGATGAATCCTCGCCCTTCCACGGCACGCTGGAAGAGTTGGCCAACGATCGGGAGCGCCTGCTGCCATGAGCTTGCCTGAACTGCCACACAACAGCTCGCGCCGGGAAATGCGCAAGGCACTGATCCGCCTGCGTATGGAAATGCACCGGCAGGAAATCCGCCATGAAGCCGGGCAAGTGCTGCAACCCTTGCAGCGCATGCGCGGGATGACGCAAAACCTGCAAGGCGGCTTCGGCATCAAGCACGCGCCGCTTTGGGGCGTGGCCGCCGTCACCCTGCTGGGCTTCATCACCGGCAAAGGCGCAAAAAACGGCGGTGTCGGCGGGCTGACCCGGCTGATACGGCTGGGCACCAGCCTCGGGCCGCTGATCAGACTGGTGATGCAGAGCTCGGGCAAACGCTGAGCCGGCGCATCTGGCTGCATTCTTGCAATATCTGCGGGATGAACCTCTTTACCCGGAGGTTCAATCCCGCGCGCCTACCCGGTCGGCGGGGTTCACCCAGAACAAGAACGACTAAGGAGGCCCCGTGATCGACGGGCAACCGCTCGCCTGCTTTCAACCTTTCATCGATACCGCCACCGGGCGTATTGCAGGCGTCGAAGCATTGGGTCGCCTGCGCCAGTCCGATGGCCAACTGGCCTCGGTCGGGCCGTTGTTCGCCGACCCGCGCACACCCGCCATCGCCCTGCGCCGCCTCGACCGACAGATCCGCGACAACGCCCTGAGCCGACTGCATGAAGCCCCCGCCGAGTGGTTTCTCAGCCTGAACATGTCGCCGCGCTGGATCAGTCGCCTGCGCGCCGATCAGCCGTTGCCCAGCCTCAAGCAAATGGTGCGACACGACGTCGACCCGCAACGCATCGTGTTCGAGATCACTGAGCTGGGCGGCAACAGTCAGCGTCTGGCCGAAGTGGTGGCGCGTTATCGCGACGCGGGAGCGCGGATTGCGATTGATGATTTCGGCGCCGGTTATTCGCAGCTCGATCGGGTGCTGGCCTTGCAGCCGGACATCCTCAAACTCGACATGCGCCTGTTCCAGGCTGCCGCACTCGGCGGGCCGAGCAGTGACGTGGTCAAAGCACTGGCGCAAATGGCCGAGAAGACCGGCTGCTGGATCATTGCCGAAGGTGTGGAAACCGAGGCCCAGCTCAATTTCGCTCTGGAATGCGGTTCGCGCTACGTTCAGGGCTTCCTGTTTGCCCGGGCGCAGGAGGCGTTCTATCCAACGGATGCCTTCGTGCAGCGCTTCGCTGAATTGCGCCAGCGTTACGTGCGGCAGAAACTGGCCGAACGCGGGCGCCTGATGCAAATGCGTCACCAGCTCAGCGAACTGATGGCGATTCTCCAGGCCTGGGCTCAGGCCCACGCACCGCTCAGTGCGCTGCCGCAACTCGAAGCCTTTCCGTGGTTGCTGCGGTTCTACCAATGTGACCGGCATGGCACCCAACTCACGCCTAACCTTGAATGGCGCAACAACGGCTGGGTCGCCGATAACCGCTACCTGGGCCACAACTGGTCATGGCGTCCGTACTTCTATCATTTGCTCGCCGAAGGCTGGGAGGAACGTCGCCTGACGCTGTCCAGCACCTACCGCGACGCCACGAGCAACCAGTATTGCCTGACCGCCGGACAGTTCTTCGATAACGGCGAGCGCCTGCTGCTGATCGATATTGATGCTGCGGGCCTGTAGTTCCGCTTGCAGGTGCGAGCCTGAACCGGGAAGCTAGGGCAACAGTCATCCCAGTCACCGACGGAGAGAACCAGCCTTGGATTGGCAGACCCTGCTCAACCGCGAACGCCTTGGAAAACCGCTGCACAGCCCGCAAGAGCTGGGCCGCAGCCCGTTCCACAAAGACCACGACCGCATCATCTTCTCCGGCGCCTTCCGCCGTCTGGGGCGCAAGACCCAGGTGCATCCGGTATCGAGTAACGACCATATCCACACCCGTCTGACCCACTCGCTGGAAGTCAGCTGCGTCGGCCGCTCGCTGGGCATGCGCGTCGGCGAAACCTTGCGCGGCGCCCTGCCCGACTGGTGCGACCCGAGCGATCTGGGCATGGTCGTGCAATCGGCCTGCCTGGCCCATGACATCGGCAACCCGCCGTTCGGCCACTCCGGTGAAGACGCCATTCGTCACTGGTTCCAGCAAGCCGCCGGGCGCGGCTGGCTCGACGGCATGAGCGAAGCCGAGCGCGGTGACTTCCTCAATTTCGAAGGCAATGCGCAGGGCTTTCGGGTGCTGACTCAGCTTGAGTATCACCAGTTCGACGGTGGCACCCGCCTCACTTACGCCACCCTCGGCACGTATCTGAAGTATCCGTGGACCGCACGTCACGCCGACTCGCTGGGCTACAAGAAGCACAAGTTCGGCTGTTATCAGAGCGAACTGCCACTGCTGGAGCAGATCGCCCACAAGCTCGGCCTGCCACAACTGGAAGACCAACGCTGGGCGCGGCACCCGCTGGTATACCTGATGGAAGCGGCTGACGACATTTGCTATGCGCTGATCGACCTCGAAGACGGCCTGGAAATGGAACTGCTGGAGTACGCGGAGGTTGAATCGCTGCTGCTCGGCCTGGTGGGAGACGATCTGCCGGAAACCTATCGCCAGCTCGGCCCGCAGGATTCGCGTCGACGCAAACTGGCGATCCTGCGCGGCAAGGCCATTGAGCACTTGACCAACGCCGCCGCCAGGGCGTTCGTCGAACAACAGGACGCATTGCTGGCAGGCACTCTGCACGGCGACCTGGTGGAACACATGCACGGCCCGGCCAAACGCTGCGTGCTGAACGCCAAGGACATTGCGCGCAAGAAGATTTTTCAGGACAAGCGAAAGACGCTGCATGAAATCGGCGCCTACACCACCCTGGAAATTCTCCTCAACGCGTTCTGCGGCGCCGCGCTGGAGCAACATGGCGGACGCACGCCGTCGTTCAAAAGCCGACGCATCCTCGATCTGCTGGGCAACAATGCGCCGGATCCCCATGGCCCGTTGCACACCTCGTTTCTGCGCATGATCGACTTCATCGCCGGGATGACCGACAGCTACGCCAGCGACATGGCGCTGGAGATGACCGGACGCTCCAGCCACTGACAGAACACCGCGCTCACCGGGTCGCCATGACTGCCCGGTTGAGCGCGTGGTCCATTGAACCGGCGCTACGGTGCGCGATACTTGTGACTTCCACAGGTCATTTGTTTAACACTCAAAAAACCCGGACAAATCCTGCCTGTTCAATACTCTACAAGCAACTTACAACATTCAGATAAACAAATAACCTAAACACTTCCTTACGCGACACTGAGTTTGATCGTAGTCGCTTTCCCTTTAGTGTGTAGGACTTATCCTATATTGCTGCTAGAGCCGTGGGAGTTCATGCGGCCGCTCATTTATCTGAGCTAAGGTGCGCGCTTTATTCGCGCACGTATGGGATTTGATTATGAACTCCGTTTTTATTGTCGATGATCACCCCGTCATCCGGCTTGCCGTTCGGATGCTGCTCGAGCATGAAGGTTACAAGGTCGTCGGCGAAACCGATAACGGGGTCGATGCCATGCAGATGGTCCGCGAATGCATGCCCGACCTGATCATCCTTGATATCAGCATTCCCAAACTCGACGGCCTGGAAGTCCTCGCCCGATTCAACGCCATGGGGACTCCGCTCAAGACCCTGGTGCTGACCGCACAATGCCCGACCCTGTTCGGCATTCGCTGCATGCAGTCCGGTGCATCCGGTTATGTGTGCAAGGAAGAAGACTTGAGCGAACTGGTCAGTGCCATCAAGGCGGTACTTTCCGGTTACAACTATTTCCCCAGCCAGGCATTGAATCCGGTGCGCAGCGATGATGTGCGTTATGCCGAACTGGAGTTATTCAAGTCCGTCAATGACCGGGAACTCATGGTTCTGCAGTTATTTGCCCAAGGGCGCACCAACAAGGAAATTGCCAAGGGCATGTTTCTCAGCAACAAGACTGTCAGCACTTATAAAAAACGCCTGATGCAGAAACTGAAAGCCAGGTCTCTGGTGGAACTTATCGAGATGGCCAAACGCAACGCACTAGTGTGAGAACCCGAATGCCCAGTCGTTTAAAGATCTATCTTGCCCTCTTGTGTGCGAGCCTGTGCCTGACGACTCAGAGCCATGCCGACCTGGTCACGGCGCAAGAGTATGTGCTGCGCAGCCGTTCGGGTCATGAAGCGCTGTCCGTGACACTGGAGCCGGCTCAACGCCAATGGTTACAGACTCGCAGCGAACTGGTACTGGGCACTTCCGCGCCGGATTATCCGCCGTTCGACATGACGGCCAGCGGTCGCGATTACGAAGGTTTTACCGCCGATTACGCCGGCCTCCTCGAACAGGCCAGCGGACTGCCCGTGCGGGTCAAGCGCTTTGCCTCAAGGGAAGCCGCCTTGCGCGCATTGAAAGCCGGTCAGGTCGACATGCTCGGTACCGCCAACGGTTTCGAAGCCAGTGACGCGGATATCCTGCTTTCAACGCCCTACGCCATCGATCAGCCGGTACTGGTCACCCGTGAAGACGAAACCCGCACGCTCACCCAGGGACTGGCCGGTCTGCGCCTGAGCATGGTCTATCACTATCTGCCCCAGGACGAGGTCCGGGCGCTGTATCCGAAAGCCATCCTGACCTCCTATCCGTCCTATCAAAACGCAATCAACGCGGTGGCGTTTGATCAGGCCGACGTGTTTCTGGGCGATACCATTTCCACCCACTACATGATCAACAAGGGCTATCTGAACAACATCCGCATGGCCAATTTCGGCAAACAGGAAGCCCACGGCTTCAGCTTTGCCGTACACGCCAAAAACCCACAACTGCTGGCCATCATCAACGCCATCCTACAGGCCATACCGACCAGTGAACGGGACAGCATCGCCAAGCGCTGGAGCGCCGGCAGCGACATTCTGCTGACCGACCAGAAGCTGCAATTGACCCATCATGAAGAGCAGTGGCTCAAACAGCATCCGGTGCTGCGTGTGGTGGTGAACGAAGCGTTCGCCCCGCTGACGTTCTTCGACAGCGATGGCAATCTGCGCGGCATTACCGCAGACCTGCTTGAGCTGCTGCGCTTGCGCACCGGCATGCGCTTCGAACTGGTGCGCAGCCGCAGCGACGGCGACATGGTGGAGCAGATCAATCAGCATCGGGCCGATCTGATCGCGGCGCTGCTTCCCAGCCCGCAGCGGGAAAAAACCCTGCAATTCAGTCGCCCCTATCTGGAAAACTCCTTCGTTCTGCTGACCCGCAAATCCCCTGACAGCCCGACGCATCCGGCTCAGCTCAGGGGCAAATACCTGGCGATTGCCCAGGGCAGCCCCATGACCGATTACCTGCGCCGCGAGTTTCCCGATATCCGTCTCACCGAAACCTCGGACACCTTCGGCGCCGCGACATTGCTCGCTGAAGGCAGGGCCGATGGCGCGGTCACCTCACTGGTCATCGCCAATTACCTGATCTCGTCGCGGATCTTCGAACATCAGTTGCAGATCACCACGACCCTGGGCACTCGCCAGGCCGCCTTCTCGCTGGCCACGGCGCGTGACAACCGCGAGCTGAGCTCGATCCTCGACAAAGCGCTGCTGAGCATCAGCCCCGAAGAACTGGGCGTCATCAATAGCCGCTGGCGCGGTTTTTCCAATGCCGCGCAAAGCAATTGGCATCAATACCAGCGCCTGTTTTACCAACTGATCGGGGCTGCATGCCTGCTGCTGTTGCTGTCACTGCTCTGGAACGCCTACATGCGTCGACAGATCAAGCAACGTCAGGCCGCCGAGCGCGCACTCAACGATCAGTTCGAATTCATGCGCTCGCTGGTCAACGGCACCCCTCACCCGATCTACGTGCGTGACCGCCGGGGTCTGCTGCAAAGCTGCAACGACAGCTATCTGGAAGCCTTCAACGCCAAACGCGAAGACGTGATCGGCAAAAGTGTCATGCAGGGCACCCTGAGCAATGCCTTCGAAGCCCAGGCCTTCCAGGCGGATTACCAACGGGTGGTGGCCGAAGGGACGCCGCTGCTGCTCGACCGTCCGCTGCACATCGGTGGCCGGCGCCTGACGATCTATCACTGGATCCTGCCGTACCGCGACTCCAGTGGCGAAGTACAAGGGATCATCGGTGGCTGGATCGACATCAGTGAACGTCGCCAATTGTTCGATGAGCTGCGCACGGCCAAGGAGCAGGCGGACAACGCCAACCGCGCCAAAAGCACCTTTCTGGCGACCATGAGTCACGAAATCCGTACGCCGATGAATGCCATCATCGGCATGCTCGAACTGACGCTCGAGCGCATGAGCGATCAGGCACCGGATCGCTCATCCATCGAAACCGCTTACTGTTCGGCCAAGGATCTGCTGGGCCTGATCGGCGACATCCTCGATATCGCACGAATCGAGTCCGGGCACCTGAGTCTGAGCCCCGAGCGGGTCAATCTGGTCGAAACCGTGGCGTCAGTGGTCAGAATTTTCGACGGTCTGGCCCGCCAGAAAAACCTCGCCTTGCCCCTGACGGTCAATCCTCCCGGACTCGCCGTCGACGTGGAGCTGGATCCGTTGCGCTTCAAGCAAGTCCTGTCGAACCTGATCAGCAACGCCATCAAATTCACCGAACGCGGACAAGTGCGCATCGCGCTGGACGTACGCCCCAACGACGCGGGCGTGTATTCCCTGATCCAACTGACCATTCACGACACCGGAGTCGGAATCAGCACCGAAGATCAACAACGCCTGTTCGAACCGTTTTCCCAGGCCAACAGTGGGCGGCAACAGGCTCGCAGCGGTGCGGGCCTGGGGCTGGTCATCAGCCGCAACCTCTGTGAAATGATGGGCGGTCAACTGCAGTTGAGCAGTCAGCCCGGGATCGGCACCCAGGTCTGCCTGTCGTTGCCGTTGCAGACGCTGCCGTGCAAGGCCACCGCAGCGAAAACCGCACAGCCGATCGCCCCGTCTGCGACACCGTTGAACATTCTGGTGGTTGATGACCATCCGGCCAACCGTCTGCTGCTGTGCCAGCAGCTGGAATTCCTCGGTCATCGTTTCAGTGTTGCCGAAGAGGGGCGAAGCGCATTTGCAGTCTGGCAGGCCGGCGAATTCGATCTGGTCATCGCCGACTGCAACATGCCAGTGATGAACGGCTATGAACTGACGGAGGCCATCCGCCAACAGGAACGGCGCACCGGCCGCGCACCTTGTACGGTGCTGGGCTTCACGGCCAATGCCCAGCCCGAAGAGGTCAAGCGCTGCGAACAGGCTGGCATGAATGACTGCCTGTTCAAACCCTTGAGCCTCAGCGCCCTGAACCATTGGGTCAACGGGTTGCGACCGGCATCGCCGGGGCCGGCGTTCAATCTTCAGGGCCTGAATCAGTTGACCGGTGGCAATCCGCAGCAAGCCCGGCGCCTGCTCACGCAACTGCTAAAGAGTAGCCGTCTGGATCGCGAGGAGCTTCTGGCCCTGGCGCCGCACAATGACCGTGAAGCATTGGCGGTCGTGGCACACAAGATCAAGGGTGCCGCCCGGATCGCCCAGGCCTCGCGCCTGATTGCCTGTTGCGATGCGCTGGAACAAGCCTGCCTGCAGACAACCTCGCTGGCGACCATCGTGCGCTGCACCGAGGCCACCGACGCAGCGATTGTCGAACTGGAGCAGGCATTGCAGCGACAACTGGAACCTTTGGAAGAAGGCACACTGGGCGAGCCTTAACTATGCTTGGACGCTGAGCAGTGTGTTTACTTCAATGGAGAGTCAGCAATGCCCAGCCCACTGCGCCCGGATCAACGCCGATTCCCGTTGCACGTGCACATCAGCGTCATGTTCACCTTCCTGCTGTTGCTGACAGGCGTTGTGCTGGGGTTGTTCAATTATCGCCAGACCACCCGGATCATCCTGTCGAGCAGTGAAAACCTGTTCAATCGCATCGAACAGGACGTGCGCCTGGACCTGCATTCAACTTACGAACCGATCCGGCACCTGCTGAGCCTTCTGGCCAACGATCAGGCAGCCGATGCTTCGAACCTGCAGCAGCGTCTGGCGCTACTCAAGCCGTTCACTCAGTCACTCAAGGACAACAGCGATCTCGCGTCGCTGTATCTGGGGTACGGCAACGGCGACTTCTTCATGGTTCGACCCTTGCGTACCAACGCCCTTAAAACCCTGCTCAAGGCGCCGCCGACCGCGGTCTATCAGGTCTGGAGCATCGAGCACGACGCCAGCGGCACCGTATCGTCGCAGTCACTGTTCTTCGATCAGACACTGGCGCCGGTGGGGCGCGACGTCAATTCCGATGACCGCTACGACCCGCGTACCCGCAACTGGTACATCAACGCCCTGCAACAGGGTGACCAGATCACCACTGAGCCCTATGTATTTTTCTCCACGCACAATGTGGGCACCACGCTCGCCCGTCGCAGCAGCGCAGACTCCGTCATCGGTGCCGACCTGACCCTTGAAGCACTTTCCGCCACCTTGCTCAAGCATGTCGTCACCCCCTCCACCGAAATCGTGTTGTTCGATGCCGATGGCAATGCGGTGGCCTATCCCGATAGCCGCCGGCTGATTGTCGACGACCGCAGCGCGCGCCTGGCCAAGGCCGCCGACCTGAGCCCGAACCTGCACGCGTTGCTGTCCGCGTCCCATCAGGGCAAACGGCTCGACGTCAATGGGCGCCACTGGATCGTCGCCCGCAGCAACCTGCAGGAAGGAGGGCCGAACGGTTTGCAGATGGCCCTGCTGGTGCCGGAGGACGAACTGCTGGCCGACGCCTACCGTATGCGCTGGCAAGGCGCGCTGATCACCCTCGCGATCTTGCTGCTGTGCCTGCCGCTGGGCTGGCTGATCTCGCGGATTCTGGTCAAACCGCTGCACGCGCTGGTCAAGGAAGCCGACGCGATCCGCAGTTTCGATTTCAATTTTCCGGTCACCCGCCGCTCGCCGGTGCTGGAGGTCGACCAGTTGAGCCTGTCGATGGCGCGCATGAAAGACACACTCGCCAGCTTCTTCCGCATCACCGACAGCCTCAGCGCCGAAACCCGCTTCGCCCCGCTGCTGCAACGGGTGCTGTTCGAAACGGTGCAGATCGCCCAGGCCCAGGCAGGGTTGATCTATCTGCGCGAAAGCGACGGCAACCGGATGGAACCCTATGGGCTGGTGATCGACGGTGTTTCGCAGGAGCCGGGCAGGCTCAACGTACTCGGCCAGGACCTGCTGGCAGATCAGGGCCCGGCGTGGTTTCAGCAACTGATCCACGCCGACAACGTGGTCAGCAGCCTTGGATTCGAGCAGGCCGCAGACTTGCAGAACGTCCTGTTGGCCATGCAGTCGCCGCGCATCCACCTGATCGGTATCCGCCTGCGTAACCGTCACAACGAGACCATCGGCCTGTTGATTCTGCTGATCAACGACAGCGGCAACGCTCAGGATCTGGAAAAACTGCGCCCGGACCGCATCGCCTTCCTGCAAGCAGTGTCCGGTGCGGCGGCGGTGAGTATTGAAAGTCAGCGTCTGCAAGCGAAACAGAAGCAGTTGCTCGATGCGTTCATCCAGTTACTGGCCGGCGCCATCGACGCCAAAAGCCCCTACACCGGCGGCCACTGCCAACGTGTGCCGGAATTGACCCTGATGCTTGCGCAAGCCGCTGCCGCCAGCCAGGCACCGGCGTTTCAGCGTTATCAGCCCAGCGAAGACGAGTGGGAAGCGCTGCACATTGCGGCCTGGCTGCACGATTGCGGCAAGGTCACCACACCCGAATATGTCGTCGACAAGGCGACCAAACTGGAAACCCTCAACGATCGCATCCACGAAATTCGCACCCGTTTCGAAGTGCTCAAGCGCGACGCCTGGGTCAGTTATTGGCAGGCGCTGGCGCTCGGCGGCAACGCGGCGCAACTGAGCGAACAGCGTGACGCCGCGCTGACGCAACTGGACGATGACTTTGCCTTTGTTGCCCGCTGCAATCTGGGCGGCGAGGCCATGGCACCCGCCGATCTGCAGCGCCTTGAGCGCATCGCCGAGCGGCGCTGGATGCGCACCCTCGATGATCGCCTGGGGGTGTCATGGGAGGAAAACCGCCGTCAGGCGCAAACGCCCGCGCCAACGCTGCCAGTCAGCGAGCCACTGCTGGCGGACAAGCCCGAACACCTGATCGAACGCGCCGAGAGTGAACTGATTCCGGAAGACAATCCGTGGGGGTTCAAACTGGATGTGCCGCGCTACAAATACAATCGCGGCGAACTGTACAACCTGAGCATTGCCCGGGGCACGCTGACCCGCGAAGAGCGCTACATCATCAATCACCACATGGTGCAGACGATCCTGATGCTCAGCCACCTCCCCTTCCCCGGGCACCTGGACAGCGTCGCGGAAATCGCCGGCGGGCATCACGAAAAAATGGACGGCAGCGGCTATCCAAAGCGCCTGAAACGCGAAGACATGAGCCTGCCGGCACGGATGATGGCGATTGCCGATATTTTCGAGGCGCTGACGGCTGCGGATCGGCCGTACAAGAAAGCCAAAACCCTGAGCGAGGCATTGGCGATCATGGCCACCATGTGCCGCGAGGCGCACATCGACGCCGAGCTGTTCGCGCTGTTCATCAATGACGGGGTTTACATGCGATACGCTGCGCGGTTTCTCGATCCGCGCCAGATCGATGCGGTGGATCCGGCCAGCCTGCTGCGCAAGGCTGGCCTGAGTGCCTGATCAGCAGTCGGTCAGACGCAGGAAGATCGCCGCCAATTGCTCGATACCCGCCTGATCGTCGGTGCCAAAACGCGCCAGTTTCGGGCTGTCGAGATCAAGTACGCCGATCAACCGACCGTCCTTGACCAGCGGCACTACCAACTCGCTGTTGGAAGCGCTGTCGCAAGCGATATGGCCGGGGAAAGCATGCACGTCTTCGACGCGCTGAGTCTGCAGACTGGCCGCCGCGGCGCCACACACGCCGCGCCCGAACGGAATGCGCACGCAAGCGATCTGGCCCTGGAACGGACCAAGCACCAGCTCTTCATTGCGATTGAGGTAGAAACCCGCCCAGTTCAAGTCATCGAGCTGGTTGAACAGAAACGCCGAAAACTGCGCGGCATTCGCGATGAAATCGCGCTCGTCCGCCAGCAGCGATTCCAGTTGTGCGGCCAACATGCCATAGCCTTCGAGGCCCTGGCCGCTTTGTTGCAAATCAATCATGCCTTGTGCTCCAGCAATTTCAGTCCCACCCAGTAACGGGCGAATTGGTACGCGCAACGGCCGTTGCGATTGCCGCGCCCGGTAGCCCAGCGCACGGCGAGGATGTCCAGTTGTTCGTCGCGCTGCCAGCTCAGGCCAGCCTTGGCGGCCAACTGGCCGATCCAGTGTTCGACGACATTGAGAAAATGTTCCTGAGTAAACGGATAAAACGACAGCCACAGACCGAAACGGTCCGACAAGGCGATCTTGTCTTCCACCGCCTCACTCGGGTGCAGCTCGCCGTCGACACGCTTCCAGTTTTCGTTGTCGCTTTCCTTCTCCGGCACCAGATGGCGGCGATTGGAAGTGGCGTATAGCAGAACGTTGTCCGGGGCCTGCTCGAGCGAGCCGTCGAGCACGCTTTTCAGCACGCGGTAATCGCCTTCGCCGGATTCGAACGACAGGTCATCGCAAAACAGCACGAAGCGCTGCGGCAGTTTGCCGATCTGCTCGACCACACGCGGCAGGTCGGCCAGATGGTCGCGTTCGATCTCGATCAACCGCAGGCCGGCCTTGGCGTGCTCAGCCAGCAGCGCGCGCACCAGCGAGGATTTACCGGTACCGCGCGAACCCCAGAGCAGCGCATGGTTGGCCGGCATGCCGTCGAGAAACTGCTGGGTGTTGCGGCCCAGTTGCTCCAGTTGACGGTCGACACCGATCAGGTCGGACAGGCGCATATCGAGGCTGACGTCCAGCGGCAGCAAGTATCCGCTACGCCCGTCTCGCTGCCAGCGCGCGGCCAGGCAAGTATTCCAGTCGATCAGCGGACGTGGCGCCGGCAGCAAGGGTTCGATCCGCGCCAGAACCGACTCGGCGCGTTCAAGAAAAGCATTCAATCGGGAATCCACGTCTTCTCCTCGGACACGTTCACAGTGATGATGTCGATACAGCGACGACAGACAGATCTCAATCCCCGCTCAGGCCTTGTTACAAGGCGATTCGGGAACCTCGGTATCCAGACATGATCGACTATGCTTGAGCAGCGAAGGGAAACGGAAGTGGTTCAACACCCCATGGATATCAAATTCACCCACCGGCTGTCTTACAAGCAAGCCAGATTCACTGTGCTGGTCGGGTTCATTCTGGGCACGCTGCTCAGCCTGCTGCAAATCGGCATCGATTATGCCAGCGAAGACGCCTCCATCAACCGTGAAATCCTGTCTTTGCTGGAAATCAGCCACAATCCGGCGTCGCGGATCGCCTACAACATCGACGCGGAACTGGCGCAGGAACTGACCCTGGGGCTGTTGCGTTCGCCGGCGATCATCTCGGCGCAACTGACGGACAACAATGGCAACGTGCTGGCCAACGTCAAACGCCCGGAGCTGCAAAGCGGCTATCGGGTGATCAGCGACTTCCTGTTCGGCGCCAAACGCCAGTTCGAAGACCGTCTGTACCTCGACCACCTGCCTGACGAATCATTGGGCATCCTCAGCCTTGAAGTCGACACGTACGCGTTCGGCAGCCGTTTCCTGCGCCGCGCCGAAGTCACTCTGCTCAACGGGTTTGCCCGCAGCCTGATCCTCACCGGGATCCTGCTGGCGTTGTTCTACGTGATGCTGACCAAGCCACTGGTACGGCTGATTCGTGAACTCAGTGCGCGCGACGCACGCAGTGCAGAACCGACAACGCTGGAATGCCCGGCCGGACACGCCAATGACGAGATCGGCGTGCTGGTCAAAGTCGCCAACCAGCAGTTCGAAAACATCGCCACGGAAATCCAGCAGCGCCGCAACGCCGAAAACCGCCTGACCGACTACCTCGGGCAGCTGGAGCACATCGTTTCGGCCCGCACCGCCGAGCTCAAGGCGATCAACACCCGGCTCAGCCAGTCCAACGAAGAACTGGAGATCGCCCGCAGCACCGCACTGGACATGGCCGAAGCACGCTCGGCGTTCCTTGCCAACATGAGTCACGAGATCCGCACCCCGCTCAACGGTCTGCTGGGCATGATCGCCCTGTCCCTTGACGGCCCGCTGAACGCCGAACAACAGCAACAGCTGTCAATTGCCCATGACTCGGGCAAGGTGCTGGTGGAGCTGCTCAACGATATTCTCGACCTGTCCAAGTTCGATGCCGGGCAACTGGAGCTCGAGCACATCCCGTTCGACCTCGGCTCGCTGATCGAGGATACCGCCAACCTGCTGTCGCAGAACGCCGCGCCGAGCGTCGAGCTGACCTGCCTGATCGATCCGCACTTCCCCGCTCTGGTGCTGGGAGACCCGACCCGGGTGCGGCAGATCGTCAGCAACCTGTTGTCCAATGCCCTGAAGTTCACCCGCTTCGGCCGGGTTGATGTGCGTCTGTCAGCCCATAACGACGGGGTCCGTATCGAGGTCTGCGACACCGGTATCGGCATCGCCCAGGAAGCCCAGGTGAAAATCTTCCAGCCGTTCACCCAGGCGGGCGCCGGTATCACCCGGCAGTATGGCGGCACCGGTCTCGGCCTGGCGCTGACCTACAACCTCTGTGAAGCCATGCAGGGTCGACTGACCATCAGTTCCGAGGCCGGATTCGGCAGTCAGTTTTGTGCCGACCTGCCGCTGCCGTGCCATACCCGGGCGATCATGCCGCCACCGCTGCACGGCAAGGTACTGGCGATCACCGCGGCCAGCAGCGGCTTGGCGGAACTGCTCAAAACATTGCTGCCGGTGTGGGGCGTGACTTATGAACAGCGCACCATGGACGATCCGTTGCTGGGCCTGTCACCCGATCTGCTGATCACCGATTGCCCGGAATGCCTGTTCAGTCTGCGCCCGACCCTCAGCGCGCCGATCCTGGTGGTGACCGCTTATGGCAGCTTCATGCCCAGCGAAGAGGCCGCAGCGCTGGCGCCATTGCAGCAACAGGCCCGACCACTGGCACGCAACGCGCTGTATCAGATCCTGCGGCGCATTCTGCTCGCAGACATCACCACGAACAACGATGCGCAGCAGGAAAGCCAGCCGGTTCAACGCCGCGGACGCGTGCTGCTGGTGGAGGACAATCCGGTCAACCAGTTGGTGGCCAAAGGCATGCTTGGCAAGCTCGGGTGCGACGTGGTGGTCGCCGCCCACGGCGCCGAAGCGCTGGATCAACTGGAGCACGATGAGTTCGACCTGGTGCTGATGGACTGCAACATGCCGGTGATGGACGGCTACGAAGCGAGCCGGCAGATTCGCCAGAGCGGGCGCTGGCCGCACCTCCCGATCGTGGCACTGACCGCCAACGCCATGTCCGAGGAGCGCGAGCGCTGCCGTGCCGCCGGCATGAGCGATTATCTGGCCAAGCCGTTCCGCCGCGAAGAGCTGGCGGCCCTGCTCGACCAGTGGATTCCGACTACGTCAGCGCCTTGATCTGCCCCAGCAGGTGATCAAGACCGTTACGCAAATCATTGAGCCGATCAAGATCCACGCCGCTGTCGCACAACAATCGGGCCTTGAGCGGCCCAACCTGCTCGCGCAACGCCTGGCCCTGGGTGGTCAGGCTTAGATGCACTTCACGCTCGTCACGCGTCGAGCGCTGGCGCTGCACCCACTGCAATTGCTCAAGCCGCTTGAGCAACGGCGTCAGAGTGCCGGAGTCCAGCGCCAGACGCTCGCCCAAGGCCTTGACCGTCGGTTGCTCCGGCGCTCTGTCCTGCCACTCCCACAGCACCAGCATCACCAGGTACTGCGGGTACGTCAGGCCGAGCTGATCGAGCATCGGCTTGTAAGCGCGAATCACCGCCCGGGACGCGGCATACAACTTGAAGCACAACTGACTGTCGAGCTTCAGCGAATCGTCGGGCAGGCTGTTCATTTGAGCAGGGCTTCGATCTCGCCGCTGATGTCCTGCGGCTTGGTGGTCGGGGCAAAACGCTTGACCAGTTGCCCATCCTTGCCGATCAGGAACTTGGTGAAATTCCACTTGATGCCCTCGGAGCCGAGCAGACCCGGAGCGCGTTTTTTCAACTGCACGAACAGTGGATGCGCATCAGAACCGTTGACATCGATCTTCTTGAACAACGGGAAACTCACGCCGTAATTCAGCTCACAGAATTCGCTGATCGCACCCTCGTTGCCTGGCTCCTGCTTGCCGAACTGATTACATGGAAACCCCAGCACCACCAGGCCCTGATCCTTGTAGGTCTGCCACAGCTCTTCCAGGCCTTTGTATTGCGGGGTGAAGCCGCATTTGCTGGCGGTGTTGACCACCAGAACGGCCTTGCCGGCGAAATCGGCCAGGGTCTTTTGTTCACCCTTGATGGTGGTGACAGGAATATTCAGCAGGTTGTCGCTCATGAGACGGCTCCACGGGTTATCGGCAAAGGCCAAACATAGCGAGCAATTAAATTGTGTGCAATTTAATTAATTGAGTTGCCATCATGTAGGAGCTGCCGAAGGCTGCGATCTTTNCTTTTGATCTTTAAAAATCAAGAGATCGCAGCCTTCGGCAGCTCCTACAGGGTGGATCAAACCAGCCGGTCGAGCGAGCAGTTCAATCGCGAGGCTCGAGGTTCAGGCACACCGAGTTGATGCAATAACGCAGGCCGGTCGGTGGCGGACCATCGGGAAACACGTGGCCCAGATGCGCGTCACAGCGAGCGCATTTGACCTCGGTGCGGATCATGCCGTGACTGGTATCGCGGATTTCGGCCATGGCGCTTTCGCCGATCGGCGCGTAAAAGCTCGGCCAGCCGCAGCCGGAATCGAATTTGGTTTGGGAGTCGAATAGCGGCTCATTGCAGCAGACGCAATGATAAATGCCGTCGGTTTTGGTGGCGTTGTATTTGCCGGAGAACGGCCGTTCGGTCGCACTGAGCCGGCACACGTTGTACTGCTCGGGATCGAGCATCGCACGCCATTCTTCCAGGGTTTTTTCCAACTTTTCCATCATCACACCTCAACGGCTGAAAAAGCCCGATCTGTACCTTTTCCACGGATCGGGTGGCACGTATGATTGCGCCTCGTCACACGCCAGTCTGGCAGCCAGACCGGGCGCATTCAAACGGATTATTGGCGCCACCGCGCAAGACTCCGCCTGTGCGAAGACGCAGGAATCCCAGTACGGTTGGCCATCCGCCGTCTGGATCGTTCATTTTCGGGATCACATCGCCATGCAGTTCAGCAAATCGAACAAGCTCGCCAACGTCTGCTACGACATTCGCGGACCGGTGCTCAAGCACGCCAAACGTCTGGAGGAGGAAGGCCAGCGCATCCTCAAGCTGAACATCGGCAACCCGGCACCGTTTGGTTTCGAAGCGCCGGACGAAATTCTCCAGGACGTGATCCGCAACCTGCCGACCGCCCAAGGCTACAGCGATTCCAAAGGCCTGTTCAGCGCCCGTAAAGCGGTGATGCAGTACTACCAGCAAAAGAATGTGGAAGGTGTCGGCATTGAAGACATCTACCTGGGCAACGGCGTGTCCGAGCTGATCGTGATGTCGCTGCAGGCGCTGCTCAACAACGGTGACGAAGTGCTGGTACCGGCCCCGGACTACCCGCTCTGGACCGCCGCCGTGAGCCTGGCCGGCGGTAACGCCGTTCACTACCTGTGCGACGAGGGTGCCGACTGGTTCCCGGATCTGGCCGACATCAAGGCCAAGATCACGCCGAACACCAAGGCCATGGTGATCATCAACCCGAACAACCCGACCGGTGCGGTGTACTCGAAGGAAGTACTGCTGGGCATGCTGGAAATCGCCCGCGCGCACAATCTGGTGGTGTTCTCCGACGAGATCTACGACAAGATCCTCTATGACGATGCTGTGCACATCTGCACCGCCTCGCTGGCGCCGGACCTGCTGTGCCTGACCTTCAACGGTCTGTCGAAATCCTACCGCGTGGCGGGTTTCCGCTCCGGCTGGATCGCCATCTCCGGGCCGAAACACAATGCCCAGAGCTACATCGAAGGCATCGACATGCTGGCCAACATGCGCCTGTGCGCCAACGTCCCGAGTCAGCATGCGATTCAGACCGCCCTCGGCGGTTATCAGAGCATCAATGATCTGGTGCTGCCGCAAGGTCGCCTGCTGGAGCAGCGCAACCGTACCTGGGAGTTGCTCAACGACATTCCGGGCGTCAGCTGCGTCAAGCCGATGGGCGCGCTGTATGCATTCCCGCGGATCGACCCGAAGGTCTGCCCGATCCACAACGACGAAAAATTTGTCCTCGACCTGCTGCTCTCCGAGAAGCTGCTGGTGGTGCAAGGCACGGCGTTCAACTGGCCGTGGCCGGATCACTTCCGCGTGGTAACCCTGCCCCGCGTCGACGACCTCGAGATGGCCATCGGACGTATCGGCAACTTCCTCAAATCCTACCGCCAGTAACCGGTCGACAGTGCGCAACGGCCCGAACGTTGCGCACTGTCTGATTCAGCAACACTTCTGCCCTCCTCGCCTCGCAGGGCCTTCTACACTTGCGATTCGAATAGTCCACACGCCTCTGGCGCAGTGGTGGCGGGTGGCGGCTGGCTGTCATCCCTTTCGGTTTCGGTCGTGGGCAATGGCCTGCAGCCCCGGAATCCGCTGTAGGACACAGTTTGAAATAGTCACTCAGTTGAATCACCCCGTGCCGCACCTTATATACCCCGCAGTACGCTACATCTTTAGCTTGAGGAGATTTCTACAACCATGATGCGCATCCTGCTGTTTTTGGCCACTAACCTGGCGGTCGTGCTGATAGCCAGCATCACCCTGAGCCTGTTCGGCTTCAACGGGTTCATGGCGGCCAACGGGGTTGATCTCAACCTCAGTCAGCTGCTGGTTTTCTGTGCGGTCTTTGGTTTCGCCGGTTCGCTGTTCTCGCTGTTCATCTCAAAGTGGATGGCAAAGATGAGCACCGGCACCCAGATCATCAGCCAGCCACGTACCCGGCATGAACAATGGCTGCTGCAAACCGTCGAGCAACTGTCCCGCGAAGCCGGGATCAAGATGCCCGAAGTCGGTATTTTTCCGGCCTACGAGGCCAATGCCTTTGCGACCGGCTGGAACAAGAACGACGCGTTGGTCGCAGTCAGCCAGGGCCTGCTCGAGCGCTTTTCGCCGGATGAAGTGAAAGCCGTTCTGGCCCACGAAATCGGTCACGTGGCCAACGGTGACATGGTCACACTGGCGCTGATCCAGGGCGTGGTGAACACCTTCGTGATGTTCTTTGCGCGGATCATCGGCAACTTCGTCGACAAGGTGATTTTCAAGAACGAAGAAGGCCAGGGCATTGCCTACTACGTGGCGACCATCTTCGCCGAACTGGTCCTGGGCATCCTCGCCAGCGCTATCGTCATGTGGTTCTCGCGCAAGCGCGAATTCCGTGCCGACGAAGCCGGCGCACGTCTGGCGGGCACCAACGCGATGATCGGCGCGCTGCAACGCCTGCGCGCCGAACAGGGCCTGCCGGTACACATGCCGGACACCCTGAACGCCTTCGGCATCAACGGTGGCATCAAACAGGGCTTTGCCCGCATGTTCATGAGCCATCCGCCGCTGGAAGAGCGTATCGACGCGCTGCGTCGTCGCGGTTGATTCGACCGGCGTAACAATAAAAAGGCCCGCAGTGATGCGGGCCTTTTTTGTGCTCGGG